>CACPPK010000030.1 GCA_902635845.1 uncultured Pelagibacteraceae bacterium | reverse complement strand
TTTTTTTTCTTTTTTTTCATTTTAAGGAGGTTAATTTCTACCAATTATTTATTGATAAATATAGTCTCTTGTAACAGGCGTAGAAGAATAATTCTTTGTTAATTGAAATTGATACACAACTTGATCTCCCCACTTAAATGCCATCTCACAACCAGCAAGATAAAATTCCCACATCCTAAAAAATCTTTCATCAAACATTTCAATAATTTTATCTTTATTTCGAATACAATTTTCTTTCCAATGTCTTAGTGTATGTGAATAATGAAGTCTTAAAACCTCAATATCTGCAACAATTAAGCCTGCTTTTTCAATCGGTGTTGTCACCTCACTTAAACTTGGAGTATAACCTCCTGGAAAAATATACTTAGTAATCCATGGATGTGGATCTCTTGGTGGATTAACTGATCCTATAGTATGAATTAATGATACTCCATCATCTTTTAAAAGTTTTTCGACTTGTGAAAAAAATTTTTTATAAAATTTTCTTCCTACATGTTCAAACATCCCAACACTTACTATTCTATCAAATTTTTCATTAAGCTCTCTATAATCCATTAACTTAAAGTTTAATTGATTTTCTAAATTAAGTTCTTTTGCTCTTTTCTTGCAGTAATTAAATTGATTTTCTGAAAGTGTAATGCCTGTTACTTCGCAGTTTGCACTTTTTGCAATATCTATTGCTAAAGAACCCCATCCACATCCAATATCTAAAACTTTTTGATTTGGTTTTATGTTGAGTTTTTTTATTATATGTTTAATTTTATTATTTTGAGCAGTTTCCAATGTATCTGTTTCATTTTTAAAATATGCACATGAATATTGTCTTTTAGGATCTAAAAACAAGTCATAAAGATCATCCGAAATATCATAGTGATGCGAGACATTCATCTTAGATTTTTTTATAAAATTAAAATTAGTTAAATATCTATAAGAACCTCTTAATCTATTAAGTAAATAACTAAAAAAATTTAAGTCTCCTCTCCCAAAGTTCATCAAAGAAAGATCCAAGAAGTCAGTTAACGTTCCATTTTCTATGATTATTTCGCCATCTGTGTATGCTTCACCAAAATATAAATCTGGATGAAATAGTAACTTATAATGAAGATTTTTATTTAAAATTTTAACTTTTATAGGATTTTCACTTTTTGGATTTCCAATAATGTAACTTTTTGAATTAGCGTCAACTAATATAAATCCATCTTTTATAAAAACATTATTTAAATATCTAGCTAATTGCATTTATGCCGCCTTAGTATTTTTTAATGAAAAATTTAATTTTTCTAAATTATTGATTAAATCCGTTTCATCTTTAGCATTTAAAATGCTAAGTGGCGGTAAAAGATTTTTATAATATATTTCTTTTTTACTAAAGTATGTATGTAAACCTGAAATCAAATTATATTTTTCAAATTCAGCTCTTACATCACAGAGATTTTGATTTACTGTCTGATCTTGTCCATCATTAAAATCATCATATACTTTTCTTGCCAGTAAAGAAGTAGCATTACATGTAGCTGTGATAATTCCTGAACAGCCTAATTGAAGTCCTTTAAATAATTTAGATTCTGATCCAGGTAAAACCGAAAAATTATCAATTTTTAAGTTTTCAAAAAGATTGTAAGAACTATCTTTTACACCAATAATATTTTTTGGATATTTTTTTACTAACTCTTCAATACATTCAATACTAAACTTATAACCACAGAGTTTTTCAAAATTATATAGTACTATTTCACAATCAGAAATTACTTCTACTATTTTGCTATAAAATTCTATTACTTCTTTATCTCCATATTTATAGTAAGCAGGCGGCATAATTAAGAATCTATTGAAACCTAAAGATTTAGAAACTCTCATTAAATTAATTGTTTCACCTAAAGAATTTAAACCAGTGCCTATAATATATTTTTCTTTGTGTTTGCTTGAAGTCAGATGATTTAACAAATTAATTTTTTCAGAGACAGGTATAAGTTGAGCCTGCCCTGTACTACCAAATATAGCTGCTCCATGACAACCATTGTCTATAACCATTTCTGCGTGCAGAATGGTTTTTTTAATATCAAGCGTCAAATCATCATTTAAGATCGACATTGAGGCCGCATAAATGCCTTTAATTTTACTCATATTAAAAATTTATATAAAAATATTAATTAGTAAAGTTTATAAATTAACTATGAAAATATTAGTTATTCAAAATAAGATGGGTATTGGTGATACGGTTATTTTCCTACCATTTATTAAAGCTATTTCAAATAAATTTGGAGCACCTGTTAGCTTGCTAGTGAAAGAAAATTCAAAAGCTGACGAGTTTTTAAATCAAACAAATTATATTGATGAAATAATTCACTTAGAAAGAGACAATAAAATAAATCAAAAACATGATGGTTTTAAAGGATTTTTTAAATTAGCAAGTGATATAAAAAAATATAATTTCAATAAAGTTTTTATATTTAATTCTTCTTTGAGATATAATTTAATTTCTAGATTAGCAGGTATCAAAGAAATATTTCAATACCCGTTATTTGAAAAACAAAATCAACATATTACAGAATCTGCTACAAAATTAATAAAAAGATATTTAGATATTGAAACTATTGATAATCCAGAAATTCAAATTGACAATGATCTAGTTCTAAAATCAGCAGTAAACTTTAATATAAATAATGACGAACTTAATGTTTTATTAGGTGTAGGTGGTTCAGGTCCAACAAAAAGAATACCATCAAAAACTTTTCTAAACGTAATGGAA
>CACPPK010000029.1 GCA_902635845.1 uncultured Pelagibacteraceae bacterium | reverse complement strand
AACTATGCTTTCAATAAATGTAGTAAATTTAGTTTATTCACTCGCAGGTTTTCTTACTTTATTTGGATTAAAAAATTATATTCAAAATAAAGTTTATAAAAACTTGAGATAAATATTAATAAAAAATTCTCTCAAATAGAGGCCAACTAGAAGCCTGGGGGATAAAATAAAAAAAATTTACTTATTAAACTTGTTCAATTATAAATATTAGCATAAACACTCATGAAATTCATTAATGCCCTCGTGGTGAAATTGGTAGACACAAAGGACTTAAAATCCTTGCCGCTTGCGGAGTGCCAGTTCGAGTCTGGCCGAGGGCACCACTAAATGAGCAAACTTCATATTATTTCAGATAAAAATAAGAAATCTTTAAAGTTTAAAAATTTATTAATAAAAAAAATTAAGTCTAGTAATTTTAAAAAAGAAAATCTGATTATTGTTATTGGTGGTGATGGCTTCATGCTTCAAACGCTTAAAAAGAATAAAAATTCTAACAAACATTTTTATGGGATCAATTCTGGAAATTATGGATTTCTTATGAATAAATTTTCATCTAAAGACATTGTTAAAAATTTATCAAAAGCAAACTTGGTTACAATTTCTCCCCTAGAAATGTTAGTTAAAACTAAAAATAATCAAATTAGAAGATCTATAGCAATTAATGAAGTATCTGTTCTTAGACAAAGTAGACAAGCTGCATCATTGTCAATTAAACAAGGTTCAAGACAAATAATTAAAAAATTAGTTTCAGATGGTGTATTAGTGTCAACACCCGCAGGAAGCACAGCCTATAATCTTTCAGTTCATGGGCCCATCTTAAGTCTTCATTCAAAAAAATTATCAATATCACCAATAAGTGCATTTAGACCAAGAAGATGGAAGGGTAAAATAGTTAATGATAAAACTAAAATAGTTATAATTAACTCAAACCCAACTAAGAGACCTATTAGTGCAGTTGCTGATAATTTAGAAGTAAGAAATGCTAAATCAATTACAATAAAAACTAATAACAAAATAAAGTTTAATCTTCTTTATGATAAAAATAGAGGTCTACAAAAAAAGATTAAAATTGAGCAAATAAGAAGAGAGACGAGTTAGATTAATGAAAAAAATCAATCCAATAATTCTTGTAGTCATTATTTTAGTTGGAGGTTTTTGTGCATTTAAAATTATGTCTTTTCTTGGTTGTTACGTTCGTATTGAAAATGCCAACGAGTGCTGGAAATTAACAGCTTGGTAGATCAAATGTAAAACTTTTAGATATCATGGTTTTTAGTTTATGACACTTGAGATTATTATAATTTTATTAACTGTCGTTCTAGCAGTTTATTTTTTATTTAGACCTACATCCAAGAAAGAAAAAGAGCGGTTCGAAGATAAAGATAATTGGAGAGGTGGATTTTAAGACATTTAAATTTAACGACTACTCAATAACGACACAATATTTAAAAGTTTTCAGATTTAGTAAAAATTATTAATTTTGATTTTGTTGAATGATGGTGCCCCCGCACGGATTCAAACCGCGGACCTATTGATTACAAATCAATTATAAAACTTTAAATAAACATTTGTTTGCAACGAAATCTTTTAAATAACTTTCATATAGTCACACTAACGTCACAGTGATAGAGTTTTGATTATAATAAATGAATATTATTAAAAAAATTCGTCAAGCAGCAATCGCTTTTGCTGGAATATTATCTACCCCTTTTGGAAAAACTCTAGAAAAAAAATTTGGTTATATAATTGATGAAACTCCAACTAAATATGATTTAAAGATTGATGAGGAATATATAAAAACTGGTATTGGTGGTTTCACTCATAGACATTTTGATGACCATTCTTTTCTTTCAATGTGGGAAAAAGTTAAAGAGACACTACCAAACGACACAAAATTTGAAGAGATAAAGAATTATTTTATTTCGTTATCTAAAGATCTTCAAACTCCTATGGGTATTCCTTTGCACAAAATAAATGATAAAGAAACTTATGATCAATTTGCTTCATATATGAACAAACATTTTGCAATCAAAAAAAGTTGGTTGCTAGATATTCAAAGTGTTAATTTAGCAGAGGTATTTGGTGCAACTATAGGAGTTGTAGCTCTATTATTTGGTTGGAAGAAAAGTGAAAAGGAAGAATTTGCTGATTTAGCATCATCATTAGTAGTAGCAGGTGCATTTGGTGCTAATCCAATTCTTTTGATTGTATCTTTAGTTTCACTAGCAAAGTCTTATACGAAAGATAAAAATAAAAATAAGTTTAAGAAGGGTACATTAAGAGGTGTTCTAGGAATGGGCTCTTTTATTATGACTGCAAGTCTGTTTTCTAGTCCTATCGTTGGAATAATAATAGGATTAATAGTAGCTATAAGTGTTAAAAAGGGTAATGAAACTGCAAGTCCTTTAAGGCCGTTATTAAAAGAAACGCCTGAAAATACATCTGTACCAAAGGAAAATCTTTGTAATAAAAAATTTACATAACTTCTTTCTTTATGATAAATATATAGTGATGGACAAAATAGAATAAAAATCTTTTTTTTTAAATTTTTTAATTTTTTAAAATAATCTTGATCCTCACCAATATAAACATTCTCATTCATACCTTTAGATTTTATATATAAATTACGTGAAATTAGAAAATTACATGATTCAAGCCAATCATTTATAAATCTTTTTTCGCTTTTATACTTTCTGTAAGCGAGATGACCATTTAAAAAAAAAGATCTTTTTGAAAAATGAGAAATGTTGTTTTTTTGGTACGGAAAAGGAATATTTGGTCCACCCAAAACAATATCTCCATATTTATTAAAATATTTTTCGGCATTTCTTAACCAGTTACTATT
>CACPPK010000028.1 GCA_902635845.1 uncultured Pelagibacteraceae bacterium | reverse complement strand
AAATTAAATTTAGACAAAATGATGAAAAGCAAAGATAAAGCTGTAACCGTTCTCACAAAAGGTGTTGAGTTTCTTTTGAAAAAAAACAAAGTTACTTACTTTAAAGGACACGGAAGTTTTAAATCTAAAAATGAAATTTTAATAAAGGATGATAAAAATAAAGAAACCATCATCCAAACAGAAAAAACAGTTATTGCAACAGGATCAGTTCCAGTTTCATTACCAGGAATAGAAATAGATGAGAAAACAATTGTCTCATCAACAGGTGCTTTAAAGTTAGAAAAGGTACCTAAGAAAATGATCGTAGTAGGAGGAGGATATATAGGATTGGAGATGGGATCTGTATGGTCAAGACTTGGAGCAGAGGTGCAAGTTGTTGAATTTTTAGATCATATTACACCTGGAATGGATAAAGAAATCTCTTCAGAATTTATGAAAATTTTAAAAAAACAGGGAATGAAATTTAATATGCAAAATAAAGTTGAAACAATTAAAAAAAGTGCAGCTGGAGCAGTGGTTTCAACAGTAGATAAAGATGGTAATAAAAATAATTTTGAGTGTGATGTAGTTTTGATTTCTGTTGGGAGAAAACCTAATACAGATGGTTTGAATTTAGAGTCTGTAGGAGTAGATCTTGATGAAAGAAATAGAATTAAAACTGATAAAATTTTTAAGACTAACGCTGAAAATATTTATGCAATAGGCGATGTAATTGTTGGTCCAATGCTTGCACATAAAGCGGAGGACGAAGGTATAGCAGTTGCAGAAAACATAGTTGGTCAATCTGGACATGTAAATTACGATACAATCCCAGGAGTAGTTTATACAACACCAGAAGTAGCATCAATCGGTAAAACTGAGGAACAATTAAAAGAATTAAATAAAAAATATAAAGTAGGGAAATTTTCGTTTATGGCTAATTCAAGAGCTAAGGCCATAGATGATGCAGAAGGTTTTGTTAAAATTTTAGCTGATGAGCAAACAGATAAAGTATTAGGTGCACATATAATTGGACCTCATGCAGGAGAATTAATTGCCGAGATCGGTGTTGCAATGGAATTTGGTGCAAGTGCCGAAGATATCGCCCGAACTTGTCATGCTCATCCAACGTTTTCTGAAGCAGTTAAAGAAGCTGCTTTATCAGTAGATAAAAGAGCAATACACTCTTAATTTTTTTTCATATTATAAAAATATGAAATATCCGATTCTTGTACCAAATATTTTTAATCATCCATTTACTTATGAAAGTAATTTAACTCTTAAAGTTGGCGATTATGTAATGGTACCTTTTGGAAAATCTAAAATTACCGGTGTTGTTTGGGACGAATTTGAAAAAAATAAAAATAAAAATTTTAAGACTAAAAAGGTAATCAAGAAATTAGATGTTACTCCATTAAAAAAAAATACAATCAATTTTTTAAATTGGTTTGCAGAATATAATCTTATCCCAAAGGGTATGGCATTAAAGTTAGTGCTGTTAAGTAGTGATGCGGTAGAGAACAAAGAAACTCAACTTTATCAAATATTTGATAGCAAAATTAAACAAAACTTAATCAAGCTGTCTAGTGATCAAAATAAATCTCTAAAAAAAATGAATGTTTCAAATAAAAAATTTAGAGTTCATGTTTTACAAGGCACAACTGGATCAGGAAAAACTTTAGTTTATTTTGAAGCGTTAAAACCACTGATAGAGAGGGGTTTTCAAGGATTAATTTTATTGCCAGAAATAGGTCTAACTAGTCAGTTTGAACAAAAATTTTTAGAATATTTTGGTTTTAAACCTGCACTTTGGCATTCAGGTATTTCAAAAAAAAATAAAGAATTAATTTGGAGCGGAGTCTCTAATGGTAAAATAAAAATAATTATTGGTGCAAGATCTTCACTATTTTTACCGTTTAAAAAATTAGGAATGATAATTGTTGATGAGGAACATGATCA
This sequence comes from uncultured Pelagibacteraceae bacterium, assembly GCA_902635845.1. GTDB lineage: Bacteria > Pseudomonadota > Alphaproteobacteria > Pelagibacterales > Pelagibacteraceae > Pelagibacter. The sequence continues at coordinate 1,292 of CACPPK010000028.1, read as the reverse complement.
ATCATTTAAACAAGATGAAGGCATAACTTACAATGCTCGTGATATGGCAATTTCTAGAGCATCTTTTGAAAATATTCCAATCAATTTGATTACTGCTGTTCCTTCTATAGAAACTTTTGAAAATATTAAAAAAGGTAAATACGAAGTTTCTAGATTAAATGAAAGGTACCAAAACGCAGCATTACCTAATTATGAAATTATTAATTTAAATAATACCAAACTTGAAAAACAATCATGGCTATCAAATAAAATTATCGAAAAAGTAAATTTACATTTGGAAAAAAAAGATCAGGTTTTGTTTTTTTTAAATAGAAGAGGTTTTTCTCCAAATGCTTTATGTAATAAGTGTTTTACAAGTTTTACATGTCCAAATTGTAGTATCAATCTAGTTTATCATAAAAATAAAAATAACTTGTTATGCCATTATTGTGGATACAAATCTGATCTTAAAAGAAACTGTAAAAAAGAGGGTAATTGTGAATTTATTTTTAGTGGTCCTGGTGTTGAGAGAATTTCAGAAGAGGTAAAAAGAAAATTTCCTGGAAAAAAAATTGAGATTTTTTCAAGTGACACAATGAATAAAAAAGATTCTAAAGAAAAAATAGATAAAATTATAAATAATGAAACACATATTTTAGTTGGAACCCAATTAATTTCAAAAGGTTTTCATTTTCCAAGCTTAAATTGCATTGTAGTTGTTGATATTGATATTTCATCTCAAGGACATGATTTACGAGGTGCAGAAAAAAATTTACAGCTTTATCATCAACTTTCAGGACGTGCAGGAAGAACAGGAAAGCCAGCAACCGTATATTTTCAAACTTACGAAAATAATACTAAGATGATTTCAGAAATTACAAGTAAAAATCCAGATATTTTTTTAGAAAGAGAACTGGAGATAAGAAAAAAAAATAAACTACCTCCATTTCAAAGATTTATTTCTTTAATCTTAACGGGAGACAATGAAATTAAATTAGAAAAAGAAGCTATTAATTTTAAAAATTTTATTGAAAACAAAATAGAAGGAAAAATATTAGGGCCAGTGAATGCTCCATTGTTTAGATTAAAGAGAAAATTTAGAATTAGATTTTTAATTAGAGGCTTAAAATCTATGAAACTACAGAGCTCTCTTGCAAAAATTATTCCAAAATATAAATTTTCTTCCGGAATAAAACTTTCAGTTGATGTTGACCCAATTAACTTCAATTAACCGCAAAAAAGAGGCCTTTTCTATGAATCCGCTACTTGAAGACATAAGGGTCATATGCTATTTAGGGCGTGATTTTTAAATA
>CACPPK010000027.1 GCA_902635845.1 uncultured Pelagibacteraceae bacterium | reverse complement strand
TTTTAGCATCATTTTTTGTTGACGATATTCCTGTTATAATTTGGTCGCTAAATGCCTTTTTTGAACCTGTTATTAACGTTCCAGATTTTGAAACAAAGGAAGATTTAACCTTAATATCAATCTTATTTAATTTTGCATCCTGAACAGATGTAGGTTGCATTACTTTTGAACCAAGAGATGCCATTTCCAACATCTCATCATAAAAAATTTTTTTAATTTTTTTTGCTTTTTTATATTGCCTTGGATCAGTAGTATACACTCCGTCTACATCCGTATAAATTATACACTCATCAGCTTTGATAAATTTTGCAATCATAATTGCTGTAGCATCAGATCCACTTCTTCCAATAGTAGTGATTCTTAAATCTTTACTAACACCCTGAAAACCTGTTATCACAGGTATACCGCCTGATTTAATATATCTACTTAGTGTTTTAGTACTTACTGAGGTAATTCTAGCGCTCGTATGGGGTCCTTCTGTTAAAATAGGAAGTTGCCATGATGTCCAAGATCTTGATTTAAATCCGTTATTTTTTAATCTTCCAGCAATAAGCGAACATGAGACTTGTTCTCCTGTTGAAATCAGTGCATCATATTCCGCTTTATCAAAATTATTGCTGATTAATTTTGATTTGTTTATCAATTCATTTGTAACACCACTCATTGCTGATGTGACAACCAGTACCCTATTTTTTTTCTTTTTATAAAAAGCTATAATTTTACATACCTTTTTAATTCTATCTATACTTCCCACTGAAGTTCCACCAAATTTTAATACAACTGTTTTCATGCTAGCTTTAATTATTAATATTTAATAAATAATGGATAAAATACATCTAAATTATTATGTCAACTATTTATCTAAATGACTAGTATAAATAAAAAAGAAATAGATAAATTTTCTGAAATGGCTGACGAATGGTGGGATCCAGAAGGAAAATTTAAACCACTTCATAAATTTAATCCAACAAGAATTAAATATTTAAAGGAAAATATAGTTTACAATTTTAAATTAAAAAATAAATCCAAACCTTTATCAGGAATAAAAATTTTAGATATTGGATGTGGTGGAGGATTGTTATCTGAACCAATGTCAAGAATGGGTGCTAATGTAACAGGTATAGATGCATCTGAAAAAAATATAAAAATTGCAAAAATTCATTCAAAAAAAAATAAACTAAAAATTAATTATTTATGTTCTTCACCAGAAAAACTTAAAATTGGAAAGAAATTTGATGTCATTTTAAACATGGAAATTGTTGAACACGTAGAAGATATAGATTTTTTTCTGAAGTCATGCTCGAAGCTTTTAAAAAAAAATGGACTTATGTTTATTGCAACAATAAATAAAACTTTGAAATCTTATGTTTTTGCAATTGTGGGAGCAGAGTATATTTTGAGATGGCTTCCAATAGGAACGCATGAATGGGAAAAATTTGTTAAACCAGAGGATCTTAAAAAAATTTTAATGAAATACGATTTATCTCTCAATAAATTAGAGGGTATGAATTTTAATATTATTAAGGACGAATGGAGTATTTCTAGAGATTTATCTGTAAACTATATTGCGAAGTTTATTAAAAACTAATTTTCTTTTTCATCTATCCAAGGGATCATTTGAGCATCTATACCTTCCTCTTTTAATTCTTTTAAATCTTCCTTTGATGCTCTACCGTAAATACCCTTTGATTTTTTTTTATCATTATAATGAATTGATCTCGCTTCATAAGCAAAATTATCACCAACATAATTAAAATTATCTTTAATAAATTTTTGATAATCTTTTATAGTCTTTTTTACTTTATTATATTTTTCTAAGTTTATTTTTTCATCAGTTTTTGATTTATGACTTATTAACCGAGGTGCCATAATCGTTTTTTCGACTTTAACTGAATTACAATTGTGGCAATTTAAAAGTTTTTTCTTTTTTAATCTTTCGTACTCATTTGAAGATGCAAACCAACTATCAAATTTTAAATCACATTCTTTACAAAAAAGTTTATATTTAATCATGATTTTTATTTAATCATACAATTTGGATTTTCAATAAGTTAACTTCTATAGTCTGCATTAATTTCAATATATTTTTTTGTTAAATCCATTGTAAAAGCTGTAAAATTTTTCTTTCCTGTAAAAATTTCAATATTTATCTCAATGTTTTCAGATTTCATATAATTTGCCGTTTGTTTTTCATCGTAACTTTGATTTAATTTTCCACCTTCTACAATTGTTATATTTCCGAACTTAATTAGTAATTTATTTAAATTGATCTTGGGCCCAGCTTTCCCGATTGCCATTATAACTCTTCCCCAATTTGGATCTTCACCAGCAATTGCTGTTTTCACTAGCGGAGAATTTGCAACTGAGAAAGCAATTTTTTTTGCATCTATCTCATTTTTACATTTGCCAACATTTATTGTTATAAATTTTGATGCTCCCTCACCATCTGAAACAACTCTTTTAGCCAAATTCAAAAGAACATTATTTAAAGCTTTATCAAAATTTTTAATTTTATTTTCATTAACATTTTTTACTAAAGAATTTTTTACTTCATTGGTTGCAAAAATAGTTGCCATATCATTAGTGCTAGTATCCCCATCACAAGAAATAGCATTAAATGTATTGGTTATATTTTTTTTTAATAGCTTTCCTAAAATGTCATTAGATAAAGTTGCATCAGTAAATATATACGCAAGCGTTGTGGCCATATTCGGATGTATCATTCCTGAACCTTTGGCTATTCCATATATTTTTACTTTTTCACTTCCTATATGACATTCCTCCATAGCTAATTTTGGCTTTGTATCCGTAGTCATGATTGCAAGTGCTGCCTTCATCCATATAAATTTATTTTGAGTATAATTAATTTTTTTTATTAAATTTGGAATATTATTAGAAATCTTTTCATAAGGAAAAATTTCTCCAATAGTGCCCGTGCAACCAAAAATTATATTTTTTATAGAAACCTTCTTAGGATATTCCTCGTCTTCCTCTTGTTTTTTATTTAATTGTTTTGCAGTTAAATCTGCTATTTTTTTTAAACTTTCGTACCCTTGCTTCCCAGTGAAAGCATTAGCATTTCTTGTGTTTACAATTAGAGAATATATTTTTTTTGGTCTTTGATTAATATTCCATTTTATATTTTCGGATACTATTTTTGACTGTGTATAAACAGAAGCATAATTTGCACCTTCTCTAAAATAAAACATGGTTAAATCATCTCTGATATCTTTATATAAATTTGCTGAAACAACTGAAATTGAAAGACCATCTAGATGATCAAGGTCTTGAAAATCAATCATTTTAGTATTTTTTGATTGAGAAGATAAAAAATTTGTTAAATTAATTCCCATATTGTTTAAATTATTTATTTAATACATATATTAAACAATATAAGTAAAGAATAAATCAAATAGTAATGTTTAACCCATTAAATTTAATAACAAAATTTATCAAATCTACTAATCAAAAAGAGCTTGATAGAATTGGTAAAATTG
>CACPPK010000026.1 GCA_902635845.1 uncultured Pelagibacteraceae bacterium | reverse complement strand
CAGTAATTTATTGCTACTATAATTCAATTATTTCACTTATACTTTTTTAAATAAAATTAAAAAACGAGGGGAAAAATGAAGACTAAAAATATAGTAAGAATACTATTGTCATTAGTTCTAGTATTCGGATTTTCTTCAGCGTGGGCCAAAACTATTAAATGGTCTATGCAAGGAGACAGTCTAACACTAGATCCACATGCACAAAATGAGGGTCCAACTACTCAAGTTTCTAGACAAGTTTACGAAGCTCTAGTTCAAAGAGGCTTGGACATGAAAATAGGGCCTGCTTTAGCAACAAAATGGAAAGCTACTGATCCAAATACTTGGATTTTTACTTTAAGAGAAGATGCTAAGTTTTCAGATGGTTCTGGAATGACATCAGCAGATGTTGTTTTTAGTATATTAAGAGCTAAGCAGAGAACTTCAGACTTTAAAGAATATATCAGCACTGTATCAAATGTTGAAGCGGTTGGTGATTATGCTGTAAAAATTACAACAAGTAAACCAAACCCTATTCTTTTAAATCAGCTGTCAAACATTTTTATAATGTCTAAAGCTTGGTCAGAAAAAAACTTTGCAATGTCACCACAAAACTGGGATGCAGGACAGGAAACATTTTCTGCTACTAACTCTTTAGGAACTGGTCCTTTTAAAATTACTTTAAGAGAACCAAATACTAAAACTGTGTTTAAAAGAAATAAACATTGGTGGGGTGAAATGAAGGACAAAAAAGTAACTCAAATTGAATTAATGCCAATAAAAAATGCAGCTACAAGAGTTGCAGCTTTATTATCAGGTGAAATTGATATAGTTACTGATGCTCCTGTTCAAGACTTAAAAAGAATTGGATCTTCTTCAGGTCACAAAGTTGAAAGTACAGCTCAAATGAGAACAATTTTCTTAGGTATGGATCAAGCAGCTGACAAATTAAGAACTGGTAATACTGGTGATAATCCATTTAAGAAAAAAGAGGTAAGACAAGCTCTTTATCAAGCAATTGATATTGAAGCGATCAAGAAAAAAGTTATGAGAGGTTTAAGTGAACCAGCAGGTATTATAACTTTTCCTGGTGTAAATGGTTATACAGCAGATCTTGATAAAAGATTACCTTACGATGTTGATGCTGCAAAAAAACTTTTAGCTAGCGCAGGATATCCTAACGGTTTTGATGTTGAGCTTAGATGCCCTAATGACAGATATGTAAACGACGAAGCAATATGTACTGCTGTTGTTGGAATGTTAGGTAAAATTGGAGTTAATGTTAACTTATTTGCTCAAACTAAAAGTAAACACTTCAAAGAGCTTAAAGATAATCAAGGTGATTTCTATATGCTAGGATGGGGTGTCCCAACATTAGATAGTCATTATGTTTTCCATTATCTATATGAATCTGGAGCTAGCTGGAACAAAGTTAATTTTAGTAATGCAGAAGTAGATGCTGCAATCAGAGTTATGGAAGGTGAAGTTGATTTAGATAAAAGAAATGCTGCAATTGCAAAAGCTTGGAAAATTGTAAAAGACGATATTTCTTATCTTCCTTTACATCACCAAGTAATCTCTTGGGCATCTAAAAGTAATGTTAATGTTCCTATCAGACCGAATAACGAACCGTTATTCAGAACTGCTAGTTTTAATTAATTAAAAATTATTACAAGCCCTTTAAAATTTAAAGGGCTTGTAAGTTTAAACCTTCACAAATTGATAAAATATTTTTTTAAAAGGCTGTTTCAATCTGCTCTGGTGATGTTGGTTGTCGCCTTTGTATCTTTTTCATTATTTAATTTTGTTGGAGATCCAATTAATAACATGGTTGGAGAAGAGACTTCTGATGAGGAAAGAGCAGAATTGAGAGAAACATTAGGTTTGATGGATCCAATTCATGTTCAATTTTCAAAATTTATAGTTAATGCTTCGAAGGGTGAGTTTGGAATTTCATATCAATTAAGAAGACCTGTTTCAGAATTAATAGTTGAAAGATTGCCTGCAACTATTGAACTTGTTGTTATTTCTGCATTAATTGCTCTAATAACTGGTACATTATTAGGAGTTTATACCGGCATAAATCGAAAAGGCTTTTTAAGTGATTTTGTTTTGGCAGTCTCCTTGTTGGGGGTTTCGCTCCCCACATTTGTAATTGGTATTTTATTTATATATTTGTTTGCAGTAATCTTAGGAATATTACCTTCTTTTGGAAGAGGAGAAGTTGTTGATTTAGGTTTTTGGACCACAGGGTTTTTAACAGTATCTGGACTTAAAGCAATTATACTTCCTTCAGTAACATTAAGTCTTTTCCAAATGACTTATATCATCAGACTTGTGCGAGCAGAGATGATGGAAATACTACAAACAGATTATATTAAATTTGCACGTGCTAGAGGCATTAGTGAAAATAGTATTAAATATAAACATGCATTAAAAAATGGATTGATACCAGTAATAACTATAGCAGGAATAAATATTGGAACTCTAATTGCGTTTTCGATTATTACTGAAACTGTTTTTCAATGGCCTGGTATGGGCTTCTTATTTATTCAAGCAGTTCAATTCGTCGATATACCAATCATGTCAGCTTATTTAGTATTTATAGCTTTTGTTTTCGTGATGATAAATTTTATAGTTGATATTCTTTATTATTTAATTGATCCAAGAATAAGAGTTAAAGGAGATACTGCAAGTGGATAACAAATCTTTAAGCACTTGGGAAAAAATAAAAGATAGTGATGTCTATCATAGCTTTATTAAATCTCCTACTGCAATTGTATCATCTACTATTTTGTTTATAATTTTTTTCTGCTCTTTCTTTGTTGAGCTGATAACACCTTACAATCCTTTTGATCCATCCTCTCTCTCACTGATGGATGCATTCACACCACCATCATGGACAGAAGATGGTCTTGCTAAATTTATTTTAGGTACTGATGGACAAGGAAGAGATATGCTATCAACAATTTTGTATGGATGTAGGATTTCTTTAATTGTAGGTTTTTCTGCGATAATTTTTAGTTTAATCCTTGGAGTCGGATTGGGATTAACGGCTGGATTTTTTGGGGGAAAATATGAAATGATAGTAATGAGGTTAACTGATGTTCAGTTAACAGTACCAAGTATTTTGATGGCATTATTGGTTGATGGTATAGCAAGAGGATTAATCTCGAGAGAGATGCATGATGAAATGGCAATTTATGTTTTAATATTTGCAATCGGTATTTCAGAGTGGCCACAATTTGCAAGAGTTTCAAGAGCAGCAACGTTGGTAGAAAAAAATAAAGACTATGTTTCAGCATCAACAATAATAGGGGTTTCAAATATAATTATTATGTTTAAACATATTTTACCAAATATTTTAAGACCAGTGTTAGTAATTGGAACTATTGGTTTAGCTCTTGCTATCTTAGCTGAGTCTACTTTAAGTTTTTTAGGAGTTGGAGTGCCTCCAACAACACCTTCTTTAGGGACATTGATACGACTAGGCAATGATTTTTTATTTTCAGGAGAATGGTGGATAACTTTTTTTCCAGCAATTTTCTTAGTTATTTTAGCATTTTCAATAAATTTATTAGGAGATTGGATGAGAGATACTTTAAATCCAAAATTAAAAAAATGACATTTTTAAAAATAAATAATCTTAGTGTTGATTATCAAATGAGAAAAGAAACAGTTTACGCTGCTAAGAATGTAAATATTGAGGTTAACAAAGGAGAAATTTTAGGATTAGTTGGAGAGTCAGGATCAGGAAAGAGTACAGTAGGAAATGCTATTATAGATTTAATTGATGAACCAGGTAAGGTATCTAGTGGCTCAGTTATTTTAGGTGACCTTAACATTCATGAAAATTCTGAAAGTATTGTTAAATATAGAGGAAATAAAATTGGATTGATATTTCAAGATCCACAAACTTCACTTAACCCAATTCTTACAGTGGGCGAACAGTTAATTGAAACAATTCAAACTCATCTTAAATTAAGTAAAGAGGAAGCAAAAAATAAATCTATAAATTTATTAAAAGAGGTTGGCATAAAAGATGCAGAAACAAGATTTGATAATTACCCTCACCAATTCTCAGGTGGAATGAGACAACGAGTAGTAATTTCTTTAGCCTTATGTTGTGAGCCTGAATTGTTAATTGCAGACGAGCCAACAACAGCGTTAGATGTATCAATTCAGTCTCAGATTTTAGAACTTATTA
>CACPPK010000025.1 GCA_902635845.1 uncultured Pelagibacteraceae bacterium | reverse complement strand
TTAAATTATGTTTTTTCTTGTATGATTGTGCTAATTTAAATAATTTTTGATGACCCTGATGAAGTCCGTCAAAATTACCTATTAAAATAATTGATCCTTTATGAATTTCTTGAATATTAAAATTAGAGTAATGTTTCACCATTTTAAATCTGACTGAACATAGTTAACTATTGCTTCATATTCTTTTGCAACATTTTGAATACCTTTTTTTTTAATTTCATTTCTATGTATTCCGTTACTAATTAATAATGAATCATAATTTAATAGGTTTGCACCTCTGATATCAGTATTTAAATTATCACCAATTGCTAATATTTTTTTATTATTATTATCAATTGATTGATTATAAACCTCTGGATGAGGTTTTCCAAAATATACTACTTCTCCACCCATTTTTTCAAAAACCATTGCAACAGAACCAGCACACAGCTCTCTAACTTCACCACGATCTACGATTAAATCTGGATTTGTACAAACCATTTTTTTATTTATATGTTTTTCAAGTAAACTTTTGTAATAAATCAAATCCTTATTATGATCATCAAATAGTCCAGTGCATAATAAATATTCACTATCAATAATATCCTCAGACTTATTTTTCTCAAATAAATTAAATAAATCAAAATCTCTGGGTGGACCTATGTGATAAAATTTTTTTGATATAAAAGATTTTTTTAAATAATTAAGTGCTGCTTCACCTGATGTAAACACATGTTCCCTTAATTCTTTATCCATCCCCATTTTTTGTAAAAAATTTTTAACAGTTTTGTTTGGTCTAGGTGCATTAGTTAAAAGCACAAACATTTTCTTGTTTTTTAAAAGTTCTCTTAGAACATCTATTGCCTGTTCATGAAGATTTATCCCATTGTGAATAACTCCCCATAAGTCAATATAAAAAATATCATAATTATCAGCTATTGATTGAAGTCCATTTAAATCTAAATTTTTGGTCATATTTTAAGGTTTAAACCATAAAATCACTAATTTACTAGCAATATTAACACTCTCAAGATTTTCTCACCTTGAAATAGGCTGTGAAATATCTATATGAAGCCCATATTTATAAAGATTTATAAAGGAGAATTTATGAAGTTTAAACCGTTACATGACAGAGTCTTGATTGAAGTATTAGACAGTAGTGAAAAAACTGCTGGAGGAATAATTATACCTGACACAGCTCAAGAAAAACCACAAGAAGGTAAAGTTGTTGCCGTTGGTGGTGGAGCGAAAACTGAAGAAGGAAAAAAAATTCCAATGGATGTTAAAGTTGGTGACAAAGTTTTATTTGGCAAATGGTCAGGAACTGAAGTCAAAATTAATGGTAAAGAATATAGCATAATGAAAGAGTCAGACATTATGGGTATTTCAAGTAAGTAAATAATTATTAAAGGAGAGATATAATGGCAAAAGTTGTTAAATTTGATGCTGAAGCAAGAGCAGCTATGATTAGAGGTGTAAACATTTTAGCTGATACTGTTAAAGTAACTTTGGGACCTAAAGGAAGAAATGTTGTAATGGATAAATCTTATGGAGCACCTAGAATTACAAAAGATGGTGTATCTGTTGCTAAAGAAATTGACCTTGAAGATAAATTTGAAAATATGGGTGCACAAATGGTTAAAGAAGTTGCCAGTAAAACTAACGACGAAGCTGGTGATGGAACAACTACAGCAACTATACTTGCACAATCTATCGTTAAAGAAGGTGTAAAGTATGTTACAGCTGGAATGAACCCAATGGACGTAAAAAGAGGAATTGATGCGGCTGTAGAAACAGTAAAAGAAAGTCTTGTTGCATCTGCAAAAAAAGTCAAAGACAGTGATGAAATTGCTCAAGTTGGTACAATTTCTGCCAATGGGGATAAAGAAATTGGAACTATGATTGCAAAAGCAATGCAAAAAGTTGGAAATGAAGGTGTAATTACTGTTGAAGAAAATAAAGGTATTGAAACTGAATTAGATGTAGTTGAAGGTATGCAATTTGATAGAGGATATCTATCACCTTACTTTATCACAAACAGCGATAAAATGACTACAGAGTTAGATAATCCTTTTATTCTATTACATGAAAAAAAATTAACCAACTTACAACCAATGGTTCCTCTTTTGGAAGCTGTTGTGCAAGCTGGAAGGCCTTTAATGATTATTTCTGAAGATGTTGAGGGTGAAGCTTTAGCTACATTAGTAGTAAACAAATTAAGAGGTGGTTTAAAAGTTGTTGCTGTTAAAGCACCAGGATTTGGTGATAGAAGAAAAGCTATGCTTGAAGATATTGCGATATTAACAGGTGGTCAGGTTATTTCTGAAGACCTAGGTATTAAACTTGAAAATGTTAAACTTGATGATCTTGGCTCTTGTAAGAAAATCAAAGTTGATAAAGATAACAGCACAATCGTTAATGGTAGTGGTAAAAAATCTGACATTGAAGCCAGATGTGCTTCTATAAAACAACAAGTTGAAGAAACAACTTCTGATTATGATAGAGAAAAACTTCAAGAAAGACTTGCTAAGTTAGCTGGTGGAGTTGCAGTTATCAAAGTTGGTGGAGCTACTGAAGTTGAGGTTAAAGAAAGAAAAGACAGAGTTGAAGATGCTTTAAACGCAACTAGAGCTGCTGTTGAAGAAGGTATTGTGACTGGCGGTGGTTGTGCTCTTCTTTATGCTGCGCAAGACCTTGATAAAGTTAAAGCAAAAGGTGATGACCAGAAAGCTGGGGTTGATCTAGTCAGAAAAGCGTTGGAAGCACCAATTAGACAAATAACTAAAAATGCTGGTGTAGATGGGTCAGTAGTTGTTGGTAAATTATTAGAGCAGAAGAAAAAAACTAGCGGTTATGATGCTCAAAATGAAGAGTATTGCGATATGTTTGCAAAAGGTATTATAGACCCTGTCAAAGTTGTAAGAACTGCTCTACAAGATGCTGCTTCAATTGCGGGATTGTTAGTGACTACAGAAGCAATGATTGCTGACAAACCTGAGGAAAAAGATGCCGCTGGAGGAATGCCTGGAGGAATGCCTGGTGGTATGGGCGGCATGGGAGGTATGGGTGGTATGGGAATGTAATCCCCATTGTTCTCAAACAAAAATTCAAAAAGGGCAGTTTTTACTGCCCTTTTTTTTATCTATACGAAAATCGTTAGTGATGAATATAGTGATGAATGTATGATGAAGATTATTTCTTAATTTTCTTTAAAATATCTTAAATTAATTAATATTTTTTAATTTTTTTTTACTTCTTACCCAGTTAGCATATGAATATGAATATTGTTCAAATGAATAATCTGAATTTACTGCTCCACTTCCTTTATAATTGCTTACATCATAGCAAGTGAAATAGACGCTTATTTCTTTTTTCGGTAATTCAATTATTGTTCTTCTTGCTATAATATTTGTTTCTTGACTGATTGTTTTTGTCTCATTTTTAAAAATATTTGCGTCTTTTAAATCGGATTTATCAATATAAATATTCATTTGTTTTGTTCTTTCTTTAATACATTTGCCAATATTCATATTTTTAGTTGCTCTAATATTTTCTATCTTAAGATTTTCGTTATTATAAACTAAATAAATACCTTCAAACTCATTTAAAAAAATTTTTGTTTCACCTGGAATTTTAAGAGTTGTATATTTTTTATCTTTGCCGGTAATATCTTTATCTGAGTCTGCTGCTCCTGAAATTTCAGGGTTCCAATAATATAATTTCATTTGTTTTTGACTTAATATGTCGTCAATCCTGTCTCCTATTTTTATATCATATGCAGATTTTTTTAATTTTTCTTCAGAGCAGGATGCTAAAAACAATAGAAAGATACATAAAGATAATTTTTTCATCAATTTTCTACAGTTATTAAATCGGCATATTCTCTTGTTAAAATATTAATTTTTAAATTGTCTTCGCCATACAAATCGTTTTCAGGAGAAGTACCATAATGATAACAGAGTATAGATGCAGTATCTGATTTTATAGTTTTAAAATTTGGATGTTCAAAAATTATTGGTCTCCATTTACTTCCGGGACCGTATTTATCAGAAAAGTCTGAAATTGGATGAACTTCTTTTTTTATGCCAAATATTTTCTCAAATTTATTGGCATACATATTTTGCTTTTTCATACAAGCATCAAAATCAGTTTTAAACCACTCAATTGCGGAAATAGCAACTATTGGATAAATTTCATTACTAATATTAATTGTTACATAATATTCATTAAACTCTAAATTTTGGTATTTGGTTTTATCTGGAACATATTTAATATGAAAATAATTTTCATCACGCTGATCTGTACCAAGTACATTTTCTGCTACTTGATCTGCAGTCATAATTTCTAAGATACTTATATTTAATTTGGCACCTGCCATTTGATAGTTTGAAATTTTACCAAACGCAATATTACACCACATCAAAACCAAAAAGATGTATAGGGGTATTTTTTTCATAAATTTCATTCTAGACTTGCTTTTAAATAAAGTCATCTTTTGGATTGCTTTTGAATTGCGTTTGAAAAGTGATGAATGATGATGAATGTATCTCTAATAGGTTAGTAAATAGTAGTATTTTTGAAACCAGTATGAGAATGTAATTCCCCACAAACTCATTTTGAAAAATTCTAAAAGGGCAGTTTTTACTGCCCTTTTTTTTGTTCCAAATAAAGTCTAGTAAACTTTTATGTAAAGAGTTTAAATGATATGGTTATTTGTATAAACATACTCTGAGTTATCATGTTTAGAAAATTTATTAATTATCAAGTTTTTTTTGTTATTGTTATTTCGATAATAAGTCTAATACTTTATGGATCAATACTTCGCCATCATTATAAAAATGGAAAAAGATTTGAAACATTACAGAAAATTGCAGTTTTTATTGCTGAAATTCCCGCAACCTCAAAAAAGATTATTACGGAAAGAACATTTAACTTAAATAAACCTCCTTTATTAAAAAAACATATTAATAAAAAAAAATTTGAAAGATTTTTAGAAAAAGATAGATATGGTCTTTTAATTCTTCCCAGATATGAAAATCATTTAAGTAGATCAGTAGTTGATGTAGTTGATTTAAGTAATTTTGAAACTATTCATACCTACAAGCATGATATAAATGAAGTGCTAAGTAAAATTCAAAACTATAAAATATTTCCAAAGGGTCATCATCGGATGGCACCTGAAAGATTTTATTACGGACACCCAATACTTTTAGAAGATGGCTCTCTTATAAGTTATGGGCCACTTTTTAAAATTAATTTTTGTTCAAAGCTAGAATGGATTAATGATATACAACAATTTCATCACAGTATAGAATTAGACCATGAAAACAATATATGGATAGGTGGCAACCAAATTCCTGAGACACAATATGTAAAAAAATATAAATTAAAAAAATTTAATGATGACTCAATTGTTAAACTTAATTCAGATGGCAAAATTCTTTATGAAAAAAGTGTGCTTGAAATTTTAATAGAAAATAAAATATTACCAGATAATTACGCTTTATCTTCTGACTTAGTTGAGAGAAAATCTAGAATTACGGACCCAGTACATCTAAATGATATTGAACCAGCCTTCTATGATACAGACTATTGGAAAAAGGGAGATCTTTTTCTTAGTAGTAGAGCTCTAAATTCAATAATTCATTATAGACCAAGTAATAACAAAGTAATAAATTATATAACAGGACCTTTCGCACAACAACATGATCCAGATATTATTTCACCAAAAGAAATTTCGATATTCAATAATAATAATTTTTCTGAAAATAATAAATATTCAGAAATTTTGATATATAATTTTGAGACAAAAAAATTCAAAAAGATGTTTAATGATAAATTAATCAAGGATAATTTTAAAACAATAACTCAAGGTGTGTCCCATATTTTAAGTGATGGATCGTTAATTGTGGAAGAACAAAATCATGGAAGATTAATATTATATAATAATATTGGTGAAAAAGAATGGGAATATATAAATCAAGATATAAATGGAGATATAAGTGAAATTACTTGG
>CACPPK010000024.1 GCA_902635845.1 uncultured Pelagibacteraceae bacterium | reverse complement strand
TTGAACGTGAAAGAGGAATCACAATTAAGGCTCAAACTGTAAAATTAAATTATAAAGCTAATAATGGAAAAGATTATATTTTAAATATTATTGATACCCCAGGCCATGTTGATTTCAGCTATGAAGTTAGTAGATCATTATATGCATGTGAAGGTTCAATTTTAATTGTAGATAGTACCCAAGGTGTAGAAGCTCAAACTTTAGCAAACGTTTATCAAGCTTTAGATACTAACCATGAGATAGTGCCTGTTTTAAACAAGGTTGATTTACCCGCATCAGATTTAGATAGAACAAAAAAACAAATTGAGGAAGTAATAGGAATTGATACAGAGAAAGCAATTCCATGTTCAGGTAAAACTGGAGAAGGTATAGAAAATATTTTAGAGCAAATTATTGCAACTTTACCAGCACCTAAAGGAGAAAGTTCAGCAGATTTAAAATGTTTATTAGTTGATAGCTGGTATGACACTTATTTAGGTGTAGTTATTTTAGTAAGAGTAATTGATGGTAAACTTTCAAAACATATGAAAATAAAAATGATGTCAACCAATCAAGAATATATTGTTGAAAAAGTTGGGGTTTTTACCCCAAAACCAGCAGACATAAATGAATTAAAAACAGGTGAAATTGGATTTATTACAACTGGAATAAAAGTTTTGTCTGAAACTAAAGTTGGAGACACAATTTGTGATGCTTTAAAACCATTAAAAGAAGCTTTGCCTGGATTTAAGCCAAGTAAACCTGTAGTATTCTGTGGTTTATTTCCAGTAGATAGTTCTGAGTTTCAAAAACTTAAAGATGGTTTAGCTAAATTACAATTAAATGATGCAAGCTTTTCTTTCGAACCCGAGTCTTCATCTGCTTTAGGATTAGGTTTTAGATGTGGATTTTTAGGCTTACTTCATTTGGAAATTGTAACAGAAAGATTAGAAAGAGAATTTGATGTCAATTTATTAACAACTACACCTGGTGTTGTTTACAAAGTTCATCTTAATAATGGAAACTTAATAAATCTTCAAAATCCTTCGAGTTTGCCTGATCCAACTTTAATAAAATATATCGAAGAGCCATGGATAAAAGCAACAATCATTACTCCTGACCAATATTTAGGTTCAATTATAAAAATGTGTCAGGATAAAAGGGGAATTCAGACTAATTTAAGTTATTCAGGTAACAGAGCTGTTGTAAATTATGAGTTACCATTGAATGAAGTTGTTTTTGATTTTAATGATAGACTAAAATCTATGACTAGTGGTTATGCTAGTTTTGACTATGAAATTATTGAGCATAGGGAAGGTGATTTAGTAAAACTTGGTATTCTAGTCAATGGAGAACCAGTTGATGCTTTAGCAATGATGATACATAAAGACTTTGCACAAAAAACTGGAAGAGAGGTTTGTGAAAAATTAAAAGATTTAATACCTCGACATAATTTTATGATCCCGGTTCAAGCTGCAATAGGAGGTAAAATTATTGCTAGAGAAACAATTAAGGGGTTTAAAAAAGATGTTTTAACTAAAATTCACGGTGGCGGAGCAACTGATAGAAAAAGAAAACTTTTAGAAAAACAGAAAAAAGGAAAAGCTAGATCAAAACAATTTGGAAGAGTTGAAATTCCACAAGAGGCATTTATTGGTGTACTTAAGATTTCAAAAGAAAAATAGATGGAGAGGTGGCCGAGTGGTTGAAGGCGCACGCTTGGAAAGCGTGTAAAGGAGCAATTCTTTCATGGGTTCGAATCCCATTCTCTCCGCCATTAAATAAGCTATATTTTTCAAGCATTATTTGAGCATTTCAATCTTTTTTTGTTAAGATAAATCAGCAATTTTTTTAAAAAATGCTATAATTTTCTTTTTCCAGAATTTAAAAAATGACAAATAAAAATACATATCAGGCTGACTCTATCAAAGTTTTAAAGGGTCTTGAAGCGGTTAGAAAAAGACCAGGTATGTATATTGGAGATACAGATGATGGAACTGGTTTACATCATATGGTCTACGAAGTTATTGATAATTCAATTGATGAGGCATTAGCAGGATATTGTAAAAATATTAATGTAAAAATTAATTCTGATGGAACAATTACAGTAAACGATGATGGAAGGGGTATTCCTGTTGATATCCACAAAGGTGAAAAAAAATCAGCAGCAGAAGTAATTATGACTCAACTTCATGCTGGAGGTAAATTTGATCACGACTCGTATAAAGTTTCAGGTGGATTGCATGGTGTGGGTGTTTCAGTTGTTAATGCACTATCAGAAAAATTAAAGTTAGAAATATTTAGAGATGGAAAAAAACACTATATAGAATTTCAAAATGGTGAAGCTAAAGCACCGTTGAAGGTGTTAGGAAAGGCAAAAAATACTGGAACTCAAATAACTTTTTTACCCTCTAAAGAAATTTTTTCTTCAATAAAATTTAGTGCAAATATTCTAATAAAAAGAATGAGAGAATTAGCCTTTTTAAATAAAGGAATTAAAATAATATTTACTGATGCAAGTCAAAAAAAAGAGAAAACATCAGAGTTTAAGTTTGATGGTGGGGTTCTCGAATTTGTAGATTTTTTAGATGAAAAAAGAGAAAAGTTACAAAATAAAAACGGGAATGATTTATTTAGAAAACCAATCTATATTGAAGGTAAAAAAAATAATATCGAACTAGAGTGTTCTTTAAAATGGAATGCAGGCTATTCGGAAGACATATTCCCATACACAAATAATATCTATCAAAAAGATGGTGGAACTCATTTGTTGGGATTTAGAAGTGCATTAACTAGAGTAGTAAATAAATATGCCAATGAAAATAATTTACTGAAGAAAAATAAATTGGCAATCTCAGGTGATGATATTAAAGAAGGTCTAACTTGTGTACTCTCAACTAAAATTCCTGATCCAAAATTTTCTTCACAGACAAAAGATAAGCTTGTTTCATCAGAAGTAAGAATAATCGTAGAAACATTAGTAAATGAAAAATTATCCATTTGGTTTGATCAAAATCCGTCTATTGCAAAAATTATCTTAGCTAAAGTTATTCAAGCAGCATTGGCCAGAGATGTTGCTAGAAAAGCAAGAGAAAATGTAAGAAGAAAAGGAGCTCTCGAATTAAGTGGTCTTCCTGGAAAATTAGCTGATTGTCAAATTGGCAAGCAAGAGGGAACAGAATTATTTATTGTTGAGGGAGACTCAGCTGGTGGTTCTGCAAAACAGGGAAGAAACAGAGCAAATCAAGCAGTTTTACCGCTTAGGGGGAAAATACTTAATACATACGTTGAAGATTTAAAAGAAAAGAAAAATGTAAATGGCAATGGAAATGGTTCTGATTTAAGAACAAAGGCTTTATCCAAAATGATTTCGTCTAATGAGATAGTTACTTTGATCAATGCACTAGGTTTGGACCCTAAAGCGCAAGAGATTGATTTGAAAGATTTGAGATATGGAAAAATAATTATTATGACAGATGCAGATGTAGATGGTTCTCATATAAGAGCTCTTTTGTTAACTTTTTTCAACAATAAACCGTTTAATAAATTAATTGAAAACGGTCATGTTTATTTAGCACAACCACCATTATTTAAAATCAATAAAGGTTCTAAAGGAATTTATATTAAAGATGAGAAGGAGCTAGAAGATTACATCATAAATAATAATAAGGAGTTAAAAAAAATTAAAAGGGGGTCTAAAGATTATTTAAAAAAAATTGATGAAGAAAAATCAAAAATGAATATTCAAAGATTCAAAGGTCTTGGAGAAATGAATCCAGAAGAATTATGGAGCACTACATTAGACCCTGAAACAAGAAATTTACTACAAGTACAATACTCAAAAGATTTCAAAAAAGATCAAAGTTTAATTCATACTTTGATGGGTAACGATGTGGCGCTAAGAAAAGATTTTATTGTTTCTAATGCTATAAATGTTCGAAATCTTGATATCTAAAAATGAAGTTTTTTGAAACTTCAAAATATCATTCATTTAAAAAATCAACTTATATAACATTAAGATGGATTGGAATTATAGGGCAATTAATTGCAGTAAATTTTGTATATTTATTTCTTAATTCTAATTTTGATTTTGTTACCTCGAATATAATTATTTTCTTTGGTATTTTAAGTAATTTATATCTAATTTTTATTTATAAAAAAACTCAACTTTCAGATAGATCTGCTTTTTTATTTTTGCTAATAGATATTTTGCAATTAGGTTTTCTTCTTTATTTATCGGGGGGAATAACTAATCCATTTGTAATTTTTATATTAATACCAAGTGTCTTTTCTTCATCAAATTTGAGCTTAAAAACTAATACTTTGTTAGTAATTTTGACTATAGTTATAATAATATTTTTAACTTTTAGTTATCAAGATTTGCCAATTAATTTAAATAGTGATTTTCATAACAATCATTATTTTTACTATTCTATACCAACTTCCTTAATTGTTGCTCTGGTTTTTTTGAATTACTTTGCAATGACATTTGGTACTCAATCCAGATTGAGAAAAGAGGCATTAGGAAAAATGGAGGAAGTAATGGCTAAAGAACACGAACTTTTATCTTTAGGTGGTCAAGCCGCCGCCGCTGCACATTCATTGGGTACACCACTTTCAACCATAACTATTATTACTCATGATTTAATGAAGCAATTCAAGGGGCAAAAAGATTTAGAAAAAGATATAGAATTATTAAATAGTCAAGTAGAGCGATGTAATGAAATTTTAAAGAAATTAACTTTAAATCCTGTGGAAGAAGATGAATTTATTGATAAAGATATTAATATTCGAGATTATTTGCATGAAATTATCTCTTCATTTAAGGAAATAAGTAAAAAGGAATTTGTCTTCAATTTTGATCAAGACTCAAACCCAAAAAAAATAAGTAAATCTATTGAAATAGTTTATGGATTAAGAAATTTTATAGGAAATGCAAATAAATTTGCAAAAAATTCTATTTTTATTAATTTAAAAAGTGATAGTGAGTTTACAGAAATAACAGTTGAAGATGATGGCAATGGTTATCCAC
The DNA here is from genome assembly GCA_902635845.1 of uncultured Pelagibacteraceae bacterium. Classification (GTDB taxonomy): domain Bacteria; phylum Pseudomonadota; class Alphaproteobacteria; order Pelagibacterales; family Pelagibacteraceae; genus Pelagibacter. The sequence goes on along the minus strand of CACPPK010000024.1, from coordinate 1,256 downwards.
GAGATATTATATCGAAAATTGGAGAACCATATTTAAAATCAAATTATTCAAAAGATAAGTCTAAAGAGGGTTTAGGATTAGGGTTGTTTATTGGAAAAACTTTATTAGAAAAAAATTTTGCCTCAGTCAATTGTAGAAATTCAAAAACACGTAATGGTGCTGAAGTCGTTATTAGATGGAAGAATAAAGAATTGTTTAATATTTAGTGGTATTTATTCTTTGTCTCAAATAGTGAGCTTAATTGAGATATCATAACATCTCCTAATTCATTTACATCAGTAATTTTGATAGCTTTATTATAATATCTTGAAACATCGTGACCAATTCCTATAGCCAAAACTTCAATATCTGATTTATTTTCAATAAACTTCACAATCTTTTTTAAATGTTTTTCCAAAAAGTCACCTGAATTTACAGAAAGAGTTGAATCATCCACAGGGGCTCCATCAGAAATGACCATTAATATTTTTCTTTCTTCTTTTCTCTTTTTAATTCTATTATAAGCCCAGGATATAGCTTCTCCATCAATGTTCTCTTTAAGCAATCCCTCTTTAAGCATTAGTCCCAAATTATTTTTTGCCTGTCTCCAATGAGTATCTGCTCCTTTGTAAATTATATGTCTCAGGTCATTTAATCTTCCTGGTGTTTTAGGTTTAGAATTTTTGGTCCATAGTTCTCTACTCTGTCCACCCTTCCAATTTTTAGTTGTAAAACCTAAAATTTCAACTTTAACAGAGCACCTTTCTAGTGTTCTGGATAGGATATCTGCACAAATAGCGGCAATTGTAATTGGTCTTCCTCTCATAGATCCAGAATTATCTATAAGTAAAGTCACCACTGTATCTTTAAAATCTAAATCTTTTTCTTTTTTGAATGATAATGAGTTATATGGGTCCATAATAATTCTTGGAAGTTTTGAACTATCTAATAATCCCTCTTCTAAATCAAATTCCCATGCTCTATTTTGTTTTGCAAGCAATTGTCTTTGAAGCTTATTAGCAAGCTTTGTTATAATATCTTGAAAGCCTATTAATTGTTGATCCAAATTTCTTCTTAGCTTTGTTGCTTCATCTGCATTTTCTAGATTTTCAGCTTTTACAACTTCATCAAATTGAGTTGTAAATATTTTATAATCTAAATTGATATTATCTATTTTTTTTTGAGCTACTTGCTCAGAGCTCTGTTCATCAGACTCTGTGTCCGACAGTTGTTCGTCAAAGTTAAATTCATCAACACTATAATCAGCATCTAGTGAA
>CACPPK010000023.1 GCA_902635845.1 uncultured Pelagibacteraceae bacterium | reverse complement strand
TGAAATGAAGGCAATTGAGGGAGGTTTGGAATTTATCAAAAAAGCATCACCAATTATAATTATTGAATTCTCGAGGTATATTTTTGATAAAAAAGAAAATATTCAATTTTTAGAGAATTTTCTTAGTAAATATGATTATTCTATTTACAATACTAATAATAAAAAAATTAACATCGATGACGTTATGACCCAGATAAAAAATTTAAAAGAGAGATATAAAACCATAGGAAATTTTTATTTAATAAAAAATTTTTCTAATGAATTAAAAAAGTTTTTAACAGATGAGTGAACTTGCTAAGAAAAAATGTATTCCATGTGATGGAAACATTCCTCCTTTTAGTGCTGAGGAAATACATAAATATTTAAAAAAAGTTGATGGATGGGAAGTTTTAGAAGATAAAATTGATGGTTTTCATTTAATTAAAAACTTTAAATTTGATAATTTTTTACAAAGTCAGGAATTTATTAATAAAGTTGGAGAAATAGCTGAATTAGAAGGTCATCATCCTGATTTATGGTTTGGCTGGGGTTATGCGAGAATTAAAATATTTACACATGCAATAAAAGGTTTGGCAGAAAGTGATTTTGTTCTTGCAGCAAAAATTGATCAAATATCTAATGTCTGAAGTGTCTTGTACTTGAAAAAAGTAGCACAGTATCAGTTTCATTTGCGAAATTAATTATTTCTTTATCTCTTATTGATCCAGATGGCTGTATTACTGCTCTAACACCGGATTGGACTAATTTTTCAATACCATCTACAAAAGGAAAAAATGCATCTGAGGCTGCTACCAAATTATTAGTTTCAAGATTAAATTTTTTCATTTTGTTTATTGCTATTTGGCAGCTATCCAGCCTACTTGGTTGACCAGATCCAATACCAACAGTAGTCTCGTTAGCTGCTAACACTATTGCATTTGATTTGACATACCTGCACACATTAAATGCAAAAATAAGATCTTTAAGTTGTTTAGTTGTTGGTTTTCGTTTTGATACAATTTTAAAGTTTTTCTTTGAAAATAAATTAAGGTCTTCTGATTGTATCATTATATCTTTGTTAAATGAAACAAACTTAAGAGGTTCGGTCGATATATAATTGGTTGCATCAATTAATCTTAAGTTTTTTTTAACTTTTAATATTTTGATAGCGTTGCTATCAAAACCATTTGCAATTATCACTTCTAAAAATAACTTATTTAATTCTGTAGCTAAATTTCTTGTAATTTTAAAATTACAAGAAACTATTCCTCCAAAAGCACTAACGGGATCACAAGAAAGAGCAGATTTGTAACTTTCTAAATGATTGTTTTTAGCAGAAACTCCACAAGGGTTTGAATGTTTAACTATGACTGTTCCCTTACCTTTTGGTAAAGATCTTGAAATAGTTAGAGCGCTAAATATGTCATTATAATTGTTATAACTAAGCTGTTTTCCATGTATTTGTTTTAAATTCATATTTGAATTAGTTGAATAAATTGCACTTAGTTGGTGAGGATTTTCGCCGTATCTAAGTTGCTCTATTAGATTTCCATGAAAAACTTTTTTCCTAGGGAAAATTGTGTTTGTTTTTTTGTTAAAATAATTTGAAATTACAGAGTCGTAATAAGCCGTTTCAGCAAAAGCTATTTTTGATAGTTTTTCTCTAAAATTTAAAGAAGTGGATCCTTTGAATTTTAGTAGTTCTTGAATTAATTCCTCATACTGGTCTGGAGAGGTTATTACAGTTACATCATTATAGTTTTTAGCCGCAGATCTAACCAATGTAGGACCACCTATATCTATATTTTCTATAATTTTTTGATGATTATTTGTTTTTTTAAGAGTGTTCTCAAATGGATAAAAATTAACTATGACTAAATCAATATTCTCAAAATTATTATCTATAAGATCTTTTAAGTGAGATTTTTTTTCTCTTTTATTTAAAATTCCTGCATGGATTTTTGGATGAAGAGTTTTTACTCTACCCTCCAAAATCTCAGGGGAATTGGTAAAATCAGATATCTCTAAACAATTAAATTTTAATCTTTTAATTTCTTTATAAGTACCACCTGAGCTAATTATTTTAATTTTGTTCTTTTTTAAAATATTTAATAGTGGTTTTAAGTTATTTTTATCAGACACAGAGATGAGAGCTGTTTTGATTTTTTTCTTCATTATAATTTACTTATTTCCCATTTTATTATCTGTTCTTTTTCATTATTCATACCTGAGATAAAAATATTTTGGTTTTCTTTGTATGAATTTTTATTACCGAAATATAAACCATTATCAATATTTATATCAAAGTTATCACAACTAAATTTCCAACCTTCCTCATCTAATTCAATTAGTATAGATTTGTTATCTTGTGTTTTCATAACTTTTGAGTTTGGATCAAGATGAAACCTGATATCAAATTTAACTTTTTTATTTGTAGCCGTTTTAAATAATTTGTCATAGCCAATAAATTTCATTTGTTCTGGGTAAAATTCAATTTCTCTCTCATAACTTGCTCCAAACTTAACTAAATATCCATCATGTGCACCTGATATTTTCCAATAATTATTTTCAAAAACTACATTTTTTTTTGAAACTTTTAATACATTATTAATTACTAAATTAGTTTGGCCTTTAATAAAATTACATGAGGAGTGGTCTTCGATTGATAAAACACTATGTTGAGCTGTGCTTCTTGACAATTTATTAAGTCTATTATTTTTATCTGAGAAGTATCCAGAATTTGAAATTAATTTTTTATCATTTGAAAATATTTCAAATGATAAGGCACCTGCCTGATAGTCATTGGAAAAGGTTTTACTTGGACTAGAACCAATATCAGCGGCAAGAATTATTTTTTTATTTTTAAGTATTGCATATCCACCAAGTTCATTAATTTGATTTTTAAAAGTATAGCTAAATCTTTTTAAATATTGATCGAATTCTCTATTTTCAGAAGAATAATTACCATTAAAAAAAATATCTTGTTTTATATTTTGCCATATAAAAGAATAACTTGATCCTAAATAATAAATAGTTTCATCAATATATTCTGGGATTGAACTTTGAGATTCTTTGAACCACTCTCTAATAATAATAAAGTATTTTAAATAAAATATTAATTGTCTAATATTTCTTGATTTTGGGAAACCTTGGTTATCGATCGAAGATTTAATTATATTTTTTAATAAATTTAATCCGTTAATAAGATACTGCTTTTCATTTTTGTAAGCTAATCCGGTCAAAATTATTGCAGCACATCCAATCATTTTGTTTTCAAATTCTTTTGAGTTTTTGATCTCATTTAACAAATGATTAGTTTGTTTCTGAATCATATGATCAAAAGTAGCTCTATAATCTTGATCACTATCTTCATAAGTGAGTTGGTGATTTGATAACCATGAAATAATTCTTTTTGCTGTTAAATCAAATTCCCAACTTTTTTTTTGATATTTAGAGTTATTTGAAATCCAATTTTTTATAACTGTCTGTGTAGTTTTTTTAGAGGATTTTAAATCTAAGCTAAAAAACCAAAAAAAATTATTTAATTTTTCATAATCTTTTGAGTTTAGATTATTTTGCCAAATTGAATTAATAGCAAAATCTTCAATTTTATATTTTTTATTTTGATATTTAACTATAGACGAAAGTAAATGAGGACTTGGTTTATATTCAAAACTTTTATTAAAAGTTTTTGATATCTTTTTTTCGTAAAAATTTGAATTCTGATAAATAGATTTAAAACCTTCTTTAATATTAGAATAAAATTGACCTAAAATGCCTAAGGAATTTGTAATAATCATTAACTTATTTTAATTTTAATAAATTAATATTTTTCTTTATATCTCCATCATTACTTTTGAATACTGTAGTGCCAGAAACCAGAATGTTAGCACCGGCATCAATTGCACTTTTACAATTATCAAAATTGATACCACCATCAATTTCTATGTCAAAAGTCATCTTTGTTTGCTCTTTTATTTTTTTTAGTTCTTTAATTTTATCTAAAACTTCTGGCATAAATTTTTGACCTCCAAATCCAGGATTTACACTCATAATTAAAACTAAATCAATTTGATCTAATAGATTTAATATTAAATCAATTTTAGATTCAGGATTAAGCGAAACTCCAACTTTTTTATTTTTTTCTTTTATTTTTTTTATTGAATTTTCTAAATTATCAGTTGCCTCAGGATGAATAGTAATTATATCTGCTCCTGCATCAGCGTAAGCATCTATATATTTATGTACTGGTGAAATCATTAAATGAACATCAAATTTTAATGAACAGTGTTTTCGAAGGGCTTTAATTACAGGTGGTCCTATTGTTAAATTAGGAACAAAATGACCGTCCATCACATCCACATGTATCATATCAGCTCCACCTTCTTCGAGTCTTTTAATTTCCGAACCTAATTGACTAAAGTCAGCTGATAAAATTGATGGTGAAATTTGTATATTTTTCATTGATTGCTAGATTAACTAGTATCAATTTTAAAAATTAAAATGAATTAAAAAATTGATAAATTTGTCTAGAAATTTCACTCTCTAAAGGAAATGATAACATTCCCATCACCGAATAGCCTAAGATCCAAGGCATCAGATAAAATCTAATCATGTAGAAAAACCAAGCAACATACAAGGGCACCAATGGCCCAATGATAAATGAGGGTGTTATTGGTTTAAATAATTTTATTAGAGGATTGGTGTATTTCACAAATACTCTCATGAAAAAGAATTGCGAGTCTTCTCTTTGAAAAATATTCATCGCTACTCTTCCAATAAGAGTCCACATTATAATCCCAAGCAAATAATCAATAAAATATATTAAAGGATGAAAATTCGCTGACATTTAAAGTTTATATTGGAAAATGTTTTGAAATAAAAGGGGCGAAATTAATCGCCCCTTTAAAAGATTATTTAGTGTGATTTACCAAGAATTGATTTACCACTTGGTACACGAACATCATCAACCATTTTTTGAGTAGCTTTATCTGGTTCTGCAGTCATTAAACTAACTATCACCATTAAAACTAAACTAACAGCTGATCCGAAGATACCAAATGTTAACTGTGTAATTCCTAGGAATCCACTTCCACCAGTTCGTACCCAAACTAAGTACCATGCACCGGCGATTAGACCACCTAGCATACCAGCAATCGCACCTTGTCTATTAGCTCTCTTCCACCATACACCTAGTACAAGTGGGAAGAACAATCCAGACATCGCAAAATCAAAAGCCCAGATAACCGAACCTAAGATTCCTTGAATCTCCATTGCTGCAATAGTTGCTCCAGCAAAACCAATTATTACAAGTAATACCCTTGCAACAAGTAGTCGTTTTGCAGTTTCCGCTTTTGGATCAATGATCTTATAGTAAACATCATGTGATATAGCGTTTGCAATCGCTAGAATCAAACCATCAGCAGTAGACATGGCAGCTGCCATACCTCCTGCAGCAACTAGACCTGAAATTACATAAGGTAATCCAGCTATCTCTGGTGTTGCTAATACAACGGCTTTACCACCCATGAAGAACTCATTTAATTCAAGAGTTCCATTTCCGTTAAAGTCGCTGATAAACATTAGGTTTGCTTGGTTCCAGTTTTGGTACCAATCTATCGCTTCCACTTCTGCAAATGTCTTACCGATAATACCAGTTGGTAAATTCGGGTCGATCAATGATAACTTAGATAATGTAGCTAACATTGGAGCAGAAGAATAAAGTAGGAAGATAAAGAATAATGACCAACCTACTGATTTTCTAGCTGCTTTTACACTTGGAGTAGTAAAGTATCTCATCATCACGTGCGGTAATGAAGCTGTTCCCATCATCATCGCTAATGCTAATGAAATAAATGCCCAAGGTGTAGCGTTCACTGCAGAGTGAGCTTTAGTTATTCCAGCTAAGCCTTTAGGTACTGTTTTTAGATCAGCAGCTGCGTTTTTAACAAAACCGAACTGTTGTTCTAATTCACCAATTCTAGCAACCTCATCAGCTAACATAAAGTGAGGGAAGAAACCCGCACCCATTTTGTTACTGATCCAGAATACTGGAAGTAGGTATGCTATAATTAGAACGATATATTGTGCAACCTGTGTCCAAGTTACCCCTCTCATACCACCTAACATTGAACATAATAAAATACTTATTAGTCCAACATAAACTGCGTATTGGAATGGGATATCAAGTGCAACAGATGCAATAGTACCTGTAGCGTTAATTTGTGCAGTCACGTAAGTAAATGAAGCAACAGTTAAAACGACCACTGCGCTAAATCTTGCTAAATTACCACCGTATCTCGTACCTATAAAATCTGGAACTGTATAACAGCCAAATTTTCTTAGGTATGGTGCTAATAAAGATGCAACAAGCACGTATCCACCAGTCCAACCAACAAGTAGAGCCATATAACCGTAACCTTTAAAGTAAATACCACCTGCCATAGCAACGAATGATGCACCAGACATCCAGTCTGCTGCAGTCGCCATTCCGTTGAAGACTGTTGGTACTTGCCTTCCAGCTACATAATATGCATCTGCTTGGGCTGTTCTTGATAGATAACCGATTAATGCATAGATGAATACAGTAAATGCAACAAAAGCGATACCGATCGTTTTAGCTGTCATACCCATCTGTTCAGCAATTGCCATAATGATTATGAAACCTACAAATCCTCCGGTATAGATTCCGTAAATCTTAGGCAAATTATCTATGAAATTACCTTTCATTATTCGTCCTCTCTTTCGCTAAAGCCGAACTCTTCATCGATTTTTTCTTGTCTATTCGCAAACCAGAAAATTAGGATTACAAATGCACCAAGAGATCCCTGACATGTAAACCAGTATGTCCACGGATAACCGAAAGGTCCTGTGACCTCGTTCATTTCAGCTCCAAAGAGAAAGATGCCAATTGAGAAAACAAACCAGATTGCCAGTGTTATAAATAACAATCCCCTGGTTTTTTCCCAGTGTTTTTGTTGATTTGACATTTATACCTCTCTATTTAGTTATAACTGGTTGAAACCATAACCATTATGAAGGTTTTGAAAAGACCTAAAATTCACCATATTATGTACTTATTTACTTACTTTTTTAAGATATAATTGGCGCACTTACAAATTTACATGGGAAAATACAAATTAACTTGGAGAGATATAAAACTTGAAGATTTTAAAACATATTTATTCGCCATGTTTAAGGCGTTTATTCCAAAGAAAA
>CACPPK010000022.1 GCA_902635845.1 uncultured Pelagibacteraceae bacterium | reverse complement strand
TATAAAGTTGTAAAGCCAAAACCATTAAACAAAGATAAAAAAATTGTATCATCTTCTTTAATTAGATATCTTTTAGAAAATGGATTTTTAGAAAAAGCAAATAAACTCCTTGATAGAAATTGGACCATAAAGGGAATAGTTCAAAAGGGTAGGCAGGTTGGAAAAAAAATTGGGTTTCCAACCTGTAACATAGATATTCATGATTATGTTTTGGCTAAACCAGGTGTTTATGCCGTTAAAGTTCTAAGGAAAAATAATACTAAATATCTTAGAGGAATTGCTAATTTAGGATTTAGACCCACATTTAATCAAAAAAAAATCTTATTAGAAGTTCATTTATTTAATTTTTCTGGAAATCTTTATAATAAACTTTTATCAGTAGAGTTTTTAAAGTTTATTAGAAAAGAAAAAAAATTTAAAAATGTTAATCAATTAAAAGCTCAAATAAAAACAGATTTAAAAATTGCAAAAAATACTAAATGACTAAATCACAAATTAATCTGCCAAAAACAGCTTTTTCTATGAAGGCAAATTTGCCAACAAGAGAGCCTGAAATTTTAGATTATTGGCAAGAAATAAATCTTTATGATGAAATAAGAAACTCAAGTAAAGGAAAAGAAAAATTTGTTCTTCATGATGGCCCACCTTATGCGAATGGAAACATTCACATGGGTACTGCTCTTAATAAAATATTGAAAGATATTATCGTTAAATTTCATCAAATGGATGGTAAAGACAGCATTTATGTACCAGGATGGGACTGTCATGGTCTACCAATTGAATGGAAAATAGAGGAACAGTATAAAAAAAATAAAAAAAATAAAAATGAAATTCCTGTCGTTGAATTCAGAAAAGAGTGTCGATCATTTGCAGAAAAATGGATTGAAGTTCACAAATCTCAATTTAAACGTTTAGGTGTCGTTGGAGATTGGGAAAATTACTACTCCACTATGAGTTTTGGGGCTGAGGCACAAATTGTAAGAGAACTCGGAAAATTTTTAAAAGAGGGAAGTTTATATAGAGGTTTCAAGCCAGTTTTATGGTCAACAGTTGAAAAAACAGCTCTTGCAGATGCAGAAGTAGAATACCAAGATCATAAATCTGATACAATTTATACATCTTTTTTAGTTAAATCTTCTGATTTAAAGGAATTAGTTGGAAGTCATATTATAATTTGGACAACAACACCGTGGACTATTCCAGCTAATAAAGCTTTAGCGTATAATGAGTCTCTTAACTATGTGGTATTAGAATTGAGAGATGATGGTGATTTTAAAAACAGAAAAATAGTTGTTGCAGAAGCTTTATTAGATTCAGTTATTAAAGAATGTGGAATAAAAAATTATAAAAAAATTTATACTTTAAAAGGAAAAGAATTTAAAAATACTATTTGCAATCATCCTTTTATTAAAATTGGATATGAACATGATATTCCAATGCTTGAGGCAAGATTTGTTACAACTGAGCAAGGAACTGGAATTGTCCATTGTGCTCCTAGTCATGGACCTGATGATTTTAATTTATGTTTAAATAATGGAATTAAAGCAATAGAAACAGTTGATGGAGATGGAAAATATACTAACAATGTTAAACTGTTTGAGGGTATCCATATTTTTAAAGCAAACTCAATCGTAATTGAAAAACTTAAAGAGCAAAAAAACTTATTATCGAATGGTGAATTAGTTCATTCTTATCCACATTCATGGAGATCTAAGGCACCACTTGTACATAGAGCAACACCCCAATGGTTTATTTCTATGGAAAGTCATAAATTGAGAGATGCAGCTTTAAAAGCAATAGATGAGACAGTTTTTTATCCAAGCAAAGGTAAGGAAAGATTAAAATCAATGATTGAAACTAGGCCCGATTGGTGTGTCTCAAGACAAAGAGTTTGGGGAGTGCCTCTTCCAATTTTTGTAAATAAAAAAACTAAAGAAATTTTAGTAGATGATGATGTTATTGAAAATATCGCTTCAATATACGAGAAAGAAGGTTCAGACTGTTGGTTTTCAGATGATCCCCAGAGATTTTTAGGCAGTAAATATAAAGCTAATGAGTTTGATAAATTAAGTGATATCGTTGAAGTTTGGTTTGATAGTGGATCAACTCATTCATTTGTATTAGAAAAAAGAGAGGATTTAAAATGGCCAGCATCAATGTATTTAGAGGGATCAGATCAACACCGAGGATGGTTTCACTCATCACTTCTAGAGTCATGCGGAACCAGAGGTAGAGCACCATTTGAATCTATTTTATCTCACGGTTTTGTTGTAGATGGTAAAGGATTAAAAATGTCTAAATCATTAGGAAATGTAATTGCGCCTGATGATATCTTAAAAAAATATGGTGCTGATATTTTAAGAATTTGGGTAGCATCATCAAATTATGCAGAGGATTTAAGAATTGATTATTCTATTTTAGATCAGCATGCAGAATCTTATAGAAAAATTAGAAATACTTTTAGATATTTACTTGGAAATATAAATGATAATTTTGAAATAATAAACTTTGAAGAACTCAAAGTAGAAAATTTGCCTGAGTTAGAACAGTTTATGCTTCACAAAATTTATGTTTTAAACAGTAAATTTAAAAAATATTTTAGTAATTATGATTTCCATAATTTGTATAAAGAACTGTTAAATTTTTGCACAGTTGATTTATCTGCTTTTTATTTTGATATTAGAAAAGATAACCTTTATTGCGATCCTATTGACTCAAAAAAAAGAAAATCAACAATTTTGACACTTAATATTATTTTAAATGCTCTATTAAAATGGTTTGCCCCTATATTATCTTTTACTACCGAAGAAATTTTTAGATTACTTTTTAAGAATCAAAAAAGTATTCACCTTGAGAAATTTATAGAATTTCCTGATAAATTTAAAAATGTAAAACTAAGTGAAAAATGGGTCGAATTAATTAAAATTAGGAATATTTGTAATATAAGTATTGAGGAAAAAAGAGCTAGTAAAGAAATAGGTTCAAGCTTAGAAGCAGATTTAACAATACAATTAAGTCAAAAATTTAAAGAACTTACAAAAAATACAGATTTTTCTGAACTTTGTATCACTTCAAAAGCTGAAGTTAATTATAAAGATGATATTGAGACTACAGCAATCACTACAAAAGCAAAGGGATCGAAGTGCCCAATTTGTTGGAAAATAAATGATGGCCCTTGTCCAAGACATTCTTAATGATTTTGAAAAATTTAGATAAAAGTTTTTTAATTAAGTTATTTCTAATTTTCGTAATTTTTTTTATCGATAGGATTTCTAAAATTTATGTAATTTATTTAGATAAAAAATTTTTAGGATCTGAAATATTTTCTTCAAATTTTTTAAATATTAATTTGATCTGGAATGAAGGGATAGCTTTTGGTTTTTTTTCATTTAATGATGAAATTTTTTACAATTTATTAACAATTATAATTCTAATTATTATTTTGATAATTTTTATTATGACTATTAAAAGTGACGGATTTAAGAAATACTCACTTTTAATGATAATAGGCGGTGCGCTAGGAAATGTATTTGACAGATTATATTATAAAGCAGTACCTGATTTTATAGATTTTCATATAGAAAATTTTCATTGGTTCATTTTTAATTTTGCAGATGTTTTTATATCTTTAGGTGTATTTTCCATGATATTTATAGAAATATTTGCTAAAAAAAGTGAGGGTCAAAAAAATGAATAAAGTTTTAACTTTTTTAATTTTAATCTTACTAAATAGTTGTTCTACTATTAAAGATGGATTTGAATCACAAAGAAAAAGTAGTACAGATGAATTTCTAGTAGAAAAAAAACAACCTTTGGTTATGCCACCAGATTATAAAGATCTTCCTGAGCCAGAAAGTGAAAAAACAAAAGACACCACCGAAGATTTCCAAAAATTGATTATAAATGAAGAAAATAATAATTCTGACACTGAGGGTAACAACATCGGACAAAAAAATACAGAAAATTTTATTCTTGAGAAGATCAAGGATAACTAATGTTGAACTCTAGGATAAATTTAATTAATTTTAAAATTAAAAAAAATACCGCACGGGCAAAATCAATTTTAAAAAATACAATTAAAGAAAATAATCAAGTTATTTTATCTTTAAGCAATCAATATCAAAATAGTTACAGTAGTAGATTAATTAAAAAATTTCAAAAAAATTTAAACTTTAGATTAATTGGAATGGGAGGGTCTAGTCTAGGAGCCCAGTCTATATACGACTTTTTAAAGCATAAAATTAAAAAAAATTTTTTTTTTATTGATAATTTACAAGCTATTAAAACAAAAATAAAAAAAAAAAAAATTACAAATTTAGTTATTTCAAAATCGGGAAATACTGTCGAAACAATAGTTAACTCAAATATTTTTATTAAAAAAGAAGACAAAAATATCTTTATAACAGAAAATAAAAAGAATTATCTTTTCAATTTGGCTGAAAAATTAAAAGCAGAAATTGTTCATCATAACAATTTCATAGGCGGTAGATATTCCGTTCTTTCAGAGGTAGGAATGCTTCCAGCAGAATTAATGGGTTTAAATTCAGATAATTTTAGACAATTTAATTCTTTGATTAAAAATAAAAATTTCTTAAATGCCTTAACGTCAAGTGTTGGTTCTACATTTTATTTAATAAACAAAAAAAAGTTTAATTCTGTTATAATTAATTATGACGAAAAATCGGAGAGTTTATTTAAATGGTATCAGCAACTTATTGCAGAGAGCCTGGGAAAAAATAAAACAGGCATTTTGCCAATTATTTCAAAAATGCCAAAAGATAATCACAGTGTAATGCAACTTTACTTAGATGGATTTAAAAATAATTTTTTTACTTTTTTTTATGTACATGAAAAAAATTCAAACAAAATAGTTAATTCAAAAATTCTTCATACCAATAATTATTTAAAAAATAAAAATATTTCAGATATTATATATGCTCAGAAAAAAGCTACAGAAAAAGTTTTCATTAAAAAAAAAATTCCATTTAGAAGTTTTGAAATTAAAAAAAGAGATGAAAAAACTTTGGGTGAATTATTTTCTTTTTTTATACTAGAAACAATAATGTTAGCAAAACTACTTAATCTTAATCCTTTCAACCAACCCGCTGTTGAATTAATAAAAAAAGAGACAAAAAATATACTCCTATAAATTATATTGATATAAAAATAATTTTAGATATTCCATATTTTTTTTCATCAAGGATACTAAAATTAGTTGGAAAAAAGTCCTTTTCTTTTTTGTGTCTATGTAAAATTATTATTCCATTTTTGTTTAAAATTTTTAGATTTTTAATTTCTATAAATATCTTTTCTAGGTTTTTAGTTTTATATGGTGGATCTAAAAAAATTAAATCAAATTTTAAATCAAATTCGAAAACAGATTTATCTTCAAATATATTTTTTTCAATTATTTCAAAATTAGAAATATTCTTTAAGTTATATAAATTTTTTTTTAAAACTGTTAAAACACTGGAATAGTTTTCAACAAATATAACTTTTTTAACACCTCTTGATAAACACTCAATACCAAATGAGCCAACACCAGAAAATAAATCTAAGACATTTGCCTTTTCGAGGTTAACTGAAAATTTATTTGAGTGTTTTATAATATTAAAAATTGATTCTTTAGTTAAATCTTTTAAAGGTCGGGTTTTATTATCTTTTGGTTCTAAAATTTTTTTCCCTTTAAAGATACCAGATATTATTCTCATTATTTTAAAACTTTATAACCTATATCTTTTCTATAAAAACCACCTAACCAATTTAATTTTTTTAAATTATTAATCACATTTTTTTTTGCTGTATTAAAATCGTCTGAAATAGCAACTAAGTTTAAAACTCGACCGCCAACAGCATAAATTTTTTTATTTTTTTTTATAGTTCCTGCATGAAATAAATATTCAGATGAATTTAGCTTAATATTTTCTATATTTGGAATTTCTATATTTTTTTTAAATTTGTCTGGATACCCATTGGAACATAATACAATACATAAGCTTTTTTTATTATGCCATTCAATATTCAATTCATTTAATTTTCCTTCACAACAGGCAACCAAAATTATGTTTAAATCAGTTTTTAATTTTGGAAGCAAAGTCTGACATTCTGGATCACCCATTCTTACGTTGTATTCTATTAAGTATGGTTCGTTATCAACGATCATTAAACCAGTATATAAAAATCCTTTGTATTCATATCCAAGCTTAGATAAACCTTGAAGTGTTGGATTTATAATTTTTTTTAAAATTTTATTCTCTAATTTTTTGTTTATCAATCTTGAAGGAGAATAAGCTCCCATTCCACCAGTATTTTTGCCTTTATCACCTTCTAATACTCTTTTATGATCTTGCGCAGTTCCAAATGTTTTAAATGTTTTACCATCGTGGATAGTGAAAAAACTCATTTCCTCTCCATTTAAAAATTCCTCAATTAATAAATTTTTAGCTTCTCCAAATTTACCATCAAAAATTTCATTAACTGCAAAAGATGATTCATTAAAATTATTACAAATATAGACTCCTTTACCAGAAGCTAGATTATCTGCTTTAATTACAATTGGATATTTGGATTTAATCAAAAATTCTATACTTTCTTTTTTGTTAAAAAATATTCCAAAGTTTGCAGTGGGTATTTTGAATTCTTTGCATAGTTGTTTAGTAAATATCTTTGACCCCTCAAGTTGAGAAGCTTTTTTACTTGGCCCAAATACTTTTATGTTAAATTTTTCAAGATAATCAACAATTCCATCAACCAAAGGTTTTTCCGGTCCTACAACTATTAAATCAATTTTTTTTTCTAAAATTATGTTTTTTAAAATTTCGAAATTTTCTAAATCAATTACTATGTTTTCAGCAATTTCAGCAGTTCCAGCATTTCCAGGAAAACAATAAATTTTATCTATTTTTTTAGAGAGTTTTAAACTTTTACAAATAGAATGTTCTCTTCCACCACTTCCTATTATTCCAACTTTCATATAAAACTATATAAACTATAAATGAAAAAAAAATTAGCTAAAATAAAATATTTACCAAATACTTTTCAAGTAATAGAAAACGGTGATTATGTGATTTGTGCTGTTTCAGGTAAACAGATTCTTTTAGAGGAGTTAACTTATTGGAATGTTGAATTACAGGAGCCATATTTCTCTTATGAGGAGGCTTTCAAAAAAAGAGAAATTTTAGATAATTAATATTTATTTCCAACGATTATGAGACCATATCCATTGTTCGGGCTTATACAAAATCATTTTTTCTAATTCATGGTTTAATTCGTCAGTGATAAATTGAATACTTGCGTCAGTTGAAAAGTTAATTGGCTTATTTATCGTTATTTTAAAATTTATATCTTTAATTCTCTCAATATAAACAGGAACAACAGGAATATTAAATTTTTTGACTAATTGAGCTGGTATTGTAGTTGTAAGCGCCTGTTTTTTGAAAAAGTCAGACATTATTCCTTCCGATACTCTTTGATCTATCATAAGAGCAGTTGAGTAATTTTCTTTTTTCAATTTAACTAATTTTTTCATTCCACCAATACCTTTTTTGATTTGGTTTTCACAAATATATTTTGTTCTAATTTGTTCCATAAAAGGGTTTAGGAAAATATTATTTAGTGGTCGATATATTGCAGTGAGTTTGATGCCTGTTTTTTCTAGATACATTGCCATCAGTTCAAAATTACTTAAATGACCAGATATAAATACTACTTGTTTATTTTTATTAGTAATTTCGTCTAAAATTTCCTGTCCACTGATTTCAATGTTTGATGAAAGTTTGCCTTCCCTAAAATCTTTAATAAAAATATACTCTGCAAAAATTCTTCCATAGTTATTCCACATCTGACTTGTGATTAAATTAATTTTATTTTCTTCAATATTTGGAATAGCATTTTTAATATTTGAGTGAATAATTTTT
>CACPPK010000021.1 GCA_902635845.1 uncultured Pelagibacteraceae bacterium | reverse complement strand
TAGACAGGTTTCCTTTATTTATGTTTAATATTTTTGCTGGGTTAGAGGTCAAAGCTTGAATTATAGTTTCAAGTTTTACAGATCCATTATGAAATAATTCTAAACTTAAAGATAATAATGTTTCTATACCAGATGCACCTGTTGCAGCTTGCGCAAAAGTTAATCTTTTAGACTCTTCATCTTCAGGTTTATGGTCAGAAACAATTACATCAATAGTTTTATCTTTTAATCCTTGAACTAAAGCTTCTCGATCTTCTTCTCTTCTCAGTGGAGGTGATAATTTTAAAAATGTTCTAAAATCTCCAATATCATTTTCATTTAATGAAAGATTGTTTATTGATACACCGCAAGTAAATTTAACGTTTTGTTTACGTTCTTTAATTATATCTACAGATTTTCCTGCTGATAGTTGAGATATATGATATCGACATTTGGTTTTTTCTAAGAGAGTAAGATCTCTTTCAATTATAATTCTTTCAGCAATATCTGGTATGCTTGATAAGCCTAGTTTTGTTGCAATAATACCAGAATTAATCATGCCATTTTTAGCTAAATCGTAATCTTCAGCATGTTGCATTACAAGGCACCCTAAATCCTTGGCTGAATTCATAATTCTAGACATAAGTCTAGTATTTTGAATTGTTTTTACTCCGTCAGTAAAAGCAATAATTCCTTTTTTAGCTAGTAACCCAAATTCAGTCATATTGGTGCCGTCAGTGTTTTGAGTTAATGAAGCGCAAGGAAAGATATTTATTTTAGACTTATCACGTCCTCTCCTTTTTAAAAAATCTACAATTGATACATTATCTATAATTGGATCTGTATTAGGCATGGTTACGACGGAAGTTACTCCTCCAGATAATGCTGCATTACTTAAAGTCCTAAAATTTTCTTTATATTCATATCCTGGCTCGCCTACAAAAACTCTCATATCTACTATCCCAGGAAATATATATTTACCCTTTAAGTCAGTAGGTTTTTCTCTAGTTGGTAAATTGTTTGTATTTACCTTTTTTCCTATTGCCTCTATCTTTCCGTCTTCTCCAATTATTAATCCACCATTTTCGTTTATGGAATTATGAGGATCTATAATGTTTGCATTTATAAAGTATTGTTTTTTCATTTATTCACAAAATATTTTTAAACATGCCATTCTTACAGCAACACCTAATTCAACTTGTTCCTTAATTACACTCTTGTTTATGTCATCAGCTAATCTTGTATCAATTTCAATTCCTCTATTCATTGGACCAGGATGCATAATTAAAGCATCTGATTTTGCATGATCAAGTTTATCTGGTGTTAATCCATAATATTCGTAGTACTCTCTGTTCGATGAAAGATATGAACTGGTCATCCTTTCATTTTGTAATCTAAGCATCATCACAATATCACAATCTTTGAGACCTTTTTTCATATCAGTAAAAGTGTTTACTCCAAATTTTTCAATTTCTTTTGGCATCAGATTAGATGGAGCCACTATATTAACCTCAGCTCCTAACATTGTAAGAAGATAAATATTTGATCTAGCTACTCTTGAATGAAGTATATCTCCACATATTGCTATTTTTAATCCTTGAATTTTTTTTTTTCGATTTCTAATTGTTAATGCATCTAATAATGCTTGGGTAGGGTGTTCGCGTCTACCATCACCAGCATTTAATACGACACAATTAACTTTTTGAGATAATAGATTACATGCACCAGAGTCTTGATGTCTGATCACAATTATGTCAGGATGCATTGCATTTAATGTCATTGCCGTATCAATCAAAGTTTCACCTTTCTTAATTGCAGAGTTACCCATATTCATTGACATAACATCCGCACCAAGTCTTTTTCCAGCAAGTTCAAATGAGCTTTGAGTTCTAGTTGATGGCTCAAAGAATAAATTTATTTGTGTTTTACCTCTTAACACATCAATTTTTTTATTTTTACTCTGATTTAATTTTATGAAAGCTTCTGACTCATCTAGGATATAATTAATATCATTAACTGATAAATCTTGGATACCTAACAGATGTTTTTGTGAGATTTTAATAGCTTTATTGGTTTTAATTGCCATTAAAACTAACTCTATATCTATAAAGCCCCTAAATGGCAAGGATTAATTATTTAAATAATCTATAGCTCCTTGAAGAATAAATGCAGCTGCATTTTGATCTATGTTTTTTTCACGCTTGGAAACATTAACATCAAGCTGACTAGATAGATTAAATGCCCCCACAGTTGAAAGTCTTTCATCCCATAAGCAAACTTCTACCTCAACATTTTGGTCTATATTTTTAGATACATCACTTACTGATTGAGCAGACGGACCTAATGAACCATCCATGTTAATTGGATATCCAATGATAATTCCTTTAATATTGTTTTCCTCTATTATTTTTTTTAATTCGTTGATTAGATCATCATTATTGGTTTTATTGATTGTTTTAAAAGGTGTGGCTATTGACTGTTTTTCATCACAAATTGATACACCGATTCTTTTTGAACCAAGATCTAAACCAATCAATCTAGAGGTTTCAGACTGTTTTTTTTTGAATTCTTCAATAGTGATCATATTGTATATTTTAAACTTAAGTGATAGTTTGCGACATATTTAAATACCATATGAGCATCGATCTTAAAACAATAAAGCACATATCTAAACTATCAAGAATTTCTGTAGATCAGAAAAAAGCAGAGAAACTAGCAGGTGATTTAAATTCAATTTTTGATTTTATTGAAAAACTTAACGAATTAAAAACTGACAATGTTGAACCTTTAACTTCTGTTGCTGAAACAACTCTAAAACTAAGGTCAGATGAAGTAAAAAGTAAAAACTTAAGAGATCAAGTAATAAAAAATTCTCCTAAGGAAAATGAAGATTATTTTGTAGTACCAAAGGTAATTGAATAATGTCAGATATAACTAAACAATCATTATCTGAGTTAGTAGAAAATATAAAAGGTAAAAAACTTTCCTCAAGTGAAGTTACTAAAGCATTTGTTGAAAGATCAGAAAAATCAAAAGAATTAAATGCATATATAACTGAAGATTATGCAAATGCTTTAAATAAAGCAAAAACGTTTGATGAAAAACCTAATCTGGATCTAAAATTGCCTGGCATTCCAATGGCTGTGAAAGATTTATTTTGTACAAAAGATTTAAGAACCACTGCAGGTAGTAAGATTTTAAATAACTTTGTTCCAACTTACGAGTCGACAGTTACACAAAATATTTGGAATGAAGGAGCTATCCTAATGGGCAAATTAAATTGTGATGAGTTTGCAATGGGTTCATCTAATGAAACTAGTTTTTTTGGTAATGTACAAAACCCAATTGATAAAAATTTAGTCCCAGGAGGATCGTCTGGTGGATCGTCTTCTGCGGTAGCAGCTCAATTAACACCAATAACTATTGGAACAGATACAGGTGGATCTATAAGACAGCCTGCTTCATTTACAGGAACTGTTGGATTAAAACCCACTTATGGTAGTTGCTCTCGATATGGAATTGTAGCATTTGCATCATCTCTAGATCAGGCTGGGCCAATGGCGCAAAATGTTAAAGATTGTGCATTGTTACATGAAGTTATTAGTACTTATGATGAAAAAGATTCTACATCAATAGACTTCAAAAGAAACGATTACAGCAAAGAATTAACAAAAGATATTAAAGGTAAAAAAATAGGAATACCCAAAGAATATAGAGTAGATAGCATGCCTAAAGAAATAGAAGACCTATGGAAAAAAGGTATTGAATACGCAAAAGATTGTGGTGCTGAGATTATCGACATATCTCTACCTCATACTAATTATGCACTACCAACTTATTACATAGTGGCACCAGCAGAGGCCTCATCTAATTTGGCTAGATACGACGGTGTTAAATACGGTTTTAGAGCTGAAGGAGAAAATCTTATTGATATGTATGAAAAAACTAGATCTGAAGGATTTGGTGCTGAGGTTCAAAGAAGAATAATGATAGGAACTTATGTTTTATCTTCAGGATATTATGATGCTTATTATCTTAAAGCACAAAAGGTAAGAAAACTTATTAAAAATGATTTTGATGATGCTTATAAAAAAGTTGATGCAATTCTAACCCCATCCACTCCAAGTTCTGCGTTTAAAATTGGTGAAAAAACAAATGACCCGGTTTCAATGTATTTAAATGATATTTTTACTGTTCCTGTAAATTTAGCAGGTTTACCTGGAATTTCTATACCCGCAGGCCATGATGCTAAAGGATATCCATTAGGATTACAGATAATCGGTAAAGCTTTTGATGAACAAAATATTTTAAACATTGCATATGCTATGGAAGAAAAAATTAATTTTAAAAACAATATTACTGATTGGTGGATTAAGTGAGTAAGAGCAAATCTGAATATCTAATTAATAGACATGATAATCAATATGAAGTTGTCATTGGTTTAGAAGTTCATGCACAAGTTACATCGGAGTCAAAATTATTCTCTACATCAGCGACCAAATTTGGAGCTGAACCAAATACACAAGTAAGTTTAGTTGATGCAGCATTTCCAGGAATGTTGCCAGTAATAAACGAGTATTGTGTAAAACAAGCTATCAAAACAGGAATTGGTTTAAAAGCTAAAATCAATAAGAGATCTGTTTTTGATAGAAAAAATTATTTTTATGCTGACTTACCTCAGGGTTACCAAATCTCACAATTCAAAGATCCAATTGTAGGTGAGGGTAAAGTAATACTTGATATGCCAGATGGTCAAAAAGAGGTAGGTATAGAAAGATTACACTTAGAGCAAGATGCAGGTAAAAGCATTCATGATCTAGATCCTAAAAATACTTTTGTAGATTTAAATAGATCAGGTGTGGCTTTAATGGAAATTGTAAGTAAACCTGACTTAAGGTCTCCAGATGA
This sequence comes from uncultured Pelagibacteraceae bacterium, assembly GCA_902635845.1. Taxonomy (GTDB): domain Bacteria; phylum Pseudomonadota; class Alphaproteobacteria; order Pelagibacterales; family Pelagibacteraceae; genus Pelagibacter. Next base: position 4,140 of record CACPPK010000021.1, on the reverse strand, counting down.
AGTAAATGCATATATTAAAAAATTAAGATCTATAATGAGATATTTAGGCACCTGTGATGGAAACATGCAGGAAGGATCTTTAAGAGCCGATGTAAATGTATCTGTTAGAAAAAAAGGTTCAAAAGAGTTTGGAACTCGATGTGAGATCAAAAATGTTAACTCAATAAAATTCATGCAGATGGCAATTGAATACGAAGCTAATAGACAAGTTGATTTAATTGAGGATGGTCAAACGATTGATCAAGAAACAAGACTTTTTGATACTAAAAAGAATGAAACTAGATCAATGAGATCAAAAGAAGATGCTCATGATTATAGATATTTTCCAGATCCAGACTTATTGCCATTAGAAGTTTCAGATGATTTTATTGAAAACTTAAAATCAGAAATTCCAGAGCTACCAGATGAAAAGAAAAAAAGATTTATAGAAAAATTCAAACTATCACCTTACGAAGCAAACATTTTAGTTTCTGATATTGAAACATCAAATTACTTTGAAAATGTAATTAAGAAATCGGATGTAAAACTTGCAACAAATTGGATAATTGGAGAATTATTTGCAGCCTTAAATGAAAAAAATTTAGAAATAACTGAAAGCCCCATAAGTGCAGGCAACTTATCAAAATTAATTAATTTAATTAAAGACGGAACAATTTCTGGAAAAATTGCAAAAACAGTTTTTGAACAAATGATGGAAGGTGACAAAGATCCTAAAAAAATTGTTGAAGAAAAAGGTTTAAAACAAGAAAGCGATCCAAAAGCACTTGAGGCACTGATAGATAAGGTTATTGATGATAACAGAGACAAAGCTACGGAATATAAATCAGGTAAAGTTAAATTATTTGGTTTCTTTGTAGGTCAAGTAATGAAAGTTTCTGGTGGAAAAGCAAATCCTCAATTAGTTAATGAGATTTTAAAGAAAAAACTTTAGAATTTATGGGTTCAGACCTAAATATAACTAAAGATCTCCAAGAGTATATTTTAAGTCATGGATTTGATTTACATCCAGTCCAAAAAGAAATAATTGATTACAACACTTCTCTTGGTGATATCAAAAGAATGCAAATCTCAATTTCACAAAGTCAATTTCTGCATTTAATTGTAAAAATTTCAAATATCAAAAAAATTTTAGAGATAGGTACATTTACAGGATTAAGTACGTTATCTATGGCTTTGGCATTATCAGATGACGGCAAAATAATTGCTTTAGATAAAAATGAAGAAACTAATAAAGTTGCAATAGATTTTTTTAAAAAAGCTAATCAAGATCATAAAATAAAAACATTAATTAAACCTGCTTTAGAAAGTTTAGATGAAATTAAAAATGAAAAGTTTGATTTAGTTTTTATTGATGCTGATAAAATGAATTATATTGAATACTATGAACGTTCTCTACAATTATTGAACAATAATGGTCTAATAATCATTGATAATGTTTTATGGTATGGAGAAGTTGTGAATGAAAACAATAATGATAAATTTACTAAAAATATTAAAGAGTTTAATAGTCATATCTCAAAGGATACAAGGATCGAAAAGTTAATAATTCCTCTTGGTGATGGAATGACTGTTTGTAGAAAATTATAATGTTTGAAGTAGTTGGTTTTTATAAATTTATCAAAATTTCTTATCTAAAGAAAAATCAAAAAGTTTTATTAGAAACTTTAAAAAAGAAAAACATTAGAGGTACGATAATTATATCTAATGAAGGGGTAAATGGAACTATCTCTGGTAAAGCTGCAGACATTAAATTCACAATTAACAATTTAAAAAGAGCTTTTAAATTTAAAGAATTTAACACTAGCAACGTCTCTAAAAGCTCATTCCAACCATTTCATAAAGCTAAAGTGAAAATCAAAAAAGAGGTTGTTCCTATGAACTTAATTTTAAATAAAAGAATAAAGAAAAAAGAGAGCCATGTAGATCCAATCAAATGGAATAAGCTGATTAAAGAAAAAGATACTGTTCTAATAGATGCGAGAAAACCATTTGAATACGATGTTGGAACATTTAAGGGAGCAATCAATCCTGATGTTGATAACTTTAGAGATTTTCCAAAATATCTAAAAAAATTAAAAAAAAATCAACCTATAGCTATGTTTTGTACTGGTGGAATTCGTTGTGAAAAGGCATCTGTATATTTGGAGAATAAAGGATTTAATAACATTTATCAGTTAAATGGTGGAATTTTAAATTATCTTAAAAAAATAAATAAGAAAAAAAGTTTATGGAAAGGTGAATGCTTTGTTTTTGATAACAGGATTAGTTTAAAACATGGTCTAAAAGTTGGTTCTTACTCAATGTGTAGCGGTTGTAGGAAGCCTGTATCTCCTAAGGATAAAAAATCAAAAAAATATGAAGAGGGTGTTTCATGTCCAAATTGTCACGACAATCTAACAGATCATCAAAAATCAAGATTTAGGATGAGACAAAAACAAATTAATCTTGCTAAAGAAGCAGGAAAAAGACATATCTTCCAGAAAGAGTATTAACAAATCTTAAATAAATGAATTTATTAAAAGATGAAGTTTCGTTGTTAGTAAGAAAACTTGCTGTACCAGCAAGTGTAGGAACCTTATTCCAAACACTTTACACAATCGTAGATACTTTTTATGCAGGAAAAATATCGCCAGAAGCCTTATCTGCTTTGAGCAAGTCTTTTCCAATATATTTTTTGATAATTGCGACATCTATTGGAGTTACCGTAGCGGGTACATCATTGATTGGCAGCAGTATTGGAGAAAAAAACGAAAAAAATGTTTTAAGTTATTTTGGAAATGTAATCATTTATTCGATTTTAATTTCGGTAGTTGTATCTATTTTAGGATTTGCTTTTGGAGAAAAGATATTCTTATTAATGAATTCTTCTCAAGAAGTAACAATTCTTGGACTCGAATATATAAATGTAATTTTTTTAGGTACGATATTATTTATTTTAGTAGTAGCATTAAATTCATTCTTACACGCAGAAGGAGACACTAAAACTTACAGAAATGTTCTAATATTTTCTTTTTTCTTAAACATTGTTTTAAATCCAATTTTTATTTTTGGTTTTTTATTTATACCACCATTAGGAATAACTGGTATTGGGATAGCAACTTTAATTGCTCAATTTGTATCTTTGTTGGTTATTGCGATAAAAATATTAAATAATCAAAGAATTAAACAAATAACTTTAGACAATTTCAAAGCTAAATTTTTTTTCTTAAAAAATATTTTTTTTCAATCAATGCCAATTACAATTGCCATATTAGGATATTCTATTGCCGCAACTGTTGTTTTTACTTATGTTGGATTATTTGGTGAATATGCTGTAGCAGGGTATGGATCTGCCACCAGAATTGAGCAAGTAGTTTTGTTACCAATATTAGGAATTAATACAGCAATAATTTCTATAATAGCGCAAAATATTGGAGCAAAATATTACGATAGAGTGGAGCAATCCTATTTCACTTCAATAAAATACGGTCTATTTATAATGTTAATTGCTGGTGTAGTTATTTTTATAAGTGCTGACATTGTTCCTAAATTCTTTTCTTCAAATGTAGATGTAATTATGCATGGCTCGATGTACCTTAAGATTTCTGCATTTATTTTACCTGCTTATCCAATATTTTTCTTATCAAATGGATTTTTTATGGCATTAAAAAAATCTGAAAAAGCCATGGTTAATAATATTGCCAGAAATGTGATAGTACCAGTTTTATCTTTTTACATTGCAAAGTATTTAAATGCAGATTTTAAAACTTTTTTTTATATATGGGCTATCTTTCAATGGTTGATATCATTGATATTACTATTATATGTTAAATATTATATTAAACATAAATTGGCTAATGTTTAATATTTTTTAAATATGTTTTTTACAAAAAGGAAAGCGATAATTTTAATTATAATCTGTTCGATATTTTTTATTCTCACATATAAAGATGTTAAGTCTGAAGAGATAAAAGAAGTTTCTGGTAATGCTCAAATTATTGATGGTGATACAATAAAAATAAATTCAAAAAAAATTAGATTGCATGGAATTGATGCACCTGAATTCAATCAAATGTGTAAAAAACCGTATTTAACAATAATTTTTTTTACTTTTACTAAAGATTATCCATGTGGAAAAATTTCAACTCAAAAATTACAAAA
>CACPPK010000020.1 GCA_902635845.1 uncultured Pelagibacteraceae bacterium | reverse complement strand
AATTTAATTAATTTAACTAGAAATAAAAATTTATATAAAAGTCTTAATAGAGTAGATAATTTTTCTGATAGACTCACACTTTTTTTATTGCATTTTTCCTTTTTTTTAAAAAATTTTAAAAATGATGAAAATAAGAATATTCTACAAGAAATATATGATTTCAATTTTAGACAACTTGAATTAAGTGTTAGGGAAATAGGATACGGGGATCAGACAATTAATAAAAAAATGAAAGATTATATAAACTTATTTCATTCTATGGTTTCTGAAATTCATTTTTGGGATACTCTTTCAAGAGCAGAAAAATTAAAAAAATTTTCATTTTTTTTAAGCGATTTCGAAAATATCGAAGATTTACTCAATTATTTTGATGATTTTAACTTAAATTTATCAAAAAAAACTTTGAATTCTTATTTAAAAAGTGTAAGTAACCAATAATTATGGCTGTACCAAAACGTAAACAAACACCTTCCAGAACTGGAATGAGAAGAGCTAAAACTATGAAATTTTCAACTAAAAATATAGTTGAGGATAAAAAATCAGGAGAATATAGGCTTTCTCATCATCTTGATCCTAAAACTGGCATGTATAAGGGAAGACAAGTTTTAGACCCAAAAGAATAGTATATAATAATCAATTATAATGTCAGATTTGATAAAAATTGCAGTAGATGCAATGGGTGGTGATGGATCTCCAAAAAAAATTGTGGATGGTATTATCTTAAATCATTCTACAAATAAAAGAAATTTTTTTAAAATTTTTGGAGACAAAAACAAGATAGATCACTTAATTAAAGGAAAAATACCTGCAGAATTTTTTGAAATAATTCATACCGAAAAAAAAATTGAAAGCACAGATAGTCCCCTAGAAGGTGCAAAAAGAGGCAAAGACACTAGCATGTGGCTTGCAATACAGAGTGTTAAAGATAAAGAAGCAGATATAGTTATATCAGCGGGTAATACAGGTGCATTGTTAGTTGTATCAAAATTGAATTTAAAAATGATAGAAAATATCGATAAACCTGCGCTGTCTGCTTTATGGCCAAATAAAAAGGGTATGAGTGTTGTATTGGATTTAGGTGCCAACATTGAATGTAGTTCTAAAAATTTATTAGACTTTTCAATTATGGGGGCTTCTTTATATACCTCACTTTACCCGAATGACAAACCAAACGTAGCATTATTAAATATAGGTTCAGAAGAATTGAAAGGAAATGAGACTATCAAAGAAACTTATCAATTATTAAATGAAAAAAAATCAGATAACTATAACTTTGCTGGTTACATTGAGGGAAATCATCTTATGGATGGAGAGGTTAATGTAATAGTTTCAGACGGTTTTACAGGAAATGTTGCGTTAAAAACAGCAGAGGGTACAGCAAATTTTATAACCAGTGAATTAAAAAATGCGATGTCAGGTACATTAATAGGTAAAATTTCATCTTTATTAAATATATCAAACTTAAGGAAATTTAAGAAAAGACTAGATCCAAGATTATATAATGGAGCAATTTTTATTGGTTTAGACTCTCCAGTTGTTAAAAGCCATGGTGGAACTGACTATATAGGTTTTTCAAACTCTCTGGATGTTTGTCATAGAATTGTAAAAGGTAATTTGATAGAAAAGATTAAGCAAAATATTTAAAAAAATGAGAATTAATTTAACTAAAAAAGACTTAGTTAATTTGGTTTATATGCAGCTTGGTTTTTCAAAACAAATATCAGAAAGTTTAATTGAAGATTTTTTATCAACTATTTTATCCAACATTAAAAATGAAAAAAAATTAAAATTATCTAAATTTGGTACTTTTTCTATAAGACAAAAAAAATCTAGAATTGGAAGAAACCCTAAAACTAAAGAAACAAAAGTAATTTCAAGTAGAGATGTTGTGTTATTTAAACCATCAAAGGAATTTAAAGAATTTATTAATTTAAAAGATAATGGATAAATCAGATACTGCTTATAAAACTATTGGTGAAGTTGCTAAAATATTAAATCTTAAATCAAATAATAAAGGAGTTTTACCGACACATGTAATTAGATTTTGGGAGACTCAATTTAAACAAATTAAACCAAAGATATTAAATTCAAACAGAAGGTATTATGATGAAAAAACAATAAATCTTCTTAAAAAAGTTAAGTTTTTACTTAAAGATCAAGGTATGACAATAAATGGTGTAAAAAAAATATTAAATAATGACGATTCTTTAAAGCTTGACGAAATTGCAGATAAATCTATAAGGACTGAAAATTTTAGAAATAAGTTAATAAAAATTTCAAATAAATTAAAAGAATTAAAAAATGGCAAAAAAAACACATGTTAAAGTAAGAATGGTTCCGGAAGCTAAACCGGATAGTCCTTTTTTCTATTATGTTAAAAAACCAGCTGGAGGTGAGAAAGCTAAAGTTAAACTTTCAGCAAAAAAATACAATCCAGATACTAGAAAACACGAAATATTTGTGGAAAAAAAGCTTCCACCTCACAGTAAGTGATTATTTTTTTTTAAAGTTTCTCTTTTCGTAATCGATATAAGACAAAATCATATTTTTCCATATACGATTAGTAATTTTAGGATCAATCTTTAGTTTTTTAGATTTTGAGTCAATTTTTTTTAAGTATAAAATTGATACGTTTTTTATCAACTATTTCTTTTTTAAATTCTTTAAGCTTTAAAACTTCTTTTACAAGATTTGTTCTATATTTAATTAAAGATAACAACTTATTATCTAACTTATCCAATTTAGATCTTATTATTTCTAATTTTTTTTTGTTTTTAGGCGACATTTAATTTATTGGTTTAATTAATAATTATTATATTTATTTAATCATGTACAGTCAGAATTATTCTTTAAATTCTCAATTAAAAATATGGATGATCACTTTATTAGTAATGATCGTGCTTATTATTTTAGTGGGGGGTCTAACTAGATTAACAGACTCTGGACTATCTATTACTAGTTGGGAACTTTTTATTGGCTCATTACCCCCTTTAACAAATGATAAATGGATAGAATATTTTGATCTCTATAAAACAATACCTGAATTTAAAGAGCAAAATTTTAATATGACCTTAAATGAATTTAAAATTATTTTTTGGTGGGAATGGGCGCATCGTCAATTGGGGAGATTAATTGGTCTAACTGTTCTTTTTCCAATGATCTATTTTACAATTAAAAATGGTTTTTGGATTTTAAAAGAATATTCAATTATTTTTTTCTTAGTGTGTTTTCAAGGATTTATTGGATGGTATATGGTTTCAAGTGGTTTAGTTGATAGAGTTGATGTTAGTCATTATAGATTATCACTACATTTATTTATTGCTTTTGTTATTTTATCTTTAGTTTTCTGGAAGTTTTTAAAACTAACAAATATAAAAATTAATCAAATTAATATTAAACTAAACTTAATAAAATTCTTTCTTTTATTATTATTTTTACAATTAATAATTGGAGCATTTGTTTCTGGTATGGATGCAGGAAAAATTTATAATACATGGCCTTTAATGGGCTCATCATATTTCCCAGATGACAGTGTAATCAGTGATTTGTTTAATCGCACAGTATTTGATGATCAATCACTTGTTCAATTTATTCATAGAAATTTAGCATATTTAATTGTCATAATATATTTTTACATGCTTTATTTTGTTTTAAAAAATGAAAATATAAATTTAAGAATCCCAATCTTTATTATTGGAATTTCTTTATTGCTTCAAATTATTTTGGGAGTTCTTACAATTTTATCTGGAGTAAAAATGATTTATGCATCTCTACACCAGATAAATTCTATTTTAATAATACTTTCAACATTGTATTTTCTTTATATTGTAAAATATAAAGAGCCTAATTATTAGTTTCTATTTGTAGACATTAAAATTCAAATTAGCTTACAGCTTTTAAATTACCTTTTGAAGATTTATTCAATGCTTGATCAAGATCCTCAATAATATCATCGATGTGTTCAATACCAATACAAAGTCTTACATAACTTTGTGTAACACCTGATGCAGCTAGTTCTTTCTCATTTAATTGACTATGAGTTGTACTTGCTGGATGAATTGCTAAACTTCTAGCATCACCAATATTTGCTACGTGATAGAACATTTTTAAAGACTCGATAAATTTTTTACCAGCTTCAATTCCACCTTTAAGCTCGATACCAATCATTGGTCCATTTCCACCTTTAAGATATTTTTCTGCTCTATCGGCAATCGGTTTATCGTGTTCTGTAGAATAAATAACTTTTGTAACTTCTTTATGTTTTTTTAGAAAATCAACTACATACTCAGCGTTAGCGCAATGTTGTCTCATTCTTAAAGCAACCGTTTCAAGTCCTTGAATTATTGCAAAAGCATTATCTGGAGCCAGAGCTGATCCTAAGTCTCTCAATAAACAAACTCGTGCTCTAACAGCAAAGGGAACATTAGCACCAGTTAATTCTGGTACGGCTTTTCCCCAAATAACACCACCATAACTTGCATCCGGTTCGTTAAATAATGGTTGTCTTTTTGGATCTGCGGTCCAATCAAAGTTACCACTATCAACGATACTACCCGCTACAGCTGTCCCATGACCACCTATATATTTTGTGAGTGAATGTATTACCACAGCAGCTCCATGTTCTATTGGTTTACAAATCACAGGTGATGCAGTGTTATCCATTATTAATGGTATATTATATTTTCTTCCAATATCAGAAACTTCCTTAATTGGAAAAACTCTTAAATATGGATTGGGTAGAGTTTCACCATAAAAAGCTCTAGTTTTGTCATCTATTAACTTCTCAAAATTTTCAGGATTACTTGGATCTGCATATCTTATTTCTATACCAAGCTTACTAAGTGTATGCGTGAATAAAGATACCGTTCCACCATAAAGGTCAGTTGAACTAACTATATTGTCTCCTGCTTGAGCAACATTTAGTACAGCAAAAGTTGAGGCAGTTTGTCCTGAAGAAACAGTTAAACATGCAAGTCCTCCCTCAAGTGCAGCTACTCTTTTTTCCAACACATCATTTGTTGGATTCATTATACGAGTATAGATGTTACCAAATTCTTTAAGAGCAAAAAGGTTAGCAGCGTGCTCTGTGTTGTTAAATTGGTATGATGTTGTCCTATAAATTGGAACAGCTACGGCGTTCGTCGCTGGATCACTTCTATAGTCACCACCGTGGATAGCTATAGTTTCAGGGTTATTTCTTTTTTTAGTCATTTTACTCCTTTTTTAGTGCTTCAACATTATGTTAGGCGCACAATACAGTTCAAATGCCTACCGATTTTATTAATTTTATGAAATTTCCTTTTTAGCAGTTATAAGCCCGCAATAGGATCAAATCGGCAAGTAATTTCTAGCATATAAGCTACATAATTCAAGCTAAATATAAAATTGACTTTGTAATTATTAATAGTATTAATCCTCGCACAATGACAAAATTCACTAAAAAAGACCAATTAGCTTCAGCTTGGTATGAAATAGACGCGAAGAATGCAGTAGTTGGAAGATTAGCAACTGTAGTTTCAAATATCATAAGAGGTAAGAATAAAACTACATACACTCCTCATATGGATGATGGTGATTTTGTTGTTGTTAAAAATATTGAACAAGCAAAATTTACTGGAAAAAAATTTCAAGATAAAAAATATTACAGACACACTGGTCATCCAGGTGGAATTAAAGTTACAACACCTGAGAAACTTCATGAAAAAAAACCTGGAGAAACTTTAAAAATGGCAGTTAAAAGAATGTTACCTGGTGGAGTATTGGGGAGAAAACAATTAACAAAATTAAAAATTTATGCAGGAAATGAACATCCGCATTCAGCACAAAATCCTACAGTTATCGAGTTAGACAAATTAAATAGTAAAAATATAGCAAGAAACTAAAATGGAAAATACTCAATCAGCTTCAAAATCTCCTAAATTAAAATTAGATTTTAAAGATAGCAAATATGCTACAGGAAGAAGAAAAACATCAATAGCTAAAGTTTGGTTAAAAAAAGGTTCTGGTAAAATTTATGTAAACGGTAAATTGTTCAATGAATATTTTGCAGATGAAACACATAAAATGCAAATTACAAGACCATTTGAGATTATTAATCAGGCTACAGATTATGATGTAAGATGCAGTGTAAAAGGAGGAGGACCTACAGGCCAAGCAGGGGCTATGGTTCACGGTATTTCAAAAGCTTTAGTATTATTTGATGAAAATCTAAAAGCCACCTTAAAAACTGAGAAACTTACTACCAGAGACTCTAGGGCTGTTGAAAGAAAAAAACCTGGTAGAAGAAAAGCTAGAAGAAGCTTCCAATTCTCTAAAAGATAATTTTTTTTTAATTTTTAACTGTTATAATAAAAGATGCCCAAGCTTAACGCATTAGTTGCTGGATCAACTGGATATATTGGTGTTCAATTAATTAAATTATTAGTTAAACACAAAAATATCAATATTAGATACCTTTGCGGAAATTCCTCTGTAGGTAAAAATATTAAATCATATGATAAATCTTTATCTAAATATAAATTACCAAAAATTTTAAAATTTAATAAAAAATTATTAAAAGACGTTCATGTTATTTTTACAGCACTTCCAAATGGAGAAGCGCAAGATATATCTAAACATTTAAGCAAAAATCATACTCTAATCGATCTTGCTGCAGATTTTAGATTAGAAAAAGCTTCTGATTATTTAAAATGGTATAAACAAAAACATCGAGCAACTAATTTAATAAAAAAAAGTATTTATTTACTTCCTGAAATTAATAGAAAAGAGATTAAAAAATATAATATTATTTCATGTCCAGGATGTTATCCAACATCAATATTGCTTCCTCTATTTCCTTTATTTAAGAAAAATTTAATTAAATTTAATAATATTATAATTGATTCAAAATCAGGATATTCAGGTGCTGGTAGAGGAGTTCACAAAAAATATAAAGATAAAAATCTATATCAGTCTTTGAGTGCTTATGGAGTCGGTTTTCATCGTCATAATTCTGAAATAGATCAAATGTTAAGAAAATTTACTAAGAAAAAATTTCAATTTAGTTTTACTCCTCACTTATCACCAATGTTTAGAGGTATTCTGAGCACTATATATGTTGATTTAGAAAATAATATTTCACAAACAAAAGTATTAAAAACATTAATTAGTTTTTATAAAAATGAAAGTTTTGTAAAAATATTTAAGTCCGACACATTGTTAAGCACCAATGACGTAATAAATACTAACAATTGTTATATTTCAGTTTGCAAATCTAAATATAGTAATAAAATAATCATTCTATCTGCTATTGATAATTTAATTAAAGGTGGGGCAGGTCAAGCTGTACAAAATTTAAATAATAAATTTAATTTTCCTGAAAAGACTGGATTAAAATGAGAAAATTTATAATAATTTTTTTTTCATTAATATTAGCCAATTGTTCTTTAAATAAAGATTCTCAATATTGGACAGAAAATTCTATTGAAAATAAAAATAATCAAAAAAAATTAAATCAAATATTAAAAAAGGCAGACGATATAACGTCAATGACATTAGAGGAATATAAGATTTATATAGATGACTATACAAAAAAAAGTAAATATCCAGATATAAGTAAATGAGTAGATTAATTAATATTGCAGTAGTAGGACTTGGTCAGGTTGGCAATTATTTGCTAAACGAACTAAATACAAAAAAGAAAGATATTGAGCTTAAAACAGGTAAGAAAATAAATGTAGTGGCTGTATCTGCAAGAAGTATTAATAAAAAACGAAAATTTAAAGTTAATAAAAAAATATTTTACAAAAATCCTTTAGAAATTTTTAAAAAAAATAACATCGATATATTGTTTGAAGCTATAGGTTTATCAGATGGAGTTTCTAAAAAAGTTGTAGAAACTGCTTTAAAAAGTAAAATCCATGTTATTACACCTAATAAAGCTTTAATATCAAAACATGGTAATGAGTTAGCAAAACTTGCAGAAAAAAATAAAGTTAATTTGGAATTTGAAGCATCAGTTGCTGGAGGTATCCCGATATTAAGATCTATTAAAGAAGGATTAGCAACAAATAAAATATCTAAGGTTTATGGAATTCTGAACGGTACCTCAAATTATATTTTATCTGAAATGGAAAATTCAAATGAAAATTTTGCTGAAGTTTTAAAAAAAGCACAGATACTTGGTTATGCTGAACCTGGTAATCCTAAATTAGACTTAAATGGTTTTGACGCTTTTGCAAAAGTAAGAATTTTGTCTGCTTTAGCCTTTAATTGTAAAATTTCAAAACATAAATGTTTAATGGAAGGAATAGAAAAAATTGAATTAAAAGATATTAAAATTGCAAATCAATTAGATTTAAGAATAAAGCTACTGGGAATTTCTGAGTTAAAGAATAATCATCTTTTTGAAACTGTTCATCCATGTTTGGTTAGTAAAAAATCTTATATTGGTAATGTTAACGGTGTAATGAATGCAGTAATTCTGCAAGGTAAACCTGTTGGAGAAAGTGTATTGCAAGGGGAGGGAGCTGGACCAGGCCCTACTTCTTCATCATTACTTTCTGATTTATTATCAATTTTGCGTGGAAATATAAAAAAACCTTTCGGTGTTAGTGTTTCTAAGCTTAAATCTTTAAAGCCATATAATGTAAATAATTATGTAAATTCATTATATTTAAGATTTGAGGTAAAAGATAAGCCTGGTGTATTATCCGAAATAACTAATCGTTTAGCTAAATACAAAATTTCAGTTAAAAGGTTAATCCAGACACCTGATAAGAAAAACAATAAGGCAACAATAGTTATTATAACTCATAAAACATCTGAAACTAATATTCATAATTGCTTGTCTATTTTCAAAAAAAATAAAAATATTTTAAAAACACCAACATTAATTAGATTGCTTGGTTAATGGAAATTTATTTAAAACTTTTTGAAGTTTTATTTCCAGTATTCCTAATAGTAGGTCTTGGATATCATTTGGGTAAAAAAAATCCCAATTTTGATACATCATTTATAACTACATACGCTGGTAATTTTGGAACTCCAGCTCTCGTTATTTTTGCTATTACTGCAGGTGGAGTAACTTTTGATTTATTTAGTGAATATTTTGGTTACGCAATTATCTTATTAACATTATTTGGGATTGTAGGTTTAATTTTTCTTGTTCTTATGAAGAAAGATTATATTCGTGAATTACCAACTTTTATCTTACCAAATACTGGAAATATGGGTATTCCGATTTGTTTATTTGCCTATGGTGAATTAGGAATGGGTATAGCAGCAGCAATTTCATCTCTAATTGTTTTACTCCACTTTACTTTAAATATTTTTTTAGCAAAACGAGCCTTTGATTTTAAAACAATATTAAAAAGTCCATCATTTTATGCAATTTTAATAACAGTACTATTTTTGTATTTTGAAATTCCATTTCCTCAATTTGTATTAAATACTGTAATGCTTTTAGCTTATGGAATGATTGTAATGATCCTTATGTCGCTAGGTGTTGCTCTTACACAAATGAAAGTATTTTCTTTTAAAGATGCATTAATAACTTCTTTTGGAAGAGTAATATTAGGTCCTATTATAGGATTTGCTGTTATAAAATTTTTTAATTTATCTGGTATACCAGCTGGTGTTTTATTAATTCAATCTTGTATGCCTAGTGCAATTTTATGTTATTTGATTGCGCACATGTATTCTCCTAAAGAAATTGTAGATAATATATCTAGCACAATTGTAGTATCTACAATCATGTCCTTATTCACTATTCCGATTACATTATTCTTTGCTTTAAAATACTTCTATTAAGAGATATCCTTCTTTTATGAAGGCTATAATTTTAAATGCATCTGCTTGGATGATTGTTCCTGTAATGGATGCTTTTGCTAAATATTTAAGCTCATCTATGGATGTTTTGCAGATAACGTGGGCAAGATATTTTTTTACTGTAGTCTTTACATTATCCCTAATGCTTATCTTTTATAGGCATTCATTAGTTTGGACGAAAAAACCAGCCCTTCAATTAATTAGAGGATTAATTTTTGTTTTTTCTACTTATTTATTCTTTTATGCAATATCGGAAATTTCACTTCCTAAAGCCTTAACCTTAGCTTTTGTTGCTCCAATTTGTGTTACAGCCTTATCTCCATTTTTTTTAAATGAGAAAGTAGGGGTGAAGAGGTGGACTGCTGTATCATTAGGGTTTATTGGAACTTTAATTGTAATCAGACCTGGCTTTATAGAACTTAATTTAGCTACCATGGCTGCTTTAGGTAATGGAATTTGCTATGGGTTTTATCTTATTATCACGAGGAAGCTCAGTACCTCTGACAATCCTCTTTTAACCCTTTTACTATCAGGTTTAATAGGAACCATTATAATTAGCCTATTTATGCCCTCAGTTTGGGTTAATCCTACGTCAAATCAGTGGATTTTAATGGCTTTAATCGGCCTTATAGCCTCTGTAGCGCATCTTTTTCTCATATTATCACTCAAATACGCTGATGCTTCTAAATTAGCTCCTTTGGGCTATACAGAGATAATTACCAATATACTAATTAGTTATTATTTCTTTCATGAATTACCAGATAACTGGACTTATTTAGGTTTATTTATCATTGTTCTTAGTGGTCTATATATTTCTAGAAGAGAATATTTGCTCAATCATTCCAATTAATAGTAAATAAATAGTTACTAATATATAATGTAATACTTTAATATATTAAATTAAATTATTGTAATTATTACATTTTTTAATATTTAATATATAGATAAATTGATACAAATTATCACATAAATTACTATTATCTTAAATAGATAAAGACATAAATAGCAATATTAATAAAGAAAATAAACAATAATACTTAAAAGTGTTTAATACCAATGGTTTTATTAGCTAATTAAATACTAAATTCAAAATTCTTATTTTAATAAGTGAATAGGGGAACGAAAATTTTTAAAAATTCTATAAAAATTGATACTAAATTTTACCTTGGTATCATTGAAAAGTAGAGCAATGCAGTTATAGAATATATGTTTTAAACGGCCATAGAGGTGCTTTATTTTATTATATCTCGATATATAGTGCAACTGAAGGGTGAATATCACTATTTATGTTTAAATAAGCTTAAATATTAAAAAAACGTTGATTTTACTAGTCTTTTTGACCATAAAATAGGCCAAAAAAGCCACTAAATGTCAACTTTTTCGGATCTCAATAAACGCAGTTTTGTCTTAATTCCACCTGTCCCTGAGTATCCACCAAGGCCTCCATCGGACCGAATTACTCTATGACAGGGTATTTTGGGGGCATAAGGGTTTTTTCCACATGCATTAGCTACAGCACGCGCTGATTTAGGGCTTTTTATAGCTATTGCTACCTGTTTATAGGTTTTAACGGTGCCTTTTGGTATTGTTTTAAGGTAATTCCAGACTTTTAATTGAAATTTAGTACCTTTCATCAATAAAAATTTAAAATAATGAAACAAACTATAAAGAAAACAGTTAAAATTGAAAGATAAATAGTTTCAAGAGTTTTTCCAGATTTTCTATAATTAATAAAGCTTAATATTGCAAAACCAAAAGATGTTATTAGGAAATATATCGGTTCAATTATTCCGTCTATGCCCATCCATAAGTTATATTTCATCATTATTGAGCTCGCAATATCATTAATTGTCCCAAAAAAATGACTAATTATTTCATTTGACATTAGAAAACTCTTAATATATTACTAATGATAATTAATTGTTATCAATAGTAATAATATGAATGAGCTAACAACAGATTTAAAATCACTACATGAGGAAACTTTAAATAACCTCAAAAGTTCTAAAGCAAATAATACTTTAAGAGCATATA
>CACPPK010000019.1 GCA_902635845.1 uncultured Pelagibacteraceae bacterium | reverse complement strand
AAATACTTCAGCTAGTGCCGCTTCTTCAACAACTGATCTTAATGGTGCTGCAGCATTAAATGCAGTAGCAAAGATTAAATTAAATTTAGAAAAATTTATTAAGAAAAAATATAAGATCTATAATCAAGAGGCAGTCTATAAAGATCAATACATAATATTTGGAAATAGACAATTTGAATTTAAAAGCATAATTCAAGAGGCATATTTAAATAGAATTTCTCTTTCATCATCAGGCTTCTATTCAACACCAAAAATTAATTTTGATAAAAAAAAATTTAGAGGAAGACCTTTTTATTACTTTTGTTACGGAGCAGCTGTTTCTGAAGTAACTGTAGATACATTAACGGGTGAAAACATACTGGAAAGAGTGGATATCTTACATGATGCTGGGAAACCAATAAATCCAGCACTAGAACTGGGCCAGATAGAGGGTGGTTTTGTACAAGGACAAGGTTGGCTTACAATAGAGGAATTGAAGTGGAAATCAGATGGCCAGATTACAACTTTTTCTCCATCGACTTACAAAATACCTGCAGTAAGTGATATTCCAAAAAAATTTAATGTAGAAATTTTTAAAGAAGGATTAAATAAAGAAAAAGTTGTTAATAAAGCAAAAACAACTGGTGAACCCCCTTTAATGCTAGCCATGAGTGTTTTTTATGCAATAAAAGATGCAGTTGCTTCAATTGGAAATTATCAGTTTGCACCAGAACTAAATGCGCCAGCAACCCCTGAAAGAATTTTAATGAGCATTAACAAAATTAAAAATAAAATAAAAATTTAAAATGGAAGATAAAAAAAAATTTATGGCGAAAGCTATTGAACTTTCAATAAATAGTGCAAATACAATTGGCGGTCCCTTTGGAAGTGTTATAGTTAAGGATGATAAGATTATTGCAGAGGGTTCAAATAAAGTTACTTCTTCAAATGATCCAACTGCTCATGGAGAAATAGTAGCAATTAGAGAAGCCTGTAAAAATTTAAATACTTTTGATCTCTCTGGATGCGAGATTTATACATCTTGTGAACCTTGTCCGATGTGTCTCTCAGCAATTTATTGGTCAAGATTAGATAAAATATATTATGCAAATACTAGAGAAGATGCAAAAAATATAGATTTCGATGACTCCTTTATTTATACAGAAATCCCAAAAAAAATTGATGATAGGAAAATTAAAATGGTTCAAATGCTCAGAGATGAAGCTTTAAAAGCATTTGAAATTTGGGATAAAAAAGTAGATAAAATAAAATATTAATGGAATTTTTACCTTATACAATAAAATGGTTAGAAGTTATTCTTAGATGGGGCCATGTATTATTTGCAATATTATGGGTAGGTAATAGTTTTTTATTTAATTACTTAGATAATAATTTAAATAAAAATATAACAAGTGATGATATCGATGGTGAAGGATATCTGATGCATTCAGGTTTTTTTTACAAACTTTCAAGGTTAAAAACATCTCCACCTCAAGATTACTTAAATAGATTGGTAATCTTTAAGTGGCAAAGTTACTTAACTTTTGTAACTGGAATGTTGCTCTTAGTTGTAATTTACTATTATAACGCTGGAGTATTGATGGTTGATAAGCGTGTTCTGTTAATGCCTCCAAGTTATGCTATTATTATCTCGCTCTTATCATTGATTGTAGCTTGGTTTATTTATGATCTTTTATGTAAATCAAAATTAATTGAAAATAACATTTTATTTATATCCTTAGGAATAATTTTGTTAGCAGTTGTTTCATTTGGACTTACAAAATTATTTGGACCAAAATTTGCAATTTTAAGTGTTGGATTAATCATTGGTACTAATATGTTTGGTAATGTTTTTACAGTAATTATACCCAATCAAATGAACATAATTAGCAGTAGTGAAAGAGGTGAAAAATTTGATATGAGTCTGTCTCTAGCAGCTAAACAGAGATCAATTCATAATAATTATTCCACTTTTTTAGTTTTGTTTATAATGCTTTCAGGGCATTCGAGCTTTTTAGTTTATCATCAATATAATTGGTTAATATTGTGTGCGATTGCTGTTATTTCTGGTGTAGCAAGACATTATTTTAATTTAAGAGGAAGAAACATTCATAGGTTGTATATTTTAATATCTTCAATAATTGCTCTTATCGTTCTTGCAGTTTTAGTTTTATTATTTAAATAAATAGATATTAAAAAATTATGACAGAAAAAATGATTGTCAGTTGGGATGAGTACAACAAGACTGTTGAGAAGTTAGCAATCCAAATTGATGAAAGTGGGTATAAACCAACAATACTGATTGGTATCATGCGTGGAGCAGCGCCAATGATAGATGTATTAAGCAGAATATTTAAATTAAAATGTGCATATCTTGCAGTTGAGTCTTACAGCGGTAAAGGAGTAGAGGATGAGCAGGGTGATATTGTGTTTTCAAGGGAAATGAGTTCCATAGCACCAAATATGGGTGGTAAAATACTTTTATGTGATGATTTATCTGATACAGGAATAACTTTTAATAAAAGTATAGACTGGTTAAAAAAATATGAACCAATTAAGGATAAAATAGAAGACATTAAAACTGCAACTTTGTTTAAAAAAAAGAAATCAACATTTGATCCAGATTTTTGTGCACAAAAACTTACTGGTAATCCTTGGATTGTGCAGCCCTTTGAAATTTATGAAGAATTAAGAATTGAAGAAATTAAAAAAAAACATCAAATATAAAAAAGGCCAGTTAAAAAACTGGCCTTTTAAATTTTTATAATTTTAAAAGCTTACTTAGGTATATCTCCTTCAACACCTTTCACATAAGTCATCATACCTGCTAGCATACCATCATCTGCAGTTTTCCCTTCTGCTACCATTAAATTCCCTTTTTGGTCATAAATTGGTCCTGTGAAAGAATGAACTTTTCCAGATGCTAAATCTGCCTGAAGTTTTTTAACTTTTGATCTTAGGTCAGCCGGCATTTGTGAATCTAAATCTGATATCACCACCATACCGTCTCCAATACCATGCCAAGTATCTTTTTGACTCCATGTACCATTTGCAACTGCTTTAACTCTGTCTACGTAATATGGTCCCCAATTGTTTTCAACTGAAGTTAATACAGCTTTAGGAGCAAACTTGTCCATATCACTTGCTTGTCCAAAAGCATATACTCCAGCTTTTTCAGCCATTTGAACAATAGCAGTACTATCTGTATGTTGAGCAATTACATCAGCACCTTGATCGATTAAAGCTTTTGCTGCCTCTGCTTCTTTACCCGGATCATACCAAGTGAAAGCCCAAACAATTTTAGTTTTAATATTTGGGTTAACTTTTTGAGCTGCTAAAGTAAATGAATTGATACCTCTGATAACTTCAGGAATTGGAAAAGATGCAACATAACCAATAACATTTGATTTTGTCATAGTTCCAGCAATTGTTCCTAAGATAGTTCTACCTTCATAGAATCTAGCTGCGTATGTTGAAACATTTGGATGTTCTCTTTTGTATCCAGTAGCATGTTCAAATTTTACATTTGGAAACTCTTTTGCAACTTTGTTTGTTGGATTCATATATCCAAAACTAGTTGTAAAGATAACATCATGACCAGAGTTAGCTAATTGTCTAAGAACCCTCTCAGCATCGGCACTTTCTGGAACACCTTCTACGTAAGTTGTTTTAAATCCGGCAGCTTCAACAGCTTTTCTACCTACATCATGCTGATATGTCCATCCATGGTCACCAGTTGGACCAATATAAACGAATGCTGCCTTAACATCTTTGGCAACTGCAGCTACAGTTAATGTAAATAATAAAACTAAAGAAGAGACGAAAGAACGAATTAAAAATTTATGCATAAATTTATTTCCCCTTTTGATTTTTTAATTATTTAAATCTAAATTAAATTATCTAAAAAAAAATGATTATTTTTAAATTAATTGTCTTTATGAAAAGATTTCCCCAATGAACTAGGAGTACTTAGTCTTATTTTTCTACTATCACGAGAAATTACAACTAAAACTATTATTGTAACGATGTAGGGTAGAGCTGTTAAAAATTGCACAGGAATTCTTACTCCAATTGCTTGCATATGAAACTGAATAATTGTTAAGCCACCAAAAATCATAGCACCAATCAAAATTTTAATTGGGTTCCACGTTGAGAAAACTACCAGAGCCAATGCGATCCAACCTCTTCCACCTGTCATATTTTCAATCCACTGAGGAGTATAAATCATGGATAAATATGCACCAGCAAGTCCACTCATTGCGCCTCCATAAAGTATACAAGCGTAACGAACTAGCCTTACATTTATTCCTTGATTAGATGCAGACTCAGGTGAGTCTCCTACAGCTCTTACAATTAATCCGATTTTCGTTTTTTTTAAAAAATAGCTAGTTATAAAGGGAAGGGCAAAAGCAAAATAAAAAACAATTGAATGTCCAAATAATATTGGACCTAAAAGTGGTATTGTATCTTTTAAACCTTCAAATAAAATAGGAAACTCTTTTCCAGGAATACCTACAAAATTTTTTCCTATCATCGCAGAAATACCAATTCCAAATATGGTAAGCGCCAAACCAGTAGCAACATGATTTGTGATCAATGTTTGCGTCAGGAATGCAAAAATAGTTGAAATTAAAACTCCAGCTAACATTGCACCAAAAATTGCAATAATTAAACTTCCTGTAACAGTCATTAATGCGAAACCTGAAATAGCACCAATGATCATCATTCCTTCAACACCAAGGTTTAAAACTCCAGACCTTTCTGTAATCAGTTCACCACAAGACGCTAGGATTAAAGGAACAGCAGAGGCCATGATTGATGCAATTATCAGTCCAATGAAATTTATATCGATGATCATTTTTTTAAACCTATAAATTTAATTTTGAAAAAAAGTAAATAATCCGATGCAAGAAGAAAAAATAAAATCATTCCTTGAAAAACCTGACCAGTATATTTAGGTATTTGCATAAATATTTGCGCTGTCTCAGCACCCAGATAAGTTATTGCAACAACTAGAGATGCAAAGATGATACCAACAGGATGTAAACGACCCAAAAACGCTACAATTATAGCAGTAAAACCATAATCTGGAGAAATTTCTCTATGAAGCTGTCCAATAGGTCCAGTTATTTCTCCAACTCCAGCTAAACCTGCGCAAGCACCACTTATTAGAAAAACAAGGATGATCATTTTTTTACCTTTGTATCCGGCATATTTTGCTGTCTTTAAACTAAAACCCGAAACTTTCATTTGGAACCCTAAATACGTTTTATAAAAAACAAACCAACTGATAACCACCGCAGCTAAAGCTAAAAATATTCCCGCGTGAATTCTCAGTCCTTCAAATAACAACGGAAGTTTAGCAGAGTCACTGAACTGTCTAGTTTCAGGAAAATTAAACCCTTCTGGATTACTCCAAGGGCCAACAACAAGATAGTCTAAAATTAATTTTGAGACATATACCAACATAAGACTTACTAATATTTCATTTGTATTAAAGTAAGTTTTTAAGATTGCGGGTATCGATGCATACAGCATACCACCGATTGCACCAGCTAAAATTACTGTTGGAAGAATGTAAAATCCTTCTTGCTCATAAAATAATAATGCAACTCCTCCAGAAACTATCGCCCCGAAAGTTAATTGTCCTTCGGCTCCAATATTCCAGTTATTACTTTTAAAACAAAAAGATAAACCGATTGCTATTAAACAAAGAGGTGTAGCTTTTAGTAGTAATTCACTGAAACCATATTTATCTGCAATTGGAACTATGAAAAAAAATTTAAGAGCTTCAAATGGTTTAAAACCTAAAATAAAAAAAATCAAACCTCCCGCTACTAATGTTAGAAAAATAGCTAATACGGGTGTAAAGAAAAAAATAGCTCTCGATGGTTGATCTCTTTTTACGATTTTAATCAATTTGCTCCTCCCATTAGTATCCCAAGTTTCTCAGAGGTAACCTCATCAGCATTCATAATTTTTGACAACTTTCCTTTATGAATTACTGAAATTTTATCACTTAATTTTAATAACTCATCAGTGTCTGTAGATATTAATATAATTGATTTATTTTGTTCATTGATTTTAATCAATGTTTCGTGGATATAATTTATTGCTCCAACATCTAGACCCCAAGTTGGATTAAAACAAATTAATAAATCTGGAGATGTAATTAATTCTCTTCCAATAATTAATTTTTGAAGATTACCTCCGGACAAAAATTGGCTTTTTAATTCAATGTTGTCTGTATTAACATTAAAATCTGAAATTATTTTTTTGGAATGTTCTTTAATTTTGTTTTCATTTATCAACCCATTATTAAAAAAATTTGATGATTTAAAATTGTTTAGAGCTACATTTTCAAAAATTTTCATTTGTGGAATTGCAGCCTGCTCAAGCCTATCTTCTGGAGAAAAGGCCATCAAATATTCTCTTCTTTCTTGAGGACTTAAATCTCCTATGTAATTATTGTTAAATTCAATAGAACTCTTTTCCGAAATAATTTCACCACTTAATACTTGAAATAATTCACTTTGACCGTTTCCTGATATACCTGCAATTCCAAAACACTCACCTCGATTAACAGAAAAATTAATATTGACCAAATTTGTTTCAAAGGGATCTTCACTTGTAAAATTAAGATTAGTTACTTTAATCAATTGATCTGATGATATTTTTGCTTTTTTTTTCTTAATATTTTTTAAGTTCTGACCCACCATTTTGTTAGCAAGTGACTCAATATTTTCATTCTTGATTTGGCTGACAGAAACTAGCTTTCCTCTTCTCATTACAGCAACTTCATCACAAAGCTGCATAACTTCCTTTAGTTTATGTGTAATATAAATAATTAAAATTCCTTCTTCTGAAAATTTTTTCAAAGATAAGAATAATTCACTCGTTTCTTGTTCTGTTAATACAGATGTTGGTTCATCCATAATTAAAACTTTTGGACTCCTTATTAGGCATCTTATTATTTCCACTTTCTGTTTTTGACCTGCTGATAGATTTAGAACAGGAATATCAAGATCAATTGAAAAATTATATTTTTTCATAATTGCATCAATTTTTTCTCTTACACTTTCCCTTTGTTCATCTGAATCTATTATTAAGTTTTCAAATACGGACAAAGTTTCAAAAAGATTAAAATGCTGGAATACCATTCCGATATCATTTTTTTTTGCATCTAATGGCGAATTAAGCTTTAGATTATTTTCATTTAAATAAATTTTACCTTCGTCAGGAATGATGACGCCTGATAGAATTTTAACTAGTGTAGATTTTCCAGCACCATTTTCTCCAAGAAGAGCATAAATTTTACCACTATTAAACTCGAGTGAAACATTATCGTTTGCAACACACCCAGGATATATTTTAGTTACATTTGAAATTTTAAGGTTTGTATTCATTAATTAATTTAATGGTATAGAATTTCCATCCTTATTCTTCTGATATTGATTTGATAATTGTTGATATTTTTTTTTGATATCGTCTAATTGATTTAAAATATTTTCATTTTTTGAAGAAGGTAAATTTTCAATAAGTAAGTTTATATTTTGACTTTTCCAGTAAGAATTTTCTTTATTATATTCTCCATAATTAACTTTAAATACTTCTTTGAGTATATTTAAATCATGTGGAATATTAAATTCATCATTTGTGGCAGTATAAGGAAACAAATAATAAAAATTATCAAATCCAGAAAATGTGATTGCACTCAAACACATACTGCAGGGCTCGTGTGAACTTAAGAACATGCAGTCTTTTTCTTTTGGTCTTATATTTGCATCTAATTCATAAAATTTTTTGAGAGTATGCATTTCTCCATGCCACAATGGATTTTCTATTTCATTGTTTGTTTCTGCAACTACAAGCGATAAGTCATCTTTTTTAATTATTGCGGCACCAAATACTTTACTACCTTTAGCAACACCTTTTTCAGTTAAGGGTAAAACCTCTTTTAAAAATATATTTAGTATCTTTTCTAGGGCTTTTTCATTCATACGCTTGAACCATCAAATAAAGAACACAATTGTTACTATAATTAAACTTAAAAGTAATAAGAAATAAATTATTTATACAACTTAAAAGTTAATAATTTATTAAACAAAAATGTTAATTTAAACTTATGTCAAAACTTAAATCAGCAATAAGTCTTATAATTATATTAATTTTTTTTTCAGGGTGCCAAACTGTTAAGGATAAAACAGATGCAATTGTTGAAAAGGAAAATGAAAAATTAAGTAAATTTCTTGGAAAATCAGCTAGTGAACTTCAGATGGAGCTTGGAAAACCAGACGAAGACTTTAAAAATGCTAAAGGCAACTTTGAGTTTGTTTATAATAGCAAAAAATACCTTGTTCCATGTGAACGTAGGTTTGAAATAAATTCAGAAAATATAGTTGTGGGTTTTGTGTCAAATGGTTGCTTTTAAAATTTATTAATTAAAATAAATCTGCTCATTATAGGTTTTTTTTACTATCTAAAGTGGAGTTGTTCTAAACTAATCAGTTTTTTTATATTAATTTGTAGCCAATAATGTAACGTCTATTTAGTTAACGACGGAGATTATATGGCTTCAAGAAAAACAAAAATGGGCTCTACAAACAGTCCGGATAAAAAACTTCCATTAAATAAATCCATACCTTTAGGAATTCAGCACGTACTAGCAATGTTTGCTGGTAATATAACTGTTCCTATTATTGTGGCTGGAGTTTTTGGTCAAACGCCTGAACAAAAAATATTTTTGATTCAAATGGCTTTGTTTGTAGCGGGAGTTGCAACAATCATCCAAACTGTTGGATACAAAGAAATTGGTGCAAGACTTCCTATTGTTCAAGGAACAAGTTTTGCATTTATACCTATCATGCTACCATTTAAAGCAGCAGGATTAGGTGCAGTATTTACAGCAGCATTCATTGGAGGAATTTTTCAAATTTTTATTGGAAAAGTTTTAAAACCAATAAGGCATCTTTTTCCACCATTAGTTACCGGTATAGTTGTCTTAATGATCGGATTTAGTCTGCTAAAAGTTGGTTTTATGTATGCTGGTGGAGGTGGATGGTTAATGAACAATAAACCTGAAATCTTTGCAAATGCTAATCATCTAACGGTTGCCGCTTCAGTGTTTATAGTTGCTATCTTTTTTAATCTTAGAGGTAAAGGGATGGCTTCTGCAGCCTCAATTTTGATTGGAATAGTAGCTGGCTTCATAGTTGCAGCAGCACTAGGAATGGTTAACTACGGAAAAATTGCATCTGCAGCATGGTTTGCATTTCCAATGCCACTTCAATATGGAATTGATTTTGTACCTGGTGCAATAATTCTAATGTTGTTTATGTCAGTTGTTACAACAATTGAAACAATTGGAGACATAAGTGCTACAACAATGGGTGGTGCTAAACGAGAGGCAACAGACAAAGAAATATCAGGTGGAATTATGGCAGATGGTGTTGGTACTGCATTTGGTGCAATATTTAATGCTATGCCAAATACATCCTATTCACAAAATGCTGGATTAGTTGCGTTTACTGGAGTTGTAAGTAGACACGTTGGAACTATAGCTGGAATAGTTTTGGTTCTCATGGGATTATTTCCAAAATTAGGGGGAATAATCGCTGCAATGCCAGAGTCTGTGATTGGTGGAGCAGCAATCATTATGTTTGGCATGATTGTAGCAGCTGGTATTAAATTGATTTCAAGGGCAGAAATGGATCAAAGAAATTTATTAATCTTAGCTCTTTCTTTGTCTTTTGGAATTGGGATGTCGTTGTTACCAGACTTTGTGAAAAATATTCCAGATTTTGGAATAAGTTTAAAACTACTGTTAACAACTGGACTTATACCTGCTGGATTATTAGCATTTGCTTTGAATGCTATAATGGCAAAGAAATAACTAATTTAAACTTGTGGGGAGAAATCCCCACAAGCAAGGTTTAAGACTTATTTAATTTCAATAAGCTTCTTTTTTTTATGTTCTGGAATTATTCTTTCACAAGATATTGTTAAAAGACCGTCTTTAAGCTCAGCACCATTAACTTTTACATCATCAGCTATAGTGAATGATCTTGCAAATTGTCTTTGAGAAATACCTTTATGAATAATTTCTCCATTAATATCACTGTCCTCAGACTTATTAACTTGTTTTGTTCTAACTGTTAATAAATTGTCCTCGAACTCAACCTCTACGTCTTTTTTGCTAAAGCCAGCCAATGCCACTTCAATTGCATAGTTGTCTTTGCCTGTCTTTCGTATGTTGTATGGTGGATAATTTGACTGCATTGTCAAATTCCCATTTCCCAACATATTTTCAAATTGGTCGAACATATCATCAAAACCAATTGAAAAAGGTCTAAGTGAGTTAAATATAGATAGATCCTTACTTGTCATAATATTCTCCTTTGTTAAGCAAGTTTATTTTTGTAAGCCCCATTAGGCAACTTACTCAGTTAACATGGGAATTAATTTGTTTTTTTCAAGGTTTAAAATGTACTAAATTTTTTTAGAAATTTTTAATGCAAATGCATAGTCAATAGCAATTTCTTCTATTGCGCCATCTCTTCCAGATTTTCCACCATGACCAGCATTCATTTCGGTTTTTAAAAGAAGTAAATTATTATCTGTTTTATAGTCTCTAAGTTTTGCTGTGAACTTTGCAGGTTCATCAAATAAAACTCTATTATCACTTAAACTTGTTGTAATAAAAATATGTGGATAATCCATTTTTTTAATATTGTTGTATGGTGCATATGAAAAAATATAATCAAAATGTTCTTTATTCTCTTTTGCATTTCCAAATTCGTCAAATTCTCCCACAGTTAAAGGTAAAGAGTGATCAAGATTCGTTGTTAAAGAATCTACAAAAGGAACAGCCATTATAATTCCTAAAAATAATTCAGGAGATTGATTGACTACAGCTCCCATTAACAATCCTCCAGCTGATCCACCCATTCCAATAATATTTCCTTTTGACACATAATTCTTTTCGATCAAATATTTTGCTGCGTAAATATAATCTTCAAAAGTATTTTTTTTGTTTGTTAATTTTCCCTCTTTCCACCACTTCATACCTTTTTCCATACCACCCCTGATATGGGCTGTGGCCCAAATTATATCTCTATTGATAAGACTTAATCTTGTAGAAGAAAAACTTGGGGACATAGAATTTCCATAAGACCCATATCCATACAATAAAACATTTGCAGACCCATCAATTTTTGTTTTTTTGTGTCTAGTAATTGTTAATGGAACCATTCTTCCGTCATGAGATTTAAACTCAACTCTCTCAACAATATAGTCATCTTTATTATGACCAGATGGGATCTCTTGTTCTTTAACAAGTTCTTTAGATTTTGTTGCTAAATTATATTTAAATACTCTAGAAGGAGTTTTGGGTGAGGAGTATCCTAAATAAACTTCATCAGTATTTCTATCTTTTTGAGTTAAGCTCACACCTGGAACATAAACAGACTCATCAGAAAAAATTAATTCTTCTTCAATATTTCTAGAAATATTTTTGACAAATAATTTATCTAGTGCATCTGATGTTTCACCACGAATAATCCAATTTTTAAGGAATGTTAATCCACCAATTAAAACTTCATCTTTTGCTGGAATATATGTTTTCCAATTTTGATTTTCTAAATTATCACAAACATCAATTTTAAAGTCTTCAGCATTTTTATTTGTATGATTATAAAATTTACCATCCCATGAATTAACAGAATACAGAACACCTCTTTCTCTTTTAATAATAAGTTTTGGAGATGGATTTAATTCATCTGATTTAAAGTAATATTGCTCCGAAGTATTATGATCAGAAGTATTTATAAAAAAATATTTTTCATCTGAGCTTTTTCCAATTCCTACTGTAAAAGCCTCGCTTTTTTCTTCAAATATTAATTCATCTTTACCCTCAAAATCGCCTATTCTGTGCCTGTATATTGTTCTTGCTCTATGATTTTCATCAAGTTTAGAATAAAAAATATATTTATCATCCAAACTAAATGTTATTCCCCCTGATGTTTCTGCAATTTCTTTTGAAATAATTTTGTTTGTTTTTATATCTCTTAAATAAATTGTATAATATTCAGATCCTTTAAGATCTAAAGAGTATCCTAGATATTTATCATTGTTACTTACTTCTAAATCTCCAACACCAAAATATTCAGTTTTAAGTTTTTCTTTTTCTTTATCTCCATTCCATATTTCCTCAATATTTTCTGAACCAATTTTTTTTCTAAGTTTTATGGAATAATTTCCTTTTGTTGTAGTTTTTGTCCAATACTCATAGGTGTGATCTTTATAGGGCAGAGATTCATCATCTAATTTAATTCTTGCTTTAATTTCATCAAATAATTTTTTTTGAATATCTTTTGTATCTTTTAAATGATGCTCTGAGTAAGCATTTTCATCTTCTAAATATTTTTTCACTTCAGGATCTAACTTGTTTTTATCTCTGAGAACTTCCAAAATATTATCTTGATGAATCCAGCTATAATTGTCTTCCCAATCAATATTGTGACAAGTTTTTATCTCTAGTTTTTTTTTAAGTTGTGGTACTTTCATCTAATAAGGAAATATATGAATATTATTATTTATCTACTTGTAATTTTAGTCATCTTATATTTTTTATTAAGATGGTGGTCAAATATTTCTCCAAAAAAAATGTCAAAAGGAGTGAGGCTGATAACAATTCTATTGTTGGCTTTATTAGCAGTTTTATTTGCTATTGGCGGGAAATTTCTACTCACATTGCCATTAACTCTTGCAAGTCTTGCTTTAGTAAAACTTAAAGGTTTATCATTGATACAATTGCTTTCTCTTTATAGGCTTATTCAAACTTTGAGGAATTCTGGAAGATTTTCTTTTAATCAGCATCAAAATAATAACTCTTCATCATTATCAATATCTGAGGCATATAAGATTTTAAATTTAGATATTAATAAAAAACCAACCAAAGATGCACTAAATAAAGCTTACCAAAAAATTCAAAAAAAAATTCACCCAGATATTTCTCCAGAGACTTCAAGATTGTCAGCTATAGTCAATGAAGCTAAAGAAATAGTTCTTAAAGATATTTCTTAATTAATTATTGATAATAGTTTTTCATAAATCTTATCTGGATTTATTTTATCTTTACCGTGAGTGTTGTGAGAAACAGTAGTTTCTCCATCAGGAATTATTGGATACATATTTGTATTATAAGAACCATAAATTAACGGCGTATCTGCCATTAATGTAATTGTTTTAATTCCTAATGCTGATGAT
>CACPPK010000018.1 GCA_902635845.1 uncultured Pelagibacteraceae bacterium | reverse complement strand
AGAAACAATTAGAGGAGAGGGTGGTTTTGGCTCTACTGGAAAATGAGCAAAAATTTAAGCAAAAAAGAAATAGATAAATTTTCTAGACAAATAATTTTAAAAAACATAGGTCCATTAGGACAAAAAAAAATTCTAGACTCGAAGGTTTTAATAATTGGAATGGGTGGTTTAGGATGTCCAGCGGCTGATTTTTTAACCCGATCTGGCATTGGGAAACTAGGAATTGTTGATCATGACATCGTTAGCCTATCAAATATTCATAGACAAAGCTTATATGATGAAAAAGATTTAAATCATTCAAAAGTTATAATTGCCAAAAAAAAACTAAATAGAATAAACCCAAAAACAAAAATAAATCTTTATAACTTTAAAATGGATAGAGTAAAATTTGAAAAAATAATAAAAAATTATGACTTCATTATTGATGGTACTGACAATTTTGAAAGTAAATTTTTAATTAATGATTTTAGTTTAAAATATAAAAAATATCTTGTGACTGGAGCAATTAGTAAATTTGATGGTCATATTTTTACTTTTGATTTTGAAGATAAAAATACTCCTTCTTTACGAGACTTCTATCAAGAAGAAGTTATTACTGATGAAATATTAAACTGTGAATATGAAGGAATATTGGGACCGGTAGCAGGAACAATTGGGACAATGCTAGCTAATGAAGTTTTAAAAAAAATATTAAAAGTTGGCCAAAATTTAAATGGATTTATTCTTATTATAGATTTATTAAATTTAAGTTTTAGAAAAGTTAAATTAAATAAAACAAAAAAAAGTGAAAATAAAAAATTTAATAAATAATATTTTTATATTCTCTCTTTTAATATTCTTTATTACCTCAAGTAATGCAGGAGAAATGTTCGTTTCTCTTAAAAAAGATAAGGTGAACGTGCGCTATGGACCAAGTTTTGAATCTGATGTTAAATATGTTTATAAAAAAATAAATTTACCTTTAAAACAAATTGATAAAAAAGAAAATTTTAGACGAATTATTGATTTTAAAAATAACAGCGGATGGATTCATATTTCACAATTAAAAAAAAGTAATTCAGTAATAGCCACGAAGGATAAAGTTTTATTTAAGAAACCTACATCTTTTGCTAAACCAGTTGCTAAAATAAAAGAAGGAAGATTATTAATTATAGAAAAATGTGAGCAAAATTGGTGCAAAATTACATCAGAAGAATTTGAAGGTTGGATTAAAACAGATAATATTTGGGGACTAAATTAACTAAAATCAGCAGATAAAGAGGCTATATTTTCTTTAGATAATTTTGTGCTATGAGAATATTCTTTGTGATCAATTCCAAGCTCAATTTCTAAACTATTAGATTTAAATTTTTCTATTTGATCATCAGTAAAATTAAAATGAATAAACTGTACTGAGGAAGCTTTTCCTTCGGTAGATGTTCTATCTACATCTTCCTCTGGAACCGCTTTAATTTTTTCACCATTTATTTTCATAAATACTGTTTCTTCAATTCCACCAACTTTTCCAAGAAACGCCGCTCTTGAAATAGGATTATCTATTTCAAACATTAGAGTTGCTGTAAGCTCTTTTCCGTTGGGTATTAGAGGATTATACGCAGAAAGCTCATCCTGAAGTTGTTGTTCACCACCTTTTTCAATGTATAGCATTTCTTGAACTTGAGCTAACATTGTTTCATAACTTTCAAAATAAAAAGTAGCGTAAGGACCTAAAGCAACTCTTCTATTTTTTTTATAATCAACAATATTTTTTCTTAGTTCACGTCTCTTCCCTATATAAATATCTAGAGGCATGATGTCTTCTTTTTGGATTTCTCTTTTTTCTCTAGGCACGATTACAAATTATAACTTTTTGCGACTAATTCGATAGGGTGTAGTGCCTCATCATTAGATATATTTGTATCAACTTCTAATTGTTTTAAATGTTTACCAGCTAAAGGACAATCCGAAGCCATATACCTATTATTTTTATTTTTAATTTGTCTAGCTGTAGGTCTTCCAACTTTATTTGCTAAATCATGCGTTTCTTTCATTACTCCAAAAGTTCCTCCATGACCCGCACATCTTTCAACAACATCAATTTTAATGTTTGGTATTAATTTTAACATATCTCTTGCTTTGATACCCATGTTCTGTGCCCTGGCATGACAAGCATGATGAACAGTTACACCTCCATCAATCTCATTTAATCCTTCTACTAATCCCTCATTGTTTGCTATATCAACCACATACTCATCAATATCCATAACATTTGAGGATAATTTTTTAATTTTTTCATCGTTTGGTAATAACAAAGGCCATTCGAATTTTAACATCAATCCACAACTTGCTGTTAAAGTTACTACTTTATATCCTTTATCAATCCATTCTATTAAGTCTTTAGATACTTTCTTTGCTTGTTCGGCAACTTTTGGGAGATCTGCTTGCTCTAGAAATGGCATTCCACAACAACCAGGATAAGCCTCCTGAACCTCGACACCATTTTTTTTCAAAACTTTTAAAGCTGCAACACCAGTATTTTTTTTATTAAAATTTACAAAACAAGTTGAATAGATAACAACTTTTCTATCTTTTAAAGTTGTATCATAATTAAATTTATCTCTATTTTTTTTAAAGAAGTTTGAAAAAGTTTCTGAATTATATTTTGGCAGCTGAACTCTTTTATCTATTCCAGCAATAAGTTCTAAAATTTTTCTAATTAATTTATTTTTAATATTTGATGCCCAGTTGATTATTTTAGAGAACATGACGCCAATTTTAGCATTTCGATCTATTTGAGCTAATTGTGTTGGTACACTTGGTAATTTACCTAATTTTTTTTGAGCTGTTCTATATCGCAGCATTAAATGTGGAAAATCCAGATCAAAATCATGAGGTGGAACATATGGGCATTTGGTCATAAAACACATATCACACAAAGTACATGCATCAACAACAGGAGCAAATTGATCGCTAGATAAGCTTTCAACATCCTCATTTTTAGACTCATCAATCATGTCGAATAGCTTCGGAAATGAATCACAGAGATTAAAACATCTTCGACATCCATGACAAATATCAAACACTCTTCTCATTTCAGCGTCTAACTTTTCGGGATTTAAAAAATCAGGATGCTCAAAATCTATAGGATGTCTTATAGGTGCACCTAAACTTCCTTCTTTGCTCATAGAATTATGTTATTTGAAATTCGAATTGTTTTTAGTGGGCGGCTAAAGCCCACTAAGAAATTTTATTAACTTATAGATTCTAAAGTTTTTTGGAATTTACCAGCGTGTGATTTTTCTGCTTTTGCTAAAGTTTCAAACCAGTCAGCAATTTCTTCAAAACCTTCTTCTCTTGCCGTTTTAGCCATACCTGGGTACATGTCAGTGTATTCATGCGTTTCACCTTGTACAGCAGAAGCCAGGTTAGCTTTTGTTTCGCCAATTGGCATACCAGTTCCTGGATCACCAACTTCTTCTAGATACTCTAAATGACCATGTGCGTGACCAGTCTCACCTTCGGCTGTTGATCTAAAAACTGCAGCTACATCATTGTAACCTTCTATGTCAGCTTTTTGAGCAAAATACAGATATCTTCTGTTTGCTTGACTTTCACCGGCAAAAGCTTCTTTTAAATTTTCTTCTGTTTTACTTCCTTTTAAAGACATTTTTTCTCCTTTTTAATGATTGATGAATCATATAATGGATCTTTACAGTATGTCAATAGTTTAGAATTATTATAATGTAGTTTTTAAGTGTATGATTTAATTGAATTATTTTTGATTTTGATTATCACTCGCAACCTTAATCAAAACTTCCACTGAATTTATTTTTTTCCCTGTGATATTTTTTTTAATATTTACCGGATCAATATCATTCTCATCACAATCGATTAACTCGTTCGTATCTTCATCAAAAAAATGATGATGTGCTGATGTGTTTGTATCAAAATAACTTTTGTGACTATCGATTGAAATTTCTTTTAAATATCCTTTTTTTTCAAATACATGAACTGTGTTATAAACTGTAGCTAAAGATATCTTTTGTTTCATTTTCTCAGATATCATTTTAACTAAATCGTTAATTGTGAAATGGAAGGTTTTTTCTCTATTAAACAAAACTTCGCACATATTTACTCTTTGCTTGGTAGGTCTAAGTCCCACTTCTCTTAATTTTTCAATAAAATTGCAGTTTTTTGGCATTGTTTTTTATAATAATTCTAAAGTATGAATAAAATTATACTGTTTTATTATATTATATTAGGATTAAATCAAGTATTAAGGGATCTCAAATTTATGAAAAAAAACTCTTACTCCTATAATGATCTAATAACTTGTGGAAATGGTGACCTTTTTGGTCCAGGTAACGCTAAATTACCTCTACCACCAATGCTTATGTTTGACAGAATAACTGAAATCAATGAAAGTAATGGAGCATATAATAAAGGATCTTTAAAAGCTGAATTAGATATTAAAGATGATCTTTGGTTTTTTGATTGCCATTTTAAAAAAGATCCAGTCATGCCAGGGTGCTTAGGTTTGGATGCGATGTGGCAACTGGTAGGGTTTTTTCTAGGTTGGCTGGGAAATCCTGGCAAAGGAAGGGCTTTAGGAGTAGGTACTGTAAAATTTACCGGTGAAGTTTTGCAAAATGTAAAAAATGTAAGGTACGAAATTGATATGAAGAAAATTATGTCTCCTGGAGGAACAACCGTAGGTCTTGCAAATGGAATTGTTCTTGCAGATAATAAAAAAATATATTCAGCAGAAAGTTTAAAGGTAGGATTATTTAAATAATGAAAAGAGTGGTTATTACAGGTTTAGGAGTAGTTTCCTGTTTAGGAAATAACCAAGAGGAAGTTAATAAGTCTCTATTAAATTCAAAATCAGGAATCTCTTTCGCAGAAGAATATAAAGAGTATAATTTAAAAAGTCATGTTCATGGCAAACCAAATATTAAACTTGAAGATCACATCGATAGAAAAACTATAAGATTTATGGGTTCAGGCTCAGCTTATAATTATATTGCAATGAAAGAGGCGATTGAAGATTCCGGTTTAGAAGAAAGTGAAGTAAGTAATTTTAAAACTGGAATTATAATGGGATCTGGTGGTCCATCAATTGAAAATGTAATTCTAGCAGCAGATAAAACAAGGGCTAAAACTCCAAAACTGATGGGACCTTTCATTGTTCCAAGAACAATGGCGAGTACTGCTTCAGCAACACTTGCAGTACCATTTAAAATTAAAGGAACTAACTACACAATGAGTTCTGCGTGCGCAACAAGTGGTCATTGTATAGGAAATTCTATGGAATTAATTCAAATGGGTAAACAAGATATTGTATTTGCAGGAGGTAGTGAAGAAATTCACTGGGCAATGACTGCTATGTTTGATGCAATGACTGCATTGTCCTCAAAATATAATGATACACCTGAATCAGCCTCAAGAGCTTACGACAGAACAAGAGATGGATTTGTGATTGCAGGTGGTGCCGGAGTATTAGTGCTTGAAGAATACGAACATGCTAAAGCAAGAGGAGCAAAAATATACGCAGAATTAACCGGTTATGGAGCAACTTCGGATGGATATGATATGGTAGCTCCATCAGGAGAAGGTGCCGTTAGATGTATGAAAATGGCAATGGCAACAGCTAAAAATAAAATTGATTACATTAATACTCATGGAACATCTACACCAGTTGGAGATATAACTGAGCTTAATGCTATTAAAGAAACTTTTGGAGAGGATATTCCAAAAATAAGTTCAACAAAATCTTTGTCAGGTCATCCATTAGGTGCTGCTTCAGTTCATGAAGCAATTTATTGTTTAATAATGATGAAAAATAATTTCATAACAGGATCAGCAAATATTACAGATATGGATGATGATGCTAAAAAATTTCCTATAGTTTCAAAAACTGAAACTGGAGCGACGTTAAATACAGTAATGTCAAATAGCTTTGGTTTTGGGGGGACAAACGCAGCTTTAATTTTTGAAAAGGTTTAGTTTATGAGTTTGATGAAAGGTAAAAAAGGATTAATCATGGGTGTTGCCAATGAAAGATCTATTGCCTGGGGTATTTCTCAAAAACTTGCTGAAGCTGGAGCTGAGCTAGCATTTACATATTTAGGTGACGCTCTTAAAAAAAGAGTAGTTCCTTTAGCAGAAAAATTAAATTCAAATGTTACATTTAGCTGTGATGTTGAAAAAAAAGAAGAAGTGGTGAAACTATTTGAGGATATTAAATCTCAATGGGGTGAAATTGATTTTGTAGTTCATGCAGTTGCCTTTTCAGATAAATCAGAGTTATCAGGTGAATATTTAAATACTACAAGAGAAAATTTTTTAAGAAGTATGTTAATTTCTTGTTTTTCATTTACTGAAGTAGCAAAAGAAGCTTCAAAAGTAATGAAACAAGGTGGAAGCTTACTCACTTTAACTTACGAGTCTACTAAAGCTATT
Source organism: uncultured Pelagibacteraceae bacterium (assembly GCA_902635845.1). Taxonomy (GTDB): domain Bacteria; phylum Pseudomonadota; class Alphaproteobacteria; order Pelagibacterales; family Pelagibacteraceae; genus Pelagibacter. The sequence continues at coordinate 8,366 of CACPPK010000018.1, read as the reverse complement.
CCAAATTATAATGTAATGGGCGTTTGTAAATCAGCTTTAGAAGCTAGTGTCAAATACCTAGCAAGAGACTTGGGTGTTAAAGGTATGAGGGTAAATGCAATAAGTGCTGGACCTATCAAGACATTGGCTGCCTCTGCAATTGGGGATGCAAAATTCCTATATAAATGGAATGAAGACCATTCTTTTCTAAAAAGAAATGTGGATATCCATGATGTTGGAAATTCAGCATTATATCTATTAAGTGACCTTGCAAACGGTGTTACAGGTGAAATTCACTACGTAGATGCTGGATATAATAAAGTTGGAATGCCAGATCCAAAAAATATTACTTAAATAAAATTTATTTTAGTTAGAAAAAAACCCCCAGAACTCTAATTCCAGGGGTTTAAAATTTTTATTTAAGTTGTTAATTATTCAGTAGCTTGTTTCATGGAAAGTTTAACTTTACCTCTATCGAAACCAATTACTTTAACTTTAACTTCGTCACCTTCTTTGACGACGTCAGTAACTTTAGCAACTCTTTTATCTGCTAATTCTGAAATATGAACTAGTCCATCTTGTTTTCCTAAGAAATTAACAAATGCACCAAATTCCATAATCTTCATAACTTTACCTGAATAAATTTTGTTTAATTCAGCTTTTGCAGTGATATCTTTAATCATTTGCATTGCGATGTTTCTAGACTCTTCATCAGGAGCAGCAACTGTTACTACACCTTCGTCATTTACATCTACTTTTGCACCTGATTTTTCAACGATCTCTCTGATTGTTGCACCACCTTTTCCAATGACAGCAGCAATATCTTTTTTATCAACATTAACTTGTTCCATTTTTGGAGTGTGTTTTCCAACATCAGATCTTGAAGCTGATAATGCTTTATTCATTTCTCCTAAGATATGAACTCTTCCATCTTTAGCTTGGCTTAATGCCTGTTCCATAATTTCAAATGTAATACCTGTAATTTTGATATCCATTTGAAGAGAAGTAATTCCATCTTTAGTTCCAGCAACTTTAAAATCCATATCGCCTAAATGATCTTCATCACCTAAAATATCTGATAGAACACTGAAATCATCGCCTTCTTTAATTAATCCCATTGCAATACCTGCAACTGGTTCTTTAATCGGTACTCCAGCATCCATTAATGCTAATGATGTTCCACAAACAGTAGCCATTGAAGAAGAACCATTAGACTCTGTAATCTCTGAAACGACTCTAAAAGTATATGGAAATGCATCTTTTGTAGGTAATGAAGAGTTAATTGCTCTCCATGCTAATTTACCATGACCGATTTCTCTTCTACCTGTTCCAATTCTACCAGTTTCTCCAACTGAAAAAGGTGGAAAGTTATAATGAAGCATAAATCGTTCTCTTTGCAATCCATCTAAACTTTCAATTCTTTGTTCATCATCAGATGTTCCTAAAGTTGCAACAACAATTGCTTGTGTTTCTCCTCTAGTAAATAATGCAGAACCGTGGGCTCTTGGCAGAACACCCACCTCGCAAGAAATAGGTCTTACGTCTGACAAACCTCTTCCGTCAATTCTATTTTTATTTTTTAGAATGTCAGTTCTAACAATTGATTTTTCAAGATTTTTTAACTGACTATTAACATCAAGATCTGTGTAGTTTTCATCTTCCTCATAAAGCTTTTTAGCTTTATCAGTAATCTCTGAAATCTGATTTGATCTATCTTGTTTATCTCTTGTTGCAAAAGCTTTCTTAAGATCTTCCGTAAAAATTTCCTCAAGTTTTTTCTTAACTTCAGATAAATCTTTTTTCTCAACTATCCACTCAGGTTTTCTACATTCTTTTGCAAGTTCCTCTATCATCTCAATTACTGGAACAAAACCTTCATGACCAAATTTAACCGCGTTTAACATTTCTTCTTCTGTTAAACCACTTGCTTCAGACTCAACCATAAGCACAGCATCTTTTGTACCTGCTACTACTAAATCTAATTTTGATTTTTCTAATTCTGCTTTAGATGGGTTTAAAACATATTTTCCATCTACAAAGCCAACTCTTGAAGCACCCACAGGTCCCATAAATGGCATGCCTGATATAGCTAATGCTGCTGATGAGGCAGTGATTGATAAAATATCTGGCTCATTTTCTTTGTCATAGGAAATTACAGTTGGTAACAACTGAACTTCGTTTTTAAATTCATCAGGAAACAAAGGTCTGATTGGTCTATCAATTAATCTAGAGATTAATGTTTCACTCTCAGTTGGTCTTGCTTCTCTTTTAAAATATCCTCCTGGAATTTTTCCAGCTGCATAATATTTTTCTTGGTAATTTACAGATAATGGAAAGTAATCCATATCAGGGTTTACTTTTTTTGCTCCTACTACAGTTGCTAGTACAACTGTCTCCCCACATGTTGCGATTATTGCACCGTCTGCCTGTCTTGCTACTTTGCCTGTTTCTAAACTTATCTTCTTTCCTGCTACTTCAATTTCCTTCTTGTATACTTTAAACATTTCATTTCCATTTCGTTTCGTTCGTTTCGTTCCATTCCGTTCTATCTATCTTGATTTCTATTTTCTTAAATTCAATTTCGACAGTACATTTTTGTAAGAATCTATTTTATTTTTCTTAAGATATTCTAACAATTTCTTTCTTCTATTTACCGCTCTCAACAATCCAACAGATGAATGTTTATCCTTTTTGAATTGTCTAATATGTTTAGAGAGAGTTTCAATTTTCTCTGTTAGCAAAGCGATCTGTATCTCTGAGGATCCAGTATCTTTATCATGCATTGCTAATTCCTGTGCCTTTTTATTCATGCCTCTTTCTTCCTATTTATTTGTTTGTTTTATTAAGTTTTCAATTTTTTCCGCATACTCAAAAGATTCATCTTTTCTGAAAAGTAATTTTGGTAAAAATTTCATAACCACTTTCTGTGATAAAATTTTTCTAATTAAAAATGAGTATTCTTTTAAGATATTTATCGTTTCCTCAGCATCTTTTCCTCCTAACGGAAGGACATATGCTTTAGCAATTTTTAAATCTGGACTCATTCTTACTTCAGTAACCGTTATAGTGTTTGTTTCTAAATTCGGGACCTTAGCCTCATTTCTTATAAAAATCATGCTTAAAGACTGCTTAATCATTTCACCTACTCTAAGCTGTCTTTGTGATACTGGTTTTCCTATTCTATCTGCCATTAAATTGACCTCTCAGTAGATGTAACACTAAAAGCCTCTATTGTGTCATTTTTTTGAAAATCCATATAATCTTTAACTGTAATTCCACATTCTTGACCACCACTAACCTGTTTGACTTGGTCTTTTTCTCTAAATATTGATAAAACTTTTCCAGTGTAAATAATTGCGCCATCTCTAATGATTCTAACATCTGAGGTGCTATTAATTTCTCCTTCAGTCACTTTTGATCCTGCAACTTTCCCTGCACCTGATACCTTAAATATTTCCAAAATTTGTGCTGTACCAGTAATTTTTTCTTGAACATCAGGTGCTAATAATCCTGACATTCTTTGTTTTATATAATCTAAAACTTCATAAATAATATTATATGAAGAGATTTTAATCTTTTCATTCTCGGCAAGTTTTTTTGCTTCTTTGCTTGGCTTTACATTAAATGCGATCAACACTGCATTTGATGCTTTGGCTAAAGTTATGTCAGTTTCAGTTACCATTCCAATATCTGCTAAAATTATTTTTGGTTTTACTTCATCATGTTTTATTTGACTAATTGCATTTTTAATTGCTTCTGAAGAACCATGAACATCAGATTTTATTATTAAATTTAATTCTTCGGTAGATTTGTCTGAAAAAGCAGAGTCTTGAGTTGCAAATGTAAGTGGATTTTTTCCATCCTTAGTCTCGTGAGCTCTATTTTCGCTCAATGTCTTAGCTTCCTTTTCTGTTTCAAGAACAATAAAATCATCTCCAGCTTTTGCTGCACCATTAATACCTAAAATCTCAACTGGAGTTGAAGGTAAGGCTTCATTGATACTTTGACCTTTGTCATTAATAATAGCTCTAACTTTTCCCCATCTTAAACCACTTACAAAAAAATCACCTTTATTGAGTGTTCCTGTTGTTACAATTATATTTGCGACTGGACCTCTACCAACATCAATTTTAGACTCTAAAACAATACCAGTAGCTTTTGACTCATAATCTGTTTTAAGATCTAAAATTTCAGCCTGAAGAATTATAGATTCTACTAATTTGTCTAAATTCTTTTTTGTCTTAGTTGAAATTTCTACCATTAGAGTGTCACCAGATAAATCTTCTGCTATCAATTCATGCTCTAATAATTGGTTTTTTATTTTTTGAGGGTCTGCCTCTGGTAAATCACATTTGTTTATAGCTACAACTATCGGAACATTAGCAGCTTTAGCATGTTTAATTGACTCAACAGTTTGAGGTTTCACTCCATCGTCAGCAGCAACTACTAATACAACTACATCAGTTAATTTTGATCCTCTTGCTCTCATCTCTGTAAAAGCAGCATGGCCTGGTGTATCAATAAAAGTTAATTTATTATCTTGGCTCTCAATTTGATATGCTCCGATATGTTGAGTTATTCCACCAAATTCACCTGAAACAACGTTCGCACTTCTCAAAACATCTAAAACAGAAGTCTTTCCATGATCAACATGTCCCATTACAGTAACTATTGGGGGTCTATTTTTAAGATTTTCAGTTCTTGCGGCTTTTATTTTTTTTATTATTTCTTCTGCTTTTTCCTCTCTTATTGGGTTGTGACCAAATTCTTTAACTAAATATTCTGCAGTATCAGCAGCTAATGTTTGATTTATAGTTACTGTAACTCCCATTCCAAATAGATGCTTTATAACATTACTTGATTGTTCGGCCATTCTATTAGCTAGTTCTCTAACTGTAATTGCCTCTGGAATATTTATATCTCGTTTGATTGGTTTCAGATTATCTTGAGAAACGTCTTTTGTAGAATTTTTGATTTCTTTTTGTCTCGCTCTTTTAACAGATGCTAAACTTCTTTGTTTTGCATCAATTTCATCACTCAGTGCTCTTGATACAGTTAATTTTAGCTCCCTTTTTTTTGTTCCTATTTTTAAAGTTTTTCTATCTTTATTTTCGTTGTCACCTTTTAGTCTTTTAGTGGCTCTTTGTTCTGCTAGTTTTCTCCTCTCAAAATCATTTGTTATAGGAGGTGATTTAGAATTTAATGAATTTTTTAATGGATTTCCTCTATTAAATGTTGAAGTTGATCTTGGTTTATTTACTGAGGGTCTAAATGATCCACCTCTACTAGAGAACTTTCCAGTTTGCTTTTCAATTACTACCGAGTTTTTTCCTTGAGTTTTAGCAATCTCAATATTCTTGATTGATTTTTTGACTGTACCTGAAATTGTTAATTTTGTTTTTTTTTCCATACCTCATCACTCAATCTTTATAAACAATATTTCTTGCAGACATAATTAATTCATCTGCTTCATCTTTTGATAGGGCAAAGTCTTCAAGGTAGCCTTGAATTTTAACTCTCTCACCTTTAACAACATCATAACCTCCTGTTAATTCGTCAGATGCTAAATCTGCAAAATCTTCTAAGCTTAATATTTTTTGCTCGCCTAATGTAACTAACATACCTGGAGTTAAACCTTTTAAATTAATTAAACTATCCCCAAGACCCAGCTCTTTAATTCTCCGAGAAATATCTTCTTGATCTTTTTCATAAAACTCTTTTGCTCTTTCTATTAAAGCTTTTGCGGTATCGTCCTCAATTCCCTCTATTTTAATTAAATTTTCAGCTGAACTATCTTTTATGTCATCAATTGTAGAAAAACCTTCAGCGACAAGTAACTGACCTAGTGTCTCATCTAATTCTAAATTTTTAACAAAGTTCTCAGTTTTTTCTTTAAACTCTAATTGTCTTCGCTCAGAATCCTCAGCATCAGTCATTATATTAATTTCAAAATTTAAAAGTTTTGTTGCAAGTCTGACATTTTGACCTCTTCTTCCGATAGCTTTACTTAAATTTTCTTCAGTAAGTATTACATCAAGTTTTTTTCTTTCATTATCTACATTAACTCTTTGAACTTCAGCGGGGGATAAAGCATTTGAAACTAAAATTGCAGGATCCTCCGACCAGTTAACAATATCAATTTTTTCACCTTGAAGTTCGTTTACCACAGCCTGAACCCTAGAACCTCTCATACCTACACATGCACCTACTGGGTCCAAAGAAGTATCTACTGCTTTAACACATATTTTAGCTCTACTTCCCGGATCTCTTGAAGAAGATTTAATTTCTATTAATCCATCATAAATTTCAGGAACTTCTTGTACAAAAAGCTTTTCCATAAATTTCGGATGAGCTCTAGACAAAAATATTTGTTGTCCTCTTGACTCTCTTCTTACATCATAGCAATAAGCCTTAACACGATCACCTGCTTTTATATTTTCACGAGGTATCATCTCATTTTTTTGTATTATTGCTTCTGTTCTTCCTAAATCAACAATTACATTGCCAAATTCTAATCTTTTTACAATACCACTTAAAATTGACTCTTTTTTGTCAATAAAATCATTAAATTGTCTTTCCCTTTCAGCCTCTCGAACATTAAAACTAATAACCTGCTTTGCAGTTTGAGCAGCTATTCTTCCAAAATCAAAGGATGGAAGTGGTTGTAATACTTCGTCACCAATAGCCTTGTCTTTGTTTAATTGATTTAAATTAATTGCATCTTCTAATTTTATTTCTGTATTTGTATTTTCAGGATTTTCAGCGATCACTAATTTTCTAAAAAGCTCAATATCTCCATTGTCTCTATTAATAGAAACTTTAATTTCATTTTCTTGCCCAAATTTTGATTTTGCAGCTTTGGCAATGCCCGTTTCCATAGAACTTATAATGAGTTCTTTATCAATTGATTTTTCTAAAGCTACGGCTTCAGCAATTCTTAATAATTCAAGTTTATCGGCTCTTTTATTTAACATAATTTTGTTTGCTCCAAAAAAAAATGGGCTTATGCCCATTTTGTAAAGTTCAATAATGTACTGGCAATATAGTAAAGTTTTTTTTTAATTCAACAGAAACTATTTAGAAAAAACGTGTGTTTTATCAGTTTTTTCCCACGAAAATGAACCATTTTCCTCAGGTGTTCTACCAAAATGACCATAGGCGGATGTTTTTTCATATATTGGTTTGTTTAAATTTAACATTTCTCTGATACCTCTAGGGCTTAAATCAAAATTTTCTTTAATCTTTTCTACAACAAATTTATTTTTATCTAGATCGTTATCAAATAAATCGACATAGATAGATAATGGTTTTGATACACCAATTGCATAAGCTAACTGAATTAAACATTTCTCAGCAATTTTAGAACCAACAACATTTTTAGCAATGTACCTTGCCGCATAAGCTGCTGATCTATCAACTTTAGTTGGATCTTTGCCTGAAAAAGCACCACCACCATGAGGTGCAGCTCCACCATAAGTATCAACAATAATTTTTCTACCTGTCAAACCACAATCTCCATCTGGACCACCAATTACAAAATTTCCTGTTGGATTTACATAAAACTCATCCTCATTAAAACCATCAAGAAAATTTTCAGGAATAGACTTTAACATATAAGGTCTAAGTAAATCTCTAACTTGTGATTGATTAACATCTGGTGAATGCTGTGAAGAGATAACTACAGATTTTACTTTTGAAGGTTTACCATCAACATATTCAAATGTTACTTGACTTTTTGAATCTGGCTCAATATTTTTTAATTTTCCAGATTTTCTATCCTCAGCCATTAATCTCAAAATTTTATGTGAATAATGAATTGGTGCAGGCATCAAAACATCTGTTTCATTGCATGCATAGCCAAACATAATACCTTGGTCACCCGCTCCTTCATCTTTATTGCCAGATGAGTCTACACCCATAGCAATATCAGCTGATTGGGAATGTAAATGACTTTCAATTTTTGTAGCTTGTTTCCAGGTAAAACCCTCTTGGTCGTAACCAATATCTTTTATACAATTTCTTACTTTTTCAATTAATTCATCTTTTTTAATCTCAGGTCCTCTTATTTCACCAGCTAAAACAACTTTATTTGTTGTAGTTAATGTTTCACAGGCAACTCTAGAGTATGGATCTCCAGAAATAAAGCTATCAACAACCATATCTGAAATCCTATCAGATACTTTATCTGGATGGCCTTCGGAGACAGACTCACTTGTGAAAAGATAATTTTTTAAATTACTCATTTTTAGTTTTCTTAAATGAAAATATTAAAAAAATATACAACAAAATAATAAATCCAAAAATTTTATTTCCAAATTTTGCAAATAGAGTTATCTCTATTTTCCTTGACTCACTTAAATCTATATAACCAGATTTATTTATATCAA
>CACPPK010000017.1 GCA_902635845.1 uncultured Pelagibacteraceae bacterium | reverse complement strand
AATAGCAAAAAAAACTATCCACCATATAATTATATAGATAATAGCTAAGCCTGTTGCGCTCATTAAATTCTTACTAAATTGATATTGGTAAAAGGTTTTTTTCCTGTTCTTTCTTTAGAAAATTTTCTGCAAGCAATTTTTAATGCATCAATAAGATTGTGTTCTTGTTGTTTACTTCCAACTTTAAAAGTTCTTGATATTATTTCTATTTCTTCAACTAACCCATAAGTAAACTCATCTTTGTCTTCGATTGGCAAGCCTCTAAAAGAAAGCACTGGATCATTATGTATGTTACCCTTTGGTGTTATCATAATAGTTACCTCCAAATATCCATTTGCACTTAAATTTTTTCTATCTTTTATCGATTGAGAATCTGGATCAACACTTACACTACCATCTAAATAAAGTCTGCCGCTTGGCGCCTTGTCATATACTTCAGGTTTTTCACCTGGATATAACTTAACGATATCACCATTTTCTACCTGAACTGGATGTGGAACTTGCATTTCTTTTGCAAAATTAATGTGTTCGATCATATGTCTATGTTCACCGTGCACAGGTATTACGCATCTAGGTTTTACCCATTGATACATCTCTTTAAGGTCTTCTCTATTTGGATGTCCAGAAACATGTACAAATTCAGTTTCTTCAGATATTACTTCAATTCCATCTTTAACAAGTTGATTGTGAAGTTTATAAAGTTTTTTTTCATTACCAGGTATAATTTTTGAAGAAAAAATTACAGCATCACCTTTTTCAATAAAAACATCTGGATGAACATAACTAGAAATTCTCATCATTGCACCCATGGGTTCGCCTTGACTTCCGGTACATAAATAAACAATTTTTTCTCTTGAAAAATTTTTAGCTTCTCTTGGATCAATTGGCTCAATTGTATTTTTTAAATATCCACATTGACGTGCAGCATTATAAATACGATGCATTGATCTACCAACTAAAGAGATTTGTCTTCCTGTTTGTTCCGCACAATAAAAAGCTGTCTCCATTCTAGCTACGTTGGAAGCAAATGACGTTATGATAATTCTTTTTTTCAATCGAGACATAACGTTTAACATATTTTTTCTTACATCTAATTCTGAACCTGATCTACCAGCGCTAAAAACATTTGTTGAATCGCAAATCATTGCTAGCACACCTTCTTCACCAATTTCCTTTAATCTTTTTTCGTTTATATTGTCTCCAATCAAAGGATTTGGATCTACCTTCCAATCACCAGTATGCAAAATAACCCCTGCAGGAGTTTTTATTCTAAGTCCGTTTGGCTCTAATATAGAATGCGTTAAAGTAATGTATTCAATTTCAAATGGTTCCAAGGAAACTTTTCCATTTAACTCAACAATCTTTAAATCGTTGGTTATATCGATTTGCTTTTCTCTAAATTTTTCTCGAATTAATAAAGCTGTGAAAGGTGTTGCAAAAATTTTACATTGTAATTTTGGCCATAAATGAGCAATTGCACCAATGTGATCCTCGTGAGCGTGTGTTAAAACTATTCCTAATAAATTATCTTTTCTTTCTACTATAAAACCAGGATCTGGATAAATTAAATCAACACCTGGAATAGTATCATCTGCAAATGTTACACCTATGTCGACCATAATCCATTTATGATCACTAGGCTGTCCATAGCCAAACAAATTCATGTTCATGCCTATTTCACCTGATCCACCTAATGGACAAAATAATAGTTCATCTTTCATATTATTTAATTAACTTTGAAATCTTTATTAAGCCTTTAATTGTAATATCTTGGTTATGACTTGCTTTCGTTTTTATTGAGTTTTTAAATAAATTTGAAAATCCACCAGTAATAATTACTTTAAAAGATTTTCCGGTCTCCTTCTTAATTAAATTAATAATATTGTCAATTAAACCCGCATAACCCCAAAAAAAGCCTGATCTAACAGCAGAGATTGTATTTTTGCCAATGACTTTATTAATCTTCTTTAAATCTATTTTTGGAATCAAGGTTGCTTTATCAGACAAGGTATTAAGAGATAATCTCACACCCGGGGCAATAATTCCTCCAAAATAAGTATCTCTAATTAGTACATCGAAAGTTGTTGCTGTACCAAAATCTAAAATTATAAAATTATTTTTGTTATTCATTAAACTTATAGCATTAGTAATTCTATCTGAACCTACCTGTTTATAATCTACTTTGATTTTTATAAGTGATTTTAGGTTTAATTTTTTAACCTCATAGCATTTTATTTTAACTTTTTTTGATAAAAATTTATTAATTATAGAAAATGTTTTTGGAACGACACTACAAAATAATATTTTTTCAATTTTATTTAATTGGATTTTATTTTTTTTTAATAAAATATTAAGCTGCCTGTTGTTCACAGATTTTGATAAAAATGTAATTTTTTTTGAAATTTTATTATTTTTAGAAACAATACATAATTTTGTTTCCGTATTACCAATATCGCCTAGAATATACATTATTTAATTTTATACAATTTAGATAAATTTTTCTCAAAAAGTTGCTTTAGTTTATTTTCTACAATCAATTTACTAATACTTTTTTTAGTTACCTCTTGCAAGTTTGTTGCAGGATAATTCCTTATAATTGGATTTTTTTTAATATTTATGCCTATCCCAGTAATTAAAAATTTTTTATCTTTTACAAATATGACTTCTTGTAAAATGCCACTAATTTTTTTTTTATTAATTAATAAGTCGTTCGGTTTTTTAAATAAAATTTTTTTACTTGTAAATGACGAGAGTAATTTTTTGACTAAAAGACAATTGATTTTTGTTATAGCATTAATCGATAGTTTGGTTTTATTTAGTTCATTGAAAAAAGAGATAAATAAATTTCCTTTTGATGATATCCATTTTCTTCCATACTGTCCTCTACCATTTGCCTGTGTTTCAGCAACAACCATACCTAAGTTGTGTTTAGTTTCTTTAATAATTCTAATTGCAGTATTATTTGTGCTTTTAACTTTTTTAAATTTAAATTTTTTAAATTTCATTAAATAATATTAATTCTTGAAACAACTTCTACTAACTGACTTGGGAATATGAAGTATAAAAGAATTAATATAGTTGAAACTGTCAGTGAAAATTTTAACCATAAGCTATGGTCTGTATCATATTTATCTTTTTCCTTATCAAAATATATAATTTTTATAATTCTTAGATAATAAAAAGCTGCAACCACAGTTGATAACAACCCTACTATAGCTAAGAAATACATTGATTGTTCTAATACAGCTTTAAAAACATAGAACTTAGCAAAGAAACCTGCTAGAGGCGGAATACCTGCTAAAGAAAAGAGTATTACAAGCAAGCATAAAGATAAAAGTGGATGGTTTTTTGATAATCCTGAGAGATCCTCAATATCCTCATAATATTGATCTTTTCTTCTTAACATCAATAGACAAGAGAAAAGAGCTAAATTCATAACTACATATATTGAAATATAAATTATAGAACTTTGAATTCCTTCGTTCGAAGCTGTGGCTAGTCCTGCCAATGTGTAGCCAATATGTCCAATAGAACTATAAGCAATTAATCTTTTAATATTAGTTTGTCCTATTGCTGCAACCGCTCCAAAAACCATAGAAGCTATAGACAAGAAAACTATTATCATTTGCCATTGATCAATTAAATTTAAAAAAGGAACATATAAAAATCTTATAAATACAGTCAAAGCAGCTATCTTTGGTACTATTGTAAAAAACAAAGTTACAGTTGTTGGAGATCCTTCGTAAACATCAGGTGCCCACATATGAAATGGAACTGCAGAAATTTTAAATGCTAAACCAACTAAGATAAATACAATTCCAAAAGTTAAAACATATTCCTCAGAATTTAGTTGATTTGATATTATATCAAAATTAGTAGAACCTGAAAAACCATAAACTAAAGAACATCCATATAATAACAGTCCTGATGATAATGCACTTAAAACAAAATATTTTAAACCAGCTTCTGATGATTTTAATTGATCTCTATTATATGTAGCCAAAACATACAGAGCTAATGACTGTAATTCTAAACCCATATAAAAAACAATTAGATCATTTGAGCTGATCATTACCATCATACCAAGTATAGAGCTCAATATAAGAACTGGGTACTCTATATTATATATTTTAAATGTTTTTAAATAAGTTGACGAAATTACTAAAACTAAAAAACCTCCAATTAAAGTTATAATTTTCATTAGTGAGGACATGCTGTCAATCAGTACACTTTCATTAAACAAAGTTTCTCTAGTTACAGAGAAGGTTTCATTGAATGTTATTATTGTTGTAATTAAAATTGCAATCAAAGATAAATTGAAAGTAATTTTAGAACTGTCATTTTTAAACACACCCAAAATAAGTAGAAACATAATTGATAGAGAAATAAAAATTTCAGGTAATATTAAATTTAAATTTTCCATATTATTTACTAGCTATATTTGTGTTATGCATATTAATTAAATCAGTAACAGAGACTTCAATAGTGTTTATTAATGGATCAGGATAAAAACCAAAAAATAAGATTGGTGCAGCTAGGCAAGATAAAATAAAATATTCAGATCTATTTAAATCTAACATTTTTTTAAGATCTTCATTAATTAATTTTCCAAATACTACTCTTTTATAAAGCCACAACATGTATGCAGCTCCTAAAATCACCCCAATACTTGCTATAACAGCCACTAAAAAATTATCTTTAAAAGCTCCCATTAATATTAAAAACTCACCAATAAAACCACTGGTTCCAGGTAAACCTAAAGATGCCAAAGCAAATAGCATAAACAATATTGAATATTTTGGAATTACAGAAACTAGTCCACCATACGTACTTATCAATCTAGAATGCATTCTGTCATAAACTACACCAACAGTTAAAAATAATGCTGCTGAAACTAATCCGTGGCTAATCATTTGAATTATGCTTCCTTCAATACCCTGTTGTTGTAAAGTGAATATACCCAAAGTTACAAAACCCATATGCGCAACTGATGAATATGCAATTAACTTTTTCATATCTTCCTGCATTAAAGCTATTAATGAGGTAAATATGATTGCTATAACACTCAAGATGTAAATTAATGGTGTAAATACTTCAGATGCAATCGGGAAAAGACCTAAAGAAAATCTTATAAAACCATATCCAGCCATCTTTAATAATATGGCAGCTAGCAAAACAGATCCAGCAGTAGGAGCCTCAACGTGAGCATCGGGTAACCATGTATGAACTGGCCACATAGGTGTTTTAACAGCAAATGAACTAAAAAATGCTAACCATAATAGATTTTGATATTTAACATCAATACCAATTTCATATAGTTGTGCCACGTCAGTTGTTCCTGTAATCCAATAAATTGAAATTATTGCAACCAACATCAAAACAGATCCTAATAGTGTGTATAAAAAGAATTTGAATGCTGAATAAACCCTTCTCGCACCTCCCCAAATACCAATAATTAAAAACATTGGAATTAATCCAGCTTCAAAAAATAAATAAAATACTACTAAGTCAAGTGCACAGAAAACACCAATCATGAAACTTTCCATGATTAGAATTGCAATTAAAAAATCCCTTAATCTATTTTTAACAGAATTATTTACAGATATTATACAAAGTGGTGTTATAAATGTAGTTAATATAATAAATAAAATTGAAATACCATCTACTCCAACTTTATAATTAATAAATCCTTCAATCCATGTTCTGTCTTCTATAAATTGGAAACTAGATGTAGATTGGTCAAATGAAATCCATAAGTAAATTGAGATTAAAAAATTAACAACTGTTGTAAATAAAGCTACGTATTTAGCAGTTAAATTATTTTCTTCTTTATTTTTAGTAAAAAATAAAAATAAAGCTCCAATTGTTGGTAACAATATTAAAGATGAAAGAATAGGAAAATTCATTATTTAACTATTAAAAAGGTTAGTAATGCGGAAAAACCTAACAACATTACAAATGCATATTGATAGATAAAACCACTTTGAAATTTAGTTGCTTTAATTGAACATTTTTTTATAAAAGAGGAAATTCCATCAGGACCAAAACCATCAATTATAGTTCCATCACAAAATTTCCATAAAAATAGACCTAGTTTTTTTGAAGATTTAATAAACATGACATCATACAACTCATCAAAATACCATTTGTTCACTAAAAAATTATACAAAGGTTTGTTTATAGAAACTATTGACTTAGGTAACTCTTTGTTTTTTACAAATAAGTAATAAGCAATAGGTATAGATAGCAAAACTAAACAAGGTGTTAAAAGCAAAAACCATAAAGGTGGATGTTCAGTGCTTAAAGGCTCCAAAAACTTTATAGACTCTGCCCAGAATAAATTATCACCGTAACCAATAAAAAGTCCTTTAAATAGAAAACCAGCAAATACAGCACCTAATGAAAGAACAAATAATGGAATAAGCATTACTAAAGGAGACTCGTGTGTTTCCTCTATCTTGATCAATTTATTGTTATACTCTCCATGGAAAGTTTTAAATATTAATCTCCATGAATAAATAGATGTTAGAAATGCTGTAATTATTCCAATCCCAGCTGCATAATAACCAGTAGTATTTCCTTTTAAATAAGCAAATTCTATAATTGCATCTTTAGAATAAAATCCTGATAAAAATGGAAAACCTGTTAAAGCAAGTGTTCCTATTATCATTAAAGCATAAGTATATGGTAACTTTTTCCATACACCTCCCATGTTATTTATATTTTGCTCATCTTTAAATGCATGGATTACTGAACCAGAACCTAAAAATAATAAGGCTTTGAAAAATGCGTGAGTAAATAAGTGAAACATGGCAACATTGTATGCGCCTACTCCAGCTGCAAAAAACATATAACCAAGTTGACTACATGTAGAGTAAGCAATTATTTTTTTAATATCTGTTTGAACTAAAGCCACTGTTGCTGCAAAGAATGCAGTTGTCATTCCAACAATGGTTATAAAATTTAGTATTAACGGTGAATATTCATAAATTGGAGAACATCTTACTACCAGGAAAACTCCAGCTGTAACCATCGTTGCTGCATGAATTAATGCAGAAACTGGAGTTGGACCTTCCATCGCATCGGGTAGCCAAGTATGTAGCAATATCTGTGCAGATTTACCCATTGCTCCAATAAATAAAAGTAAACAAATTAAATCTATTGCTTTAACTTCAAAACCTAAAAATGATAAATCTTTATCTACAACTGTTGGAATTTGTTGAAAGACTTCTGAGTAATTAACAGTTCCAAATAAATAAAATATTAAGAAAATTCCTAGAGCAAAACCAAAATCACCTACTCTGTTTACAACAAATGCTTTTATTGCAGCAGCATTTGCGCTTTCCTTTTTGAACCAAAAACCAATTAAAAAGTAAGAACATAAGCCAACACCTTCCCAACCAAAAAATAATTGTATGAAATTATCTGAAGTCACAAGCATCAACATCGCAAATGTGAACAATGATAAATATGCCATAAATCTTGGTTTATGAGGGTCATGAGACATGTAACCAATTGAATAGATATGTACTAAAGCAGATACAGAAGTTACAACTACTAACATCACAGCTGATAATGGATCAATTAACATCGACCAATTTACATCAAGTGACCCAGAGCTTATCCAGGTAGCTATAACAATATTTTCTTCATACTGATTTACGATTACTTGATAAAGAACAAAAATTGATAAGAGAGCAGATATTGAAACTAGTACGCTAGTTACTATTTCAGAATTTCTGTCACCGATATATCTGCCAAAAAAACCTGAAATAATTGATGCAATAAGTGGAAGAAATATAATTGATAGTTCCATGATTATCCTTTCAACTTATCAATTTCTTCAACTCGTATTGTTCCAGAATTTCTAAAATACACGACTATAATTGCTAATCCTATGGCTGCTTCTGCTGCCGCAACTGTAAGAATAAATAAAGTAAAGACTTGTCCAGCCAAATCTCCTAAATAAATAGAAAAAGCAACTAAATTAATATTCACTGCAAGTAATATCAGTTCAATACTCATTAATATTACAATGATGTTCTTTCTATTAAGAAAAATACCAATTACTCCAATTGAGAATATCACTGCTCCTAAAGTTAAATAATGTCCTAAACCTATATCAATCATCTAATTTAACTCCTTTATTACTCTGAACTTCTAGCAACTCTACACCTTCAGCTCTTTCTCTAGATATTTGCTTGATATAACTTTGTCTTTTAACACCTGATCTTTGTCTAAATGTTAATACAATAGCCCCAACCATAGCTACTAATAAGATCATTCCACTTATTTGGAACACATGAATATAATCAGTATATAAAATTTGACCCAGTGAATGAGTGTTGCTAATGCTTACTAGACTAATTGAATTATTAATATCAAAAATTTCTGGTTTATATTTCCAGCCTCCAATTACAATTATTATTTCAAAAAATATAAGTGTACTGATAATTAATCCTACAGGGATATGTCTGGAGCTTTGTTGACCTGCAAACCATTGGTTTTTTTGTTGAGCTACGTTTAACATCATAACAACAAATAAGAATAAAACAGCTACAGCTCCAACATAAACAATAAGCATTATCATTCCCAAAAATTCAGCACCTATCATAATGAAAAGACAAGATATACTTATGAAATCAAGAATTAAGAAAAACACTGAGTGAACAGTGTTTTTCGAAGCGGTAACCATTATCGCTGAAATAACTGCAATTATAGAAAATGTATAAAAGAAAATAGCGTGCGCAATCATTTTTATCTGTGGATATTGTCAGCTTTGATATTAGCCTCCAAAACATTCTCCCATCTATCTCCATTATCTAATAATTTTTCTTTTGTATAATAAAGTTCTTCTCTTGTTTCTGTTGAAAATTCAAAATTTGGACCTTGTACTATTGCATCTACAGGACAAGATTCTTCACACAAACCACAATAAATACATTTCATCATATCAATATCGTAACGTGTAGTTTTTCTACTTCCGTCTTCTCTTTCTGCTGATTCGATAGTTATTGCTTGTGCAGGACATACTGCTTCACATAATTTACATGCTATACATCTCTCTTCTCCATTTGGATATCTTCGTAAAGCATGTTCACCTCTAAAACGAGGGCTTATTTTACCTTTCTCAAAAGGGTAATTAATTGTTTTTTTTGATTTAAATAATTCTTTAATAGCAATAAGTAAACCTCCGATGAAGTCAGTCATCAGTATTGTTTTAAAAAATCTTGAAATATTCATTATTAATTCACTGGTAAAAGATTAAAATAAAATAAATAACTAGCTGTTAACACTACCCAAATTAAAGAGAGAGGAAGAAATACTTTCCATCCAAGTCTCATTAGTTGATCATATCTGTATCTTGGTACTATCGCCTTAACTAAAGCAAAAAGAATGAATAAAAGAAGAATTTTTAAAATTAACCAAATTGCACCTGGAACTAATGTAAATGGATAAACATCAATTGGTGACATCCAGCCACCTAAAAATAATATTGCTCCCATTGCACACATTAATAAAATATTTGCATACTCACCTAACCAAAACATTGCATACATCATTCCTGAATACTCTGTTTGATATCCAGCAACCAACTCTGCTTCTGCCTCTGGTAAATCAAAAGGTGGTCTGTTAGTCTCAGCTAAAGCAGAAATAAAGAAAATTACAAACATTGGAAATAATGGAATTACAAACCACATATTTTGTTGAGCAATAACGATGTCGTTTAAGTTTAATGAACCGACACAAAGTAAAACATTTATTATTATTACCCCAATTGAAACCTCATAAGAAACCATTTGCGCAGCAGAACGAATTGCTCCAAGAAAAGGATATTTGGAGTTTGATGCCCACCCACCCATGATTATTCCATAGACACCTAGTGAAGAAACAGCAAATAAATAAAGAATTCCAACATTAATATCAGCCAAAACCTGAGTTGCACTAAATGGGATTACAGCCCATGCGATCAAAGCTAAAGTCATCGTGACTATTGGAGCTAATATAAAAATTACTTTGTTTGAGCTAGATGGAATAATGATTTCTTTAAATATATATTTTAAAGCATCTGCTAAAGATTGTAATAAGCCAAACGGACCAACAACGTTAGGTCCTTGTCTTTTTTGAACAAAAGCCCAAACTCTTCTATCTAGCCAAACAATCATTGCTACAGATACAAGAACTGGAACTAGTAAGAATAAAATTTTATAAACTTCTTGAAAAACTATACTCAAGTATTCCATATTAACCTTCTGTACCTGTTGATTTTAAATTTAATTTAGAGTTATTACATTCAACCATAGTTTTTGATGATCTAGCAATAACATTTGAAAAATAATAATCTTTTACTTTGATTGTTAAAGTTTCATTTTGAAACTCATAAGTAGAATTATTAATGTCATTTACTTGTTTTTCTTTTTGTAAATTTAAATAATTAAACATACTGCTTTCTAATTCATCTTTATCGTTAAATAATTTTCTATTATTCATAAATTCAGCAATTTCGTTAATTATTTGCCAATCTTCTTTTGCTTCGCCTGGTGGATATGATGCTTTGTAGGCTTTTTGAATTTTTCCCTCTAGATTGGTAAAGTATCCATCTTGTTCAGTATAAGCAGCGCCTGGTAAAATTATATCAGCGGACTCAGCACCTTTGTCACCATGGCTACCTTGATAAATTATGAATTCATTTTTTTTATCAAATTCTAAATTGTCTTGACCCATAAGATAAACAATATCAAATTTATGTTCTTTTAAGTCGCTTATTAAATTATTTTCATTATTAATTATTCCAAGATCAATATTTCCTACTGTTGCTGCATCGGTTGATAAAATATTTAAAGAGTTCCATTCATCAGAAATTTTATTATTTTTCGATAAGAACTCTTTTATTTTGTTGAATAAAAATTCAGAAGACTTTAATCTTAATAGAGACTCACCGATAATAACTATTGGTTTTTTTGATTTAATAATTTCTTTAGATACTTCATGATTTCCTTCAAGAACATTATTTAAAGTTTGGGTTTGACCATCTAAACTTTGATAAGGATAAGTTAAATCACCAACATCATTAAGCGAAATTATTTTTGTGTTGTTGTTTAAGTAAGCTTTTCTAATTCTAGCATTTAAAATAGTTGCTTCATATCTTGGGTTTGAACCTACTATCAAAATTAAATCTGCTTCTTCAATGCCATTTATAGAAGAATTGAATAAATAGTTTTCTCTTATTGAAGTATTTATAAATCTGTTATCAGATCTTGACTCATAATTTTTATTATCAATTGTTCGATCAAAAAATTCTTTAAAAATATAACTAGTCTCCATATTGGTTAAATCGCCAACAAAACCACATATTTTTTCTTTAGATGTGTTTTCAAGTTTAGATTTAATTATTTTATACACTTCATCCCATGAGGCCTTTTCAAACTTACCGTTGTATTTAATAAATGGGGTATCTAATCTTTGATGTAAAAGACCATCACAAGCATATCTTGTTTTGTCTGAGATCCATTCCTCATTAATATCTTCATTTATAATTGGAAGTACTCTTTTGACTTCCCAATCATATGTATCTATTCTTACATTTGAACCTATTGCATCCATTACATCAATTGTTTCAGTTTTCTTTAGTTCCCATGGTCTAGCTTCAAATACATAAGGTTTTGATGTTAGGGCTCCTACTGGACATAAATCTACAACATTAGCAGACAATTCAGATTGCATTGATTGCTCTAGATAAGTTGTAATTTGCATATCTTCACCTCTTCCAATAGCACCAAGCTCTGGAACTCCAGCAACTTCTGTTGCAAATCTCACACATCTAGTACAGTGAATACATCTGGTCATTTGAGTTTTAATCAATGGTCCCATATTTTTTTCAGGAACTGCTCTTTTGTTTTCTTTAAATCTTGATTTGTCTACTCCGTAGTACATTGATTGATCTTGAAGATCACATTCACCACCTTGATCACATACTGGACAGTCTAAGGGATGGTTAGCTAATAAAAATTCCATCACTCCTTTACGAGCTTTTTCTACTAAAGCAGTATTTGTTTTAATATTCATACCCTCAGCAGCTGGCATAGCACATGAAGCAATTGGTTTAGGAGATTTTTCCATTTCAACTAAACACATTCTGCAATTTCCTGCTATCGATAATTTTTCATGGTAACAAAATCTTGGTATTTCAACACCAGCTTTTTCGCAAGCCTGAAGAACAGTTAAACCCTCTTCAACTTCAACTTCGATTTCATTTACTTTTAATTTAAGCATTTTTTTTATCCAATAAATGTTGATCTACTAAATATGGAATATTGTTTTTCTTTTGAACAATAGGATCCAAATTGTTTCTTTTCTCAATTTCTTTTTTAAAGTGTCTAAGCAATCCTTGAACAGGCCACGAGGAACCTTCACCAAAAGCACAAATAGTATGTCCTGCAATTTGATTTGTAACATCACCTAACATATCTACTTCATCCCTAGTTGCATCTCCTTTTGCCATTCTCTCAAGCATTCTCCACATCCAACCAGAACCTTCTCTACAAGGTGTACATTGACCACAACTCTCATGTTTATAAAATCTTGCAATCCTTGCCATGCATTTAATTATGTCTTGATCTTTATTAATGACCACAATACCTGCGGTCCCTAAACCACTTTTTTCAGCCATAAGAGAGTCAAAATCCATAGTTAATGTTTCACATTTCTCTTTTGGAATTAGTGGCATTGATGAACCACCAGGAATTACTGCTTGAAGATTATCCCAACCCCCAATAACACCACCTGCATGAACTTCAATTAATTCTTTTAAGGGAATATTCATTTCTTCCTCAACATTGCAAGGTGTATTTACATTTCCTGATATGCAAAATATTTTTGTCCCTGTGTTTTTTTCTCTTCCAAGAGAAGCAAACCATTTTCCACCCCTTCTAAGAATTGTTGGAACTACGGCTACAGTTTCTACGTTGTTAATAATTGTTGGACATCCATAAAGACCAATTAGAGCAGGGAATGGTGGTTTTAATCTAGGTTGGCCTTTTTTACCTTCGATACTTTCTAATAAAGCTGTTTCCTCTCCACAAATATATGCACCAGCACCATAATGAATATAAATATCTAAATCCCAGCCGGTACCTGCTGCATTTTTACCCAAGAGTTTTCTCTCATAAGCTTCATCTATTGCAGCCTGAAGTTTTTGACCATCAACAAAATATTCTCCTCTTATATAAATATAACAAACATGTGCTTGCACTGCATAAGATGCAATTAAACAACCTTCTATTAACTTATGAGGCTCAAATCTTAGAATATCTCTATCTTTGCATGTTCCTGGTTCAGACTCATCACCGTTAATGACTAGGTAATGTGGTCTAGATCCAACTTCTTTTGGCGCGAAGGACCATTTTAAACCAGTAGGAAATCCTGCCCCACCTCGACCTCTTAATTGAGATTCTTTTATTTCATTTATTATCCAGTCTCTTCCTTTGTCAGTAATTTCTTTTGTATTTACCCAATCGCCTCTTTCTTGTGATGAAGATACATCTGAGCCTTTGTCATTATATAAATTTTGAAAAATTCTATCTTGATCTTTAAGCATTTTTTAAATCCATTAAGGTTTTTCTATTATTTTCTGGTTCATTATTTACTCTTCCTCTATATGAACCAGGTTTTGGAGTTTCTCCATTTAAAATTTTATTTAATATATCTAAAGTTTTTTGTTTATCTAAATCTTCATAATAATCATCATTAATTTGCATCATTGGTGCATTTACACATGCCCCCAAACATTCAACTTCCATCCAAGAACAGCTTTTATCATTTGATAATTCACATTCATTTTCAGAAATTTTTTCCTTACAAGCCTCAACTAATTGATTTGCACCTCTTATCATACAAGGTGTTGTAGTACATACTTGAACAAAGTATTTTCCTACAGGAGATAAATTGTACATTGTATAAAAAGTAGCTACCTCATAAACTTTAATATAAGGCATATCTAAAAACTTAGCGATGTACTTCATTGCAGCTAATGGTATCCAATTATTGTTTTGTCTTTGAGCAATATAAAGTAAAGCCATCACTGCACTATGTTGTTTTCCTTCAGGGTATTTTGCAACAATACTATTTGCTGCCTCTAAAGATGAAGCATTAAACTCAAAACTTTCTGGTTGATCTTTAGCAGGTCTTCTTAAGCTCATCTGTCTACCTCACCGAAAACGATATCTAAAGAACCTAATACTGTCGGAACATCAGCTAACATATGACCTTTAATTAGATAATCCATTGATTGTAAATGTGAAAATCCTGGTGCTCTTATTTTACATTTATAAGGTTTACTTGATCCATCAGATATTAAGTAAACACCAAATTCTCCTTTTGGTGCCTCAACAGCGGTATAAATTTCATCTTTTGGAACTCTGTATCCTTCTGTGAAAAGTTTGAAATGATGTATTAAAGCCTCCATTGATTGTTTGATTTCTGCCTTAGGTGGTGGACTAATCTTTCCATCTAATGATTTAATTGGACCTTTTTCCATTTTAGCAAGACACTGTTTAATAATTGATACACTTTCTTTCATTTCTTCAATTCTACATAAATATCTGTCGTAACAATCTCCGTTTTTTCCAACAGGAATTTTAAAGTCTAAACTTCCATAGCAATCATAAGGTTGAGATTTTCTTAAATCCCACGGAACACCTGATCCTCTAATCATAACTCCTGAAAAAGAGTAATCCAATGCATCTTCCTTTGTTACTACTCCAATATCAACATTTCTTTGTTTAAAAATTCTATTATCAGTTAGTAAACTTTCTAAGTCGTTAATTATTTTTGGAAACGTTTCACAAAATTTACCTATATCTTCTTCAAGACCTTTTGGTAAATCTTGATGAACACCTCCTGCTCTAAAATAATTTGCATGTAGCCTAGATCCTGAAGCTCTTTCGTAAAATGTCATTAACGTTTCTCTTTCTTCAAAACCCCAAAGAGAAGGTGTTAGTGCACCTACATCAAGGGCTTGTGTTGTAACATTTAAAATATGACTTAAAATTCTTCCAATCTCACAAAATATAACTCTTATATATTGTGCTCTAATTGGCACATCTATTTTAAGTATTTTTTCAACTGCTAATGCGAAAGCATGTTCTTGGTTCATTGGTGCTACATAATCTAAACGATCAAAATAAGGAACCGCCTGCATATAAGTTTTATTTTCTATAAGTTTTTCTGTTCCTCTATGAAGTAAACCGATGTGAGGATCTGCCTTTTCAACTACTTCGCCATCTAGCTCCAAGATTAATCTAAGAACACCATGAGCTGCAGGATGCTGAGGACCAAAATTTAAATTTAAATTTTTAATTTTTTTTGTCATTATTTTCAATTTCTTCTTTGATATATTTTGTTCCTTCCCAAGGACTTTCATAATCAAAATTTCTATAATTTTGCTCAAGTTTCACTGGTTCGCTAATAACTTTTTTTTGATCTTCGCTATATCTGACTTCTGAGTGACCAGTTAATGGAAAATCTTTTCTTAATGGGTGACCTTCAAATCCATAGTCCGTTAATAT
>CACPPK010000016.1 GCA_902635845.1 uncultured Pelagibacteraceae bacterium | reverse complement strand
TGCAGTAACATTAATAAATAGGTTGAATAGACTTTATAAAATTTAATTAAGAGGGGTCTTAATGGAAGATAATTTCAATAAACACTTAGGCAATAAGCTTAAGCTAAGAAGATTAGCTTTAGGTTTGACACAGACTAAAGTAGCAAAAGCAATAAATGTTACATTTCAACAAATTCAAAAATATGAAAAAGGTACTAATGGTGTAAGTTCGATTAGATTACTTCAACTTGCAAATTATTTAAAAGTGCCGATTAATTATTTTTTTGAGGATTTTTCTGAGTATTTAGTAAATTTAGAAAAATCTCAAGAAGGTCACATGAATGTTAATTATAATTTTTTAGTTAAATTATACTCAGAACTTAATGCTGATCAGAAACTGAAATTTAATAAATCGTTACAAATATCAGGATCAGGAATTTCAAAAGCAGTTTAAAATTAATTTGTATCTGACCCCATATTTATTTTTTTGAGATAATTTGATTTTTTTTGGCTCCTCGGGCAGGACTCGAACCTGCGACCAATTGATTAACAGTCAACTGCTCTACCAACTGAGCTACCGAGGAATGTAAAAAAGCAAACTTACTTTTTTTTTTAACTAAAACAAGATTTTTTTTGGAGGCAACGCCCGGAATCGAACCGGGATAGAAGGATTTGCAATCCTCTGCGTAACCATTCCGCCACGTTGCCATCTTATTTTTAGCAAATAGCTACAGATGCCTTTTTATATTAAATTTTTTCTATTAGTCTATTAAATAACGATCCAAATTGATTATTGTTAATTTAGATTATTAAATTATAAACTTTAACATCAATGAGTAGCGATAAATATATACATTCTGATGTAGAAAATAGAATTTATTCTTATTGGGAAAAAAATGGTCTTTTTAAACCTAAAGAAAATTCAAAAAAATTCTCAATTGTAATTCCTCCTCCAAATGTGACGGGTAGTTTACATATGGGGCATGCGCTTAACAATTCTATTCAAGATTTATTAGTTCGTTATCACAGGATGAATAATTTTGAAACTTTATGGCAACCAGGTACAGATCATGCTGGAATTGCTACCCAAGCATTAGTAGAGAAAAAATTAACCTCTGAAAAAATCGATAAAAATGAAATTGGTAGAGAAAAATTTATTGAAAAAGTTTGGGAATGGAAAGACCAATATGGAGACATAATAATTAACCAATTAAAAAAACTTGGTTGCTCTTGTGATTGGTCAAGAAATGCCTTCACTATGGATGAGAATTTATCCAAATCAGTAATTAAGGTTTTTGTTGATCTTTACAACAAAGGTCTAATCTATAAAGATAAGAAATTAGTTAATTGGGATACAGTTTTAAAAACAGCTATTTCAGACCTAGAAGTAGATCAAAGAGAGGTAAATTCTAAAATTTATTACATCAGATATCCAATTGATGAGACTGAAGAATTCATTACAATTGCAACAACAAGACCCGAAACCATGCTTGGTGATACAGCTATTGCAGTTAATCCAAAAGATGAAAGATTTAAATCCTTTGTTGGAAAAACAGTTACCATTCCAATTGTTGGAAGAAAAATAAAAATCATTGAGGATGACTATGCAGATCCTGAACAAGGAACAGGAGCATTAAAAATAACTCCTGCACATGATTTTAATGACTATGATGTTGGTCAAAGAAATAATCTTGAAATAATAAATATTTTTACTGAAGCTGGTAAAATAAATGAAAATGCCCCTGAGCATTTAGTAGGTCTTGATAGATTTGAAGCTAGAAAAAGAATTTTAAAAGAACTTAAAGAAAAAGAATTTTTTGTAAAAGAAGAAAATATTAAAAACAAAGTTCCTTATGGAGATAGATCCAATTCAATAATTGAACCTTTTTTAACAGAACAATGGTTCGCTGATGCTGGTAAATTATCAGTTAAAGCTAAAGAAATTGTTAATTCAAAGAAAATAAATTTCTTTCCTGAGAATTGGTCAAAAACTTATTTTCAATGGATGAACAATATTGAACCATGGTGTATTTCAAGACAGCTTTGGTGGGGCCATCAAATACCTGCTTGGTATGGACCTGATGAAAAAATTTTTGTTACTGAAAATGAAGATGAAGCAAAACAACAAGCCAAAAAACATTATGGTAAAGATGTTGAATTAAATCGTGATCCAGACGTTTTAGATACATGGTTCTCATCAGGATTATGGCCTTTTGCAACACTTGGTTGGCCGGATGATAATAAATATGTTGATAAATTTTACCCAACGTCAGTTTTAGTTACAGGTTTTGATATTATATTTTTTTGGGTAGCTAGAATGATTATGTTTGGAACTGAATTTCTAAACAAAGAACCATTCAAGGATATTTATGTTCATGCATTGGTTAGAGATGAGAAGGGACAGAAAATGTCTAAATCGAAAGGAAATGTAATTGATCCTTTAGATTTAATTGAAAAATATAGTGCTGATGCACTTAGATTTACTTTGTTATCAATGGCTTCACCAGGCACAGATGTTAAGCTTTCTGAGGATAGAGTTAAAGGTTATAGAAATTTTTTAAACAAATTATGGAATGCAAATAATTTTTTGATCACTAATGAATGTGATTTTAAAGATATAGATAAAGTTCCAAGTTTAAATGTAAATATTAACAAATGGATTTACTCAGAACTTATTGAAACTAAAAATAAAATCGAAAAAAACCTTGAAGATTATAGATTTGATGAAGCTGCTAAAAATGCCTATCAATTTGCTTGGCATTCTTATTGTGATTGGTATTTAGAGCTATCTAAAACAATACTCTTTTCAGATGATGAAAAAGCTAAAGCTGAGGTTAAAAAAGTATCATCCTTTGTATTCAAACAAATTTTGATTTTGCTGCATCCTTTTATTCCTTTTGTGACCGAAGAAATTTGGCTTAAAAACAAATTTGATAATAATGGTAGCGATTATTTGATGCTTAAAAATTGGTTATCTGGAGATATAAACAAGGATAGCAGTACTGAACAGGTAGAAAATATAATTAATATTATTTCAGAAATTAGATCATTTAAAAATGAGCTAAATGTAAGTCCAGGCTCATTTATTGATGTATCAATAAGTAATATTAACAAAAACCAAAAAGATTTTATTAATAAAAATGAAATTATTCTTAAGAAACTTGGCAGAATAAATACGATACTAGACAAAGATTTAGATAAACCAGCTGCGACAATGGTTGTTTCTGGTGATTTGTTTAAGATTTATTTTGATAAAGACGTTGATTTAAAATTAATAAAAGAAAATTTAACAAATAAACAAAGCAGATTAGAGCAAGAGATGAATAAAATATCTCAAAGATTAGAAAATAAAAGTTTTGTAGATCGAGCTCCAAAAGAGATTGTTGAACAAGAAAAAAATAATTATAATAACTTAAAGAATGATATTGAGAAAATATCAGTAACAATAAAGGGTATATAATGTCTAAATTTAACAAAAAGAAACTTCCAAGCAGACACACATCATTAGGGGCAGATAGAGCTCCACACAGATCGTTTTATTATGCTATGGGGGAAACCGAGAAAGATGTGGCTAAACCCTTTGTTGGTGTCGTTTCCACATGGAATGAGGCAGCCCCTTGTAACATTGCGCTAATGAGACAAGCTCAATCAGTTAAAAAAGGAGTTAGAGCAAATGGTGGAACTCCAAGAGAATTTTGTACAATTACCGTTACTGACGGTATTGCAATGGGGCATGAAGGAATGAAGTCTTCATTGATATCTAGAGAAGTAATCGCTGATTCAGCTGAACTTACGGTTAGAGGTCATTGTTATGATGCATTAGTTGGTATTGCTGGATGTGATAAATCCTTACCAGGTCTAATGATGTCTATGGTTAGATTAAATGTACCAAGTGTATTTATATATGGTGGATCAATCCTTCCAGGCAAATATAAAGGGAAAGACGTAACAGTTGTAGATGTATTTGAGGCAGTTGGAAAACATTCAACAGGTCAAATGTCTGCTGCAGAACTTAGAAAATTAGAATTAGTTGCTTGTCCAAGTGCAGGTGCTTGTGGAGGTCAATTTACTGCAAATACAATGGCATGTGTATCTGAGGCAATTGGATTAGCTTTACCTTATTCAGCAGGAACACCAGCTCCATATGAAGAAAGAGATAAATATGCGAAAGCGAGTGGTAAAATGGTTATGAACCTTTTGAAAAAAGGAATTAAACCAAGAGATATTGTAACAAGAAAAGCTTTAGAAAATGCTGCAACAGTTGTTGCTGCAACGGGTGGTTCTACAAATGCAGGATTACATTTACCTGCTATTGCAAATGAAGCAGGAATTAAATTTGATTTAATGGATGTTGCTAAAATTTTTAAAAGAACACCTTATCTTGCAGATTTAAAACCAGGTGGAAAATATGTTGCAAAAGATATGTGGTTAGCAGGCGGTGTTCCAATGTTATTAAAAACTTTATATGAAGGCGGATATATTCATGGTGATTGCATGACGGTTACAGGAAAAACTATGAAAGAAAATTTAAAAAGCATTAAATTTAATCCAAAACAAAAAGTAATGAGGTCTTATAAAAATCCGTTATCACCAACAGGAGGTGTTGTTGGATTAAAAGGAAACTTAGCTCCAGAAGGTGCAATTGTTAAAGTTGCAGGACTAAAAAAATTGCAATTTACAGGAAAAGCAAGATGCTTTGAAAATGAGGAAAGTGCAATGAAAGCTGTTCAAAGCAAAAAGTATAATGATGGTGATGTTATTATAATTAGATACGAAGGACCTGTTGGAGGTCCAGGTATGAGAGAAATGTTATCAACAACAAGTGCAATCTACGGACAAGGAAAAGGGGAGAAAGTAGCCCTTATTACAGACGGTAGGTTTTCTGGAGCCACAAGAGGCTTTTGTGTGGGTCATGTGGGCCCTGAGGCCGCTCTAGGGGGTCCTATAGGCCTTTTACGTACAGGAGATATCATTGATATCGATGCTAAAAAAGGAACTATCAATGTAAGACTCTCTAAAAAAGAATTAGCTACAAGAAAAAGAAAATGGAAAGCTAGAAAATCAGATTTTGGATCAGGTACTTTATGGAAATATGCACAAACAGTTGGACCTGCGTATTTAGGTGCACCAACACATCCAGGTAAGAAAAAAGAAGTTAAGGATTATTCAGAGATTTAATGAAAATTCGTCCAGTTATTTTATGTGGAGGAGCTGGAACTCGACTTTGGCCAAATTCTAAAAATCATCAAGCAAAACAGTTTATTGATTTCGGTAATTGGACTTTACTTGGAAAAACACTTGAGAGGACAAAAGCATCAATTTACGACTCTCCAATTATTAGCACAAATAAGAAATACTTAAGCAAAGTAAAACAGCATTTAAGAAAAAACAAAATAAGCAAATATAAAATTGTTGTAGAACCCGCAAAAAGAAACACCGCACCAGCTATATTAAGTACAGCTTTAATTAAAGATATACCTGATAATCAACCTTTGATGTTTTTTACTGCTGATCATTTGATTGAAAAAATGAGTATTTTTAATAAGGCAATTAATAAAAATAAATTAAACCTTAATAAAGAAAATATATTTGTTTTTGGAATTAAACCTAAATCTCCGACGAGTGATTATGGTTATTTTTTAACTAAAAAGATTAAAGGTAATATTAATAAAGTAACAAGATTTATTGAAAAACCAAAAGAAGCTAAAGCAAAACAAATTATAATGAATAAAGGCTATTGGAATTCAGGAATGTTTTATCTTCGAAAAGACTCCATTATTAATAACTTTAAAAAATATCAGCCTAAAACTTATAGAAATTGTGTGAATTCAGTTAATAAAGCAAAATATAAGACTAATACATATTATCTAAACAAAGCTTCATTTATAAAAGCAACCGCCAAATCTTTTGATTATGCAATTCTTGAAAAAACCAAACAAATTAACGCTATCAAATTAGATATTCCTTGGTCAGATCTTGGTAGTTGGAAAGAAATTCTGAAAATGTATGACAAAAATAAAAAAAAATATATTAAGAAAAAAAATTTCTATTACCGTCCATGGGGCAGATACACCAATCTATTTGAAGGAAAAGAGTTTTTAATAAAAGAACTGTATGTAAAACCAAAAGGAATACTAAGTTTACAAAAACACCATCACCGAGCCGAACATTGGTTGGTGACCCAAGGAAATGCTAAAATAACTCTTAATAAAGATATTATAATTAAAAAACCTGGTGAACATATATTCATTCCGTTAGAGGCTATTCATAGAGTTCAAAATCCAGGAAAAAAACCTGTTAAAATTGTTGAAGCTCAAGTTGGCTCAATTTTGAAGGAAAGCGATATTGTAAGATATCAAGATGTATATGGTAGAGTGAAGTAATGGAGTTATTAACAATAATTTTATTAGTAATAATTGTTCTTCTTACTTATCTATTATTAAAAAAAGAAAAAGTATTAGGTATTAAAACTGAAACTAAAAATAATAATGATCAAATTAAAGTTGTAGAAAATAAAGATTATAGAAAAAATATTTATGATTTATTAAATTATATTCCTGAGGGAATAATAATTTTAGACAAAGGTAAGAAAATTCTTTTTAGCAACAACTCTGCTAATAAATTATTTCAGATAAAACTAGAAGAGAATATAAGCGGCTTTTTAAGAAACCCTGATCTTTTAAGTTCAATTGATAAATCATTCGAGGGTAGCAATATTTCAGATCTTGAAATTGAAATTAGAAACCAAGCTGTTCAAAGATTAAATATAACAATTTACCTTGATCAGAATAATCTATTTTTTGATGAAATATGTTGTGTCTTATTCATAAGGGATTTAACAGAATTCCACAAATTCCAACAATTAAAATCTGATTTTGTGGCTAACGTATCACATGAACTAAGAACACCTCTACAATCCATTAAAATGGGACTTGAAACATTTGAAAATAATTCAGATTTAAAAAAGAATTCTGAGGTAAATAATTTACTTCCTGTAATGAGCTCTCAATCTGAGAGAATGGAAAATTTAATCAGAGATTTATTGTCATTATCTAAAATTGAATTACAGGAACATATACGACCAACGCATGAAATAGATCTTATAGAATTAATTGATTATGTTATTAAAACTTACGAAAAAATAATTAGTAAAAATAATATTAGTATTAAATTTAACAAAACTGATAATTTTAAAATAATTGGTGATAGGGATAAATTAATAGAAATTTTTACTAATCTTATCGATAATTCAATCAAGTACAGTGATAAAAATAAAGAAATTACAATCACTGCTAAAAAAGATGGTGAGTTTAATACTGTTTCAGTAGCAGATCAGGGAATAGGTATTCCAAAAGAGTCTATACATAGAGTCACTGAAAGATTTTTTACAGTTGATCCAAGCAAAAGCCAAAGTGTAGGTGGCACGGGTCTTGGTTTAGCCATTGTAAAACATTTAGTCTCACAACATAGAGCTGAGATGGACATTAATAGTATTGAAAATAAAGGAACTACAATAGACATCAAATTTAATCCTTTGTAATTCAACTAAAAAGTTAGTCGTTGTAACAAAAGTTTAACCTTCCTTTAATAAAGTATTAAAGAATCAGAATTATTTAGTTTTGCATTATGAATTTAACAAGGAGAAATATGAATAAATTAACAAGTATATTTATAGGCTTTCTTTTAGTAATTGGTTTTACGACATCAAGTTACTCAAGAGATCAAATCAAAATAGTGGGGTCATCAACTGTTTACCCTTATGCAACAGTAGTTGCAGAAAAGTTTGGTAAAAGTGGAAAATTCAAAACACCAGTTATTGAAAGTACAGGAACAGGTGGTGGAATGAAATTATTCTGTGCTGGAGTTGGTGCTAATCATCCAGATATTACTAATGCTTCAAGAGCAATTAAACCTAAGGAAAAAACTTTATGTGAAAAAAATGGAGTTTCCGAAATTATTGAAATTGTAGTAGGCAATGATGGAATTTCATTTGCACATGCTGTTAGTGCTCCAGATGCAGATTTTACAAAAGAGCAATTGTGGAGAGCTTTAGCTGCTAAAGTTGATGTTGATGGTAAACTTGTTGAAAATCCATACAAAAAATGGAGTGATATAGATGCAAGTCTTCCTAATAAAAAAATTGAAATTTTAGTTGCTCCTCCAACTTCTGGTACTAGAGACGCATGGAATTCTCTTGTAATGGTTAAAGGATGTACAAAAACTGCTAAATCTTTATTTGGTGATAAAGCTAAAAAAGAATGTGCTAAAATTAGAGAAGATGGTTACGCTGTAGAAGCAGGTGAAAATGATACTTTAATTGTACAAAAACTTACATCTAACCCTGATGCTTTTGGTTTTTTTGGTTATAGTTATCTAGTTGCTAATAAAGATAAGGTTAAAGCATCCTCTGTTGAAGGAGTTCAACCATCTTTAGAAGGTATTCAAGATTACTCTTATCCGATAGCAAGACCTTTGTTTTTTTATGTTAAAAAAGCTCACATAGGTGTAATTCCTGGCATTCAGGAATTTTTAAAAGAGTTCACTTCTAAAAAAGCTATGAGTAACAGAGGTTACTTAGCGAAAATAGGATTAGTCCCTTTAGCATCTGAAGAATACCAAATAACAAGAACAGCTGCTTTAGATTTAAACACAATAAGTATCAAATAAATTTAAACTTATCCCCAATAAAAGGCCAGTAAATACTGGCCTTTTATTTAATTTCAATTTCAGAGTTAGTTTGTAACAAAAATGTAACATTTAAAAGTTATAGAAACCTCGAATGAACTTCGTTCTAATATTTTTAATAACAATATTTTCTCTATCATTATTTTTTTATGGAAGATCAAAAACTAAAAGTATTGCAATCGAAAAAAATATTAAATTAAATGCATTACCTAAATTTTATGGATATTACCTTGTTTTATGGTGTTCAATTCCTTCTCTAGTTTTTTTATTAATATGGTCATTATTTGAGCCTGTAATAATTAAATCAATAATAATTGAAACTGCAGCAAATCAAGGGGCTATTTTTAATGACAAAAATGAAGCTAATTTAATTTATGAAAAAATCAAAGCTATTCATTTAGGAACTTATTTTGGTGATATTGACAGTATTTTAAGAGAAAGCGCACTTGCTTATGCAAAATTTATTAATCTTTTTACAAATTCAAAAGTTGTACTAATTTTTGCTATAGTAATAGTATCGGTAATTTATTCCTTAAAAAAAATTAACAAAAATAATAAAGCAAGAGATGATGTAGAAATTATATTAAAAGGCTTATTGTTTGTATCATCTCTTATTGCAATTTTAACAACACTAGGAATAATTTTTTCATTATTATTTGAAAGTATTAAATTTTTTTCTGTAATTAATATTTTTGATTATTTATTTGGAACAAATTGGAGCCCACAAAGAGCTTTTGTAAGAGATGCCTCTTCAATTACTGCAGCAGAATTTGAAGAATTAAAGGATGCTTTCGGTTTTATTCCTTTAATTGCTGGAACAACTTTTATTGCATTCATAGCAATGTTAGTTGCAGTCCCAATTGGACTTTTTTCAGGAATTTATATGGCAGAATACGCCTCATTAAAAATTAGAAGGATTTCAAAACCAATAATCGAAATTTTAGCAGGTATTCCAACTGTTGTTTATGGTTTTTTTGCAGCTTTAACAGTTGGACCTTTTTTTAGACAAATTGGAGAAAATTTTGGTTTAACAGTTTCATCAGAAAGTGCTTTGGCAGCAGGATTGATAATGGGTATAATGATCATACCGTATGTCTCATCCTTATCAGATGATGTAATTAATTCTGTCCCTCAATCACTTAGAGATGGTTCATATGCAATTGGTGCTACAAAATCTGAAACAATTAAAAAAGTAGTTATACCTGCGGCTTTACCGGGAATAATAGGTTCTATTCTTTTAGCAGTCTCAAGAGCAATAGGTGAAACTATGATCGTTGTGATGGCTGCGGGTCTAGCTGCAAACCTTACTATAAATCCTCTTGAATCAACCACAACAATCACAACTCAAATAGTTATGATTTTAGTTGGTGACCAAGAGTTTGATAGCCCTAAAACACAATCTGCATTTGCTCTAGGGTTAACATTATTTATTGCAACCTTAATTTTGAATTACATTGCTCAAAGAGCTGTTAAAAAATATCGAGAAAAGTATGACTAAAGAACAAAGACTAAAGAAAAGACATAATGCAGAAAAAAGATTTAGGTTTTATGGTCTAGCATCAATTTTTTTCGCTTTGTTATTTGTTTTGATTTTAGTGCATAACATTTTTTCTAAAGGTAGTTCTGCATTTATGAAAACAGCAATAAATGTTGAGGTTTTCTATGATAAAGATCTTCTTGAATTGGAACCTGGGGCATCCGAAGAAGAAATATTAGAGGCTGACTTTTTTGATATTACGATAGAAAGTTTGCTAAAGGTATATCCAGCAAAAAACATGGATGAAGAAGATGCGCTTATAGAACTTTTTACAACTGATGCTGAAATTGAAATAAAAAAAGCTTTTTTAAATAATAAAAATTTAATCGGTAAAAAAATTAATTTAGAAATCACGGCCTCAGATGATATTGATCAATTACATAAGGGGAATTATCCAAGAGATTTACCTGAAGACAGGAGAAGAATTTCCAATTTCCAGTTAGAAATTTACGATGTCTTAGTAGAAAATAAAACAATCACTAAAAATTTTAATAATTACTTTTTTAAAAATGGAGACTCAAGAGATCCAGAAATAGCTGGTATAGGTGGTGCTCTTGTAGGTTCTTTTTATAGTATTTTAATTTGTTTATTATTGGCATTCCCAGTAGCAGTATTAGCTTCGATCTACCTGGAGGAATTTGCACCTAAAAATAAAATCACTGATTTCATAGAAATAAATATTAATAACTTGGCCGCTGTACCTTCAATTGTTTATGGTTTATTGGCTCTTCAAATACTTCTAGCTACAATTCAATTACCAAGATCTACTCCTCTGGTAGCTGGTATCACTTTGGCGCTTATGACTTTACCTAGAATAATAATTCCTTGTAGGGCTTCTTTGAAGGCGGTACCGCCATCAATAAGAGAAGGTGCGTTAGCAGTAGGTGCATCAAAATTTCAATCTGTATTTCATCATGTAGTTCCTTTAGCTTTACCTGGTACTTTGTCAGGAACTATTATTGGATTAGCACAAGCATTAGGAGAAACAGCTCCATTAATTTTGATAGGAATGGTAGCTTTTGTTGTTGATATTCCATCAACACCAATTGATCCTTCTTCATCTTTACCCGTACAAGTCTATTTATGGTCAGAGTCTGCTGAGAGAGGGTTTGTTGAAAAAACATCAGCCACTATTATGATGTTATTAAGTTTTTTGATTGTAATGAATTTTTTAGCAGTATACTTAAGACAAAAATTTGAGAAAAGATGGAACTAATGAATAATGTAAAAATAAAATCTAAAAATCTAAATGTCTATTATGGAGAAAAACAAGCTTTGTTTGATGTGAATTTAGATTTAAACGAAAAAGAAGTTACTGCTTTAATTGGGCCATCAGGATGTGGAAAATCTACCTTTATTAGATGTATAAACAGAATGAATGATGTAATCGATATTTGTAAAGTATCTGGAAACATTGAAATAGATGGTGTTGAAATCAACGATAAAAATTTAGATGTAGTATCTTTAAGAGAAAGAGTAGGAATGGTTTTTCAAAAACCAAATCCATTTCCAAAAAGCATATATGATAATATTTCTTATGGTCCAAAAATTCATGGAAAAGGCGAAACTAAAAGTGAATTAGATGAAATTGTAGAAAATAGTCTTAAGAAAGCAGCTTTATGGGAAGAAGTTAAAGATAGACTCGATGAACCTGGAACTGGTCTTTCTGGTGGTCAACAACAACGTCTTTGTATTGCTAGAGCAATTTCTGTTAATCCTGAAGTTATATTAATGGACGAACCTTGTTCTGCCCTAGATCCTATTGCAACGGCAAAAATTGAAGAATTAATTGATGAACTAAAAAAAACTTACACTATTGTAATTGTGACGCATTCAATGGCACAGGCAGTTAGAGTTTCGCAGAAAACAGGGTTTTTTCACCTTGGTAAATTAATCGAAGTAGGCAAAACAGAGAAAATTTTTAAAAATCCTGACAATAAAATGACACAAGACTATATTACAGGTAGATTTGGATAAATTATGAGTAATGAACATACAGTAAAGTCTTATGAAGAAGAATTAAGATACTTAATAGACTCTGTTATAAAAATGGGAAGTTTAACCGAGTCACAATTGGTCGACTCTATGGACGCCGTTATTAAAGTTGATAAAGATTCAATTGATAAAATTATTAAAAGTGATGATGAAATAAATAAATTCAGATCTAAAATTGATACTCAAATAATGACATTGTTGGTAAAGAGAGCGCCAATGGCAATTGATTTAAGAGAAACAATTAGCTCATTAAAAATATCTCAAGATTTAGAAAGAATTGGAGATTTGTCTAAAAGTAATGCAAAGAAAGTTAAACCTCTTCCATTAGATTTACCTGAGGAACTTTTAGGTAATTTAAAAAGACTAGGTGATTTAGTTATAAAGCAGTTAAATGATGTACTCGATAGTTATGTTAACAAAAATTATGATAAAGCAAAAGAAGTGTGGGAAAAAGACGAACAAGTAGATGACCTTACTTATATTGCTATGGAAAGTGTAATTGATTTTCTCTCTAAAGATAAAAAGAATTTAGACTTTTCAACACATTTAATTTTTGCAACAAAAAATCTTGAAAGAGCAGGTGATCATATAACAAATATTGCCGAGTCAATATGTTTTTTAATTAAAGGTGAATATTTAAAAGGAAGCAGACCTAAAGGAAAAGTTATTCAGCAATAAAATGAATGGCAAAATATTTATTATTGAGGACGAACCTTCAATAATTCAATTAGTTCAACATAATCTAGAAAAAAATGGTTTTATAGTTTCATCATCAGTAAATGGCAATGATGGCTTAAAAGAATTAAAAAAATTTCAGCCAGATTTACTTTTATTAGATTGGATGCTGCCTGATCTCTCCGGTATTGAAATTTGTAAAAATATTAGAAAAGACAATAGTATCAAAAATTTACCTGTAATTATGTTAACCGCTAAAGGCGAAGAGGAAGATAAAATAAAAGGTTTAGATAGCGGTGTTGATGATTATTTAACTAAACCATTTAGTTTTAATGAGCTTATGGCTAGAATTAAAGCTGTTTTAAGAAGATCTAACCCTAACACTGTATCTGATAATTTAGAGTTTGAAGATTTAGTTTTAGATAGGATTGAAAAAAGAGTTTACAGAGATAAAAAAGAAATACAACTTGGACCTACGGAATTTAGGTTACTAGAATTTTTTTTGGTAAATCCAAAGAGAGTTTATTCTAGAGATCAGATTTTAGAAAATGTTTGGCCCAACAATATAAATGTTGAAAGCAGAACTATTGATGTTCATATCAGAAGATTAAGAAAATCAATTAATATCCAAAATAAAAAAGAACTTATAAGGACTGTAAGATCCTCTGGTTATTCTCTAATTTAAAATTTAATCTAATTTTTTTGAAGTTCGTAGATAGAAACATAATGTTTCTTCTTAGGCAGTGGGATTATGGTTGGAACTTTAGTCAATCTTGGTTTTATTGATTTATTTCCTACAATTATATTTTTGTCATAATTTTCCAAATCAACCTCAGGATGAGGGTTTCCATCATTAATTAGAGGCCACGCATCACAAGCTCTATATCCAAATAAAATTAACGGTCTTGAGTTATTCATTTGATTGTGTCCAGACCCATGAACTGATCTACAATGAAAAAAAACAACTGTTCCAGCGGTTCCAGTTATCGAAACACTATCTTTAGTTCCTATTTTATTTTTCTTAGTGTCTATTTTTCCAACAAAATAATTTTCTTTGCTGTGGTGGCTGTACAATTTCTTTTTGTGTGAATTCTTTATTATTTTAAGTGGCCCATTTTTTTCATCGCAATCATCTAAATATATACCAACTGTGATCAAATCATCATTGGTATGTGGGTAAAAAGCCCAATCTTGGTGCCATCCAATTTCACTTCCTTTTTTCTTATTTGGTAGTTTAAAATTTAATTTACCTAGATGAAATCTAACTGTTCCACCTAACAATTTTTTAGCTATGGATATAATCCTTTTATCTCTAGATAATTCATAGAAAACTTTATGTCTGTTCTGAGGATTATTTAGTCTTAAAATTTCTTTATTTTTTGAAGAACCTGAATTGTATACAAAATGGTAATTATTATAGGATTGAGTTCCATTTGCACCATTAGTTTTTTTTCTTTTTTTTTCTTTTGAAATTACTTCATTAACAATTTTATTAATTTTATTTATCTTTGTTTGAGAAATTAGATTTTCTTTAACAAGAAAGCCATTTTTTTTAAATAAATTTAAATCATTCATATAGTCAGATTATGAAAGAAAATAAATCTTCTTTAAAATAAATACAATGTTTTTTGTGAGATTAATTAACAGTAATAATTATTTGTTAATCCGAGAATTTAAAAAAATTCCAGGATTAAACCTAATTTTAAATTAACAACCTTTGAAAGATGCAGACATATTTCTAATTAAATTGAAATATAAGTCTTTTCCTGGGTCTAATGTTGCTCCTAATGGGTCAACTACTCCAGTTTTAATATTCATATCTTTTGCGACAGCTTTAATAATATCAGGGTTAAATTGAGGCTCTGAGAACACACAAGCAACTTTATCGTGCTCAATTATCTCTCTGATTTCTGCTAATTGTTCTGCACCAGGCATCACATCTGTGTTAACAGTAAAAGCACCTAATATATTTACATTAAATCTTTTCTCAAAATATTGATAAGCATCATGGAATACAATTGAAGCAACACTGCTACTTAAATCAGTCATTACATCAATTGTAAGTTTATCAATTTCTTGTAAAGCTTTAGCTAAATTACTTTTGTATTTAGCTTCATTTTTTGGATCATTTTCAATTAAATGTTCTGCCATTTCATTTAACATAGCTTTTGCATTAATTGGGTCCAACCAAATGTGTGGATCAAATTCACCATGCGCATGTCCATCATGATCGTCATGTCCGTGGTCGTCATGATCATCTTCTTTTTTACCATGATCGTCATGATCGTGGTCATCTTCTTTTTTCCCATGATCATCATGGTCGTGATCATCTTCCTTTTTACCGTGGTCATCATGTCCATGGTCGTCATGATCATCCTCTTTTTTACCGTGATCGTCATGTCCGTGATCATCATGATCATGTTCGTCAAAAATATTTCTTTCTCTAAATTTTAATACTTGCAATCCTTTAGTCTCCATTAATTCAATTTTTTCTGCTTTCTTAGCAATTGAACTCAATGGTTTTTCTAAAAAACTCTCTAAATCTTCACCAACCCAGAATATTAGGTCAGCATTTTGAAGCATTTTTGCATGAGAAGGTTTCATTGCAAATCCGTGTGGAGATGCATATCCATCAACTATTAAATCAGGTTTAGCAATACCATCCATTAAGTAACTAGCTAATGAATGAATTGGTTTAATAGAAGCAACTACTTTTATTTCAGCATTTGCTGGTGTAAAGAATGTTAGAATTGATAATATTGAGAATATAAGTGGTATTTTTTTAATATTTTTCATAATAAGTAATTTAATTGGTTGTTATAATATAACGTTATGTAATAATATAACATTTATAAGTCAAGCAATATATGGGCTCAGAAAATAGTACATTAGTAAAATTAAATAACGCTGGTTTTAAACAAAATGATAAATGGCTAGTGGAAGGTGTTTCATTAACTGTTAAAAAAGGAAAAATTGTTACACTTATTGGACCTAATGGCTCAGGAAAAAGTACTACCGCAAAAATTGCATTAGGAATTTACAAAAACATAGAAGGAAGTGTTGAGAAATACACAAATAAAGTTGGATATGTTCCTCAAAAAATATCTATTGATTGGACATTACCGTTAAGAGTTTATGATTTTATGCTTCTAACAGAAAATATTAAAGATGAGGCAATTGATGAAGCACTTACATTAACAGGTGTTATCCATCTTAAGAATAAAAATTTAGGAAATTTATCAGGTGGTGAATTTCAAAGAGTTTTAATCGCAAGAGCAATTTCAAAAAAACCTGAATTATTAGTTCTTGATGAACCAGTTCAAGGTGTTGATTACACTGGTGAGATTGCTTTATATGAATTAATTAAAAGAATCTCTGATACGCTAAATTGTGGAATTTTATTAATATCTCATGATTTACATACAGTCATGACTGCAACAGATCATGTTGTTTGTTTAAATGGTCATGTTTGTTGTTCAGGTACACCAATGGATGTTGCTAAAAATAATGAATATAAAACCTTATTTGGTGAACAGGCATCTCAAATTCTTTCTGTATATGAACATAAACATGA
Organism: uncultured Pelagibacteraceae bacterium; assembly: GCA_902635845.1. Classification (GTDB taxonomy): domain Bacteria; phylum Pseudomonadota; class Alphaproteobacteria; order Pelagibacterales; family Pelagibacteraceae; genus Pelagibacter. The sequence continues at coordinate 5,269 of CACPPK010000016.1, read as the reverse complement.
TCACGTTCATTCGGATAAAGGTGAAATAAAGAAAAACTAATATGTTTGATGATTTTTTTATAAGAGCACTAATTGCAGGTTTGGGAATAGCTTTAGTAACTGGACCTCTTGGTTGTTTTGTTGTTTGGAGAAGATTATCTTACTTTGGCGATACATTAGCTCACTCAGCTTTACTTGGTGTAACTTTGGCTTACTCTTTTGAATTAAACATTGCTCTTTCAGTATTTATTATTTCATCTCTAATTGCATTGATTTTAATTCAATTACAGAAGAAAACTAATTTACCTGGTGATGCTTTGCTTGGTCTATTGGCGCATTCTTCTTTAGCTGTTGGATTAGTAGTAATAGGTTTTTTAACATTTATTCGTTTTGATATTATGGGACTTTTATTCGGTGATATATTAGCTGTAACAACTGATGATTTATTAATCATCTGGACTGGTGGAGCTGTAATTTTACTAGTTCTAAAATTAATTTGGAAACCATTGTTTGCATCTACAGTTAATTATGAGTTAGCAGAAGCAGAAGGGCTAAACCCTGATAGAGCAAAAGCTATTTTTACAATTCTTATGGCTGCTGTAATAGCAATATCAATTAAAATGGTAGGGTTATTACTAATTACAGGAATGTTAATTATACCAGCTGCAATGGCTAGAAACATATCAGACAGTCCTCAAAAGATGGTGTTATTTTCAATAATTGGTGGATTATTATCAGTATTGCTAGGTCTATTTTCATCTCTAGAATTTAATACATCATCTGGGCCTTCAATAATCATGGCCGCTTTAGTATTATTTATATTGTCTTTAATTAATATTAAACAATCGATTAAATTGAAAAACTGATAACTAATTGATAAGAATTTAAAAATGCAAAAAGAACACAATCTTTCCAAAAATCAAAAAATCATTTTTGATCTTATTGATAAATCTGGTGGACCTATGAAAGCTTATTCAATTTTATTTAATGTCCAAAAAAAGGGAATAAAAGCACCACTACAAGTTTATAGAGCTTTAGATAAGTTAGTTGAAATTGGAAAAATTCACAAGATTGAAAGTAGAAATGCTTTTATTGCTTGTCAAAATTCTAGTTGCCAAATCTCAAAAGCGACAGCTTTTTCAATTTGTGAAAGTTGTGAAAACGTATCTGAAATAAGTAATTCAAAACTTTCAAAATATTTATCTAACTTTTCAGATAACTCTGGAATGAAATATAGCAAATACAATTTAGAATTTTTTGGTTTATGTAAAAAATGTAAATTAAAATAATGAGCACAGTTTCATTAACTTTAGACGAAATATTTGAACTAGCTAAAAAAACTCTTTTGGCAAATGGTTGTGATGATGAAACAGCATCAATTTTGTCAGACTTAATTAGGAATGCTGAAAGAGATGGTTCGGTATCACACGGTTTATTTAGATTACCAGCGTACGTTACAGGTCTTAAAGGAGGAAAAATAAATGGAAAAGGGAAACCAGAAGTAAAAAAAATATCTCCATCAGTAATTAAAGTTAAAGGAAATAATTGTTTAGCACCTGTTGTATTAAATAAAGGATTGCCTGAATTAGCAAAAGCTGCAAAAGAAAATGGTGTAGCTGTGTTAGCAATAAATAATTCACATCATATGGCTGCTATGTGGCCTGAAACAGAGAAATTAGCAGAGGAAGGTTTAGTTGCATTTGCTTGTACATCTTACAAGCCGGCTGTAGCACCTGCTGGCGCAATAAAACCTTTATTTGGAACAAACCCAATTTCATTTGCTTGGCCTCGTCCAGGTAAAACACCGGTTGTTTATGATATGGCAACAGCTTCAATGGCAATGGGAGAAGTTCAAGTTGCTAAAAGAGAAGGGCACAAAGTTCCACTTGGCACTGGTTTAACTAAAGATGGTAAAGAAACAACTGATCCGGGTGAAATTGCTGATGGTGGAGTTTTATTACCTTTTGGTGGTTACAAGGGATCTGCAATTGCAATGATGGTAGAATTAATGGCAGGTGCATTAGTTGGAGATAATTTTAGTTTTGAAACAGCAGCGAAAGATAATAATGATGGAGGCCCTCCAAGTGGTGGTGAATTTATTCTTGCCATTAACCCAGATAAAACCTCAGGAACTAATTGGCAAAAACATGCTGAAGAATTTTTTGAAAAAATGAAATCAATGGGTGAAGTAAGATTACCTGGAGAAAGACGTCATAAGAATAGAATGAACACTGGTCCAAGAAATATTAACGAAGAATTAGTAAATAAGATTAAATCTTTAAGTTAAATTAATCTCAATAGGTGTGTGATCAGAAGGCTTTTCTCTTCCACGCGGATCTTTATTAATATTAATATCTTTAATTTGATCAATTATAGAATTTGAAACTAAAAAATGATCTATCCTCATACCGTTATTTTTTTGCCATGCACCTCTCATATAATCCCAAAATGTATATCCTTCTTTATCTTCATAAAAATGTCTGTAGACATCATTAAAACCAAGATTAATCATTTCTCTAAATTTTTTTCTTATTTCAAGTCGGTATAATGCGTCATCTTCAAAACTTTTAACATTATAAACATCTTCTGCTGATGGGATAATATTGAAATCACCAGCTAAAATAATATTTGAATTTTTTTTAGATAAAGTTTTTAATTGTTTTATTAATTGATCAAGCCATTCTTTTTTATAATCATATTTTTCTGTATCTACTGGATTACCATTAGGGGTATAAATATTAATTAATTGTATATTTTTTTTCTTATATTCAAATTCAGCTGAAATTATTCTTGATTGTTTTAACTTATCCTTAATTAAATCTGTTTTGACATTTTTTAATTTATTTTTAGATATAATTGCTACACCATTATAACTTTTTTGACCAAATACATGACTTTCATAGTCCATTGATGAAAAATCATCATATGGAAAATTAACATCTTCGGTTTTGATCTCCTGCATCATTAAAATATCAGGTTTATATTTTAATAAATAGCTTTTGATATTTTCAATTCTTGCTCTTACCGAGTTCACATTCCAAGATGAAATGAGCATTAAAGTGAGAAAGAAACCCCACAACCACATGAAGATTTGGTTTGTGGATTAGATATTTTGAATTGTTCACCTATAAGTTCAGAAACATAATCAACTTCAGATCCTTTAAGCAAATCAGCTGAAGTTTTATCAATTAAAATATTTTGATAATTTAAATCATCATCTTGTTTTGATTTATCAAATGTAAATTCATATTGAAAACCAGAGCAGCCTCCACCTTTGATAGCGATTCTAAAGAATGATCCTTTATCTTTTTTTGATAACAAATTATCTATTTGTTTTAACGCTTTATCCGTAAATTTAATTTCTTTAATCATAACTGAACACTGATATTACTAATATAATACTTAATTATTTAAATTAAAGGATGAAAAAAGACACTTTGTTAGGCGTATTTAAAAGTAAAGGTAGACTTAATAAAGAGGCTAATTCAAAATATAGATCTCCTTTTCAACGTGACAGAGATCGTATAATTCATAGCGCATCGTTTAGAAGATTAAAGCATAAAACCCAAGTATTCGTTAACACAGAAGGGGATCATTTTAGAACAAGGATTACTCATTCAATTGAAGTTGCTCAAATAGCAAGATCAATTGCAAAATATTTAAAATTAAATGAAGATTTAGCAGAAACCTTAAGCCTAGCTCATGATTTAGGTCACACTCCATTTGGCCATGCAGGAGAAGATGCTTTAGATGAATGTATGGAAAACTATGGAGGTTTCGATCATAATCTTCAGACACTAAGAATCGTAATGTTTTTAGAAAATAAATATTTCAAATTTGCTGGACTAAATTTAACTCTTGAAACTTTAGAAGGACTTTTAAAACACAACGGACCAGTAGACGATCTAAGCATGATCAACAAACTAATTGGATCAAAAGTTTTCAGAAATAAGATTAACTTTAATACCTATCCATCGTTAGAAGCTCAAATATCAGCTATATCGGATGATATTGCATATAATAATCATGATATTCAGGATGGAATTAAAGCAAACCTATTTAAACTTGAGGAATTAGTAGAATTAGATTTTTTTAAAGACATTTATCAAAAATATAAAAATAAAATTAATAAAAAAAATTATAAAATTGCTATTTATCAAATCATCAGAGATTCAATAGATATTATGATTAGAGATTTATTAAGTAATACAGACAAAAATATTAAAAAATTTAAAATTAAGTCATTAAAAGATGTGTCAAAATCAAATCAATTAATTGTTTCTTTTTCAGATAAAATACAAAATTCAGAACAAGAAATCAGGTCATTTTTAAGACATAGAATGTATGACAATAAATCGGTGCTTAATAAGAATCAAAGAGGTAAAATGATAATTAAGAAATTATTTAAAATAATTAAATCAAATCCTAGAAAATTTCTTACTAAAGAGCAATTGACTAAAGACAAATATAGAGCTATTTCAGATTTTATATCTGGTATGACAGACAGATACGCAATTAACCTTTATAACGATAATAAATGAACATTTTTGAATTATATCTAGATAAAATTAAATCTATTATTGTTGAGCTTAGTAAAAAAAATCAACTCATTGTTCCAGAAAGTTTCAATGGTATTAATGCAGAAATACCACCTCCAAAATTTAATTGTGATATTTCAACTAATGTTGCAATGGTTTTATCAAAACTAAATAAAACCTCTCCAATAGAATTGGCAGAAAAACTTGCACCTGAAATAAAAAATAGTGATGATCAAATAGAAAATATATCCATTGCTAAACCTGGTTTCATAAATATAAAATTTAAGCCATCTTTTTGGTCAAAATTTATTAAAGAAATAATTGATAACTCTAAAAAATTTGGAATTAATGAAAAAGAAAAAAAAAATAATTATTTAGTTGAATTTGTATCAGCCAATCCCACAGGACCTTTGCATGTTGGTCACTGTAGAGGAGCTATTCTAGGTGATGTGATATCTAATGTATTAATATTTAATAAACACAAGGTTACAAAAGAGTATTATGTAAATGATTATGGTAACCAGATTATAAATTTTACAAAATCTGTATACTTTAGAATTAGGGAAGTAAAATTTAACGAAGCATTTCCTCAAGATAACTCTGATTTATATCCAGGAGATTACCTTATTGATTTTGCAAAAAATATAGTTTCGGATAATTCAGATCTAAATTTTGATGATTATGAGGAAATAAGCGATAAGTTAACAGCTTTATCGATAGAACAAGCTCTGCTTTTAATTAAAAAAAACCTT
>CACPPK010000015.1 GCA_902635845.1 uncultured Pelagibacteraceae bacterium | reverse complement strand
TAACGTCTCTAAATCATTAGAAAAGTTGCAGCAAGAATACTCTAAACGTGGAATTAATCTGGTTTGTATAAAAGAAAAGTGGTCTTTTAGAACTTCTCCTAACTTGTCAAACATCATGTCACAAGAAAGAACGGTTGAAAAAAAACTTTCTAGAGCCGCTGTGGAGACTTTAGCTATAATTGTTTATCACCAACCTGTTACTAGAGCAGAGATTGAGGAGATAAGAGGTGTTGCATTTGGAACGAATACTCTTGAAATATTGATGGAGCTTAACTGGGTTAAGCCAGGTGGTCGTAAAGATGTACCAGGAAGACCAATTCAGTATGTTACAACAGACGAATTTTTAAGTCATTTTAATCTCCAAAAATTATCTGATTTACCAACAATTGATGAATTAGGCGCAGCTGGTTTAATTGATAGTTCTAGTATTGATAATGCAATTTTTGGAACTGGTAAATTTTACAAAGAAAAACAAGAAGAAAAAAAAGAGGATATTTATTCCAATATTGATGAGATGCTAAACAGCACTCTTGATACAGAAGAGAAAGATTAACAAAAAAGTAACTTTTAAATTAATCATAAAAAGGTTATAAGTTTTTTATGAGCATAGGAATTTGGCAAATAGCAATCGTAGTTATATTAGTAGTCTTATTATTTGGACGAGGTAAAATCTCTAGTCTAATGGGTGATGTAGCTAAGGGAATTAAAAGTTTCAAAAAAGGAATGGCGTCAGATGTTACTGACGATACAGAGCCAAAAAATATATCCGACGAAAATAAAGACTCAGAAAACAAAGATTAAATCACATGCCTACTATTGGTTGGTTTGAGATATTAATTGTTGTTGGTATTGCAATTGTTGTTCTTGGTCCTAAAGATTTTCCAATCATGTTAAAGAAAGCTGGTTCTTGGATAGGAACTGCTAAAAGATATGTAAGCAACATTCAAAATGAAGTGTCAAATTTAGAAATTGATGAAGAAAAAATTGATAAAGAAATAAAAAAAGAAACTAAAAAAGATGAGCAATGATGAAAATGAAGGTGGATTTGTTAGCCATCTAACAGAATTAAGAAAAAGATTAATACATAGTTTTGTATTTCTAATAATCTTTTTTGTAATTTGTTATATATTTGCAGAACATATTTATGGTTTTTTAGTTGATCCATTTGCTCAAGCTGTAAAAGATGACGGATCTGATCGAAGGCTTATTTTTACAGCCTTACAAGAAACTTTTTTAACCTATATAAAGGTATCTTTTTTCACCGCTTTTTTTGTGACTTGTCCATTTATTCTAATGCAAATATGGAAATTTATTGCACCGGGTTTATATAAACATGAAAAAGTTGCTATACTTCCATACCTTATATTAACACCCGTCCTTTTCTTTTTAGGAGGCATGCTTGTTTACTATTTGATAATGCCTCTTGCTATCAAATTCTTTTTATCATTTGAAAGTACAGGAATGTCTACAAGTCTACCAATTCAATTAGAAGCTAAGGTAAATGAATATTTATCACTAGTTATGAAGTTAATTTTTGCATTTGGAATAAGTTTCCAACTACCTATTGTTTTAAGTTTATTAGCGAGAATAGGTGTTGTTGATAGTCAATTTCTAAAAGAAAGAAGAAAGTATGTAATAGTAATTATATTTGCTGCTGCTGCATTATTAACACCGCCAGATCCAATTACTCAAATAGGTTTAGCCATTCCTTTATTAATTTTATATGAATTATCAATATTTTCAGTAAAATTTATAGAAAACAAAAATTTAGAAAAGACTGATGCATAATTTAAAAGAAATCAGAAAAGATTTTTCAAAATTTGAAAAAGATCTTGAAAAACGTTCAGTTAAAATTGATTTTAATAATTTAAAAAAACTTGATGAGTTAAATAGAGATTTAATTCAAAAGAAAGAAAATTTAGAAAAAGAAAAAAAAGATATTTCAAAATCTAAAGATGAAAGTTTATTTAAAAAATCTAAAGAGATATCTACAGAATTAGAGAAGATTTCTGAGCAACAAAAAAATACTAAAACTGAATTAGATAATATTTTATCAAGCATACCAAACATACCACATCAAGATGTTCCAAATGGAAAAGATGAAAATGATAATGTGGAAGTCTTAAAAGCTGGAAAAGCTCCTGAATTTGATTTTAAACCTAAATCTCATTATGAACTTGGTGAAAATTTAGGTATGCTTGATTTTGATCTTGCAACAAAAACAACCGGGTCAAGGTTTGTATTTGTTAAGAAAGAGTTAGCATTACTAGAACGAGCTTTGTCTAACTTTATGCTAGATACTCATATTGTTCAGAATGATTATCAGGAAATTTCTCCTCCATTGATTGCTTCTGATAATACGATGTATGGAACAGGCCAATTACCAAAATTTGAAAACGATCAATTTGAAATAAAATTTGATGAAGGATCCGATCGAAAATTTTTAATCCCAACTGCCGAAGTAATTTTAACAAACATTGTTAAAGATAAAATTGTTGACCAAAAAGATTTACCTATGAGATTTGTTGCCTCAACTCCTTGTTTTAGAAAAGAAGCTGGCAGTTACGGCAAAGATACCAAAGGAATGATTAGGCAACATCAATTTTATAAAGTTGAGATGGTTAGTATTGTAGAAAAAGAAAATTGCCTAGAAGAATTAGAGCGAATGACAAACTGTGCAACAGATATACTGGATAAGTTAGAATTACCTTATAGAAAAGTAATTTTATGTTCAGGTGATATGGGTTTCAGTGCAGAAAAAACCTATGATATAGAAGTGTGGTTACCATCAGAAAACAAGTATCGTGAAATATCATCATGCTCTTCTTGTTCAACATTTCAGGCACAAAGAATGAAATCAAGATATAAAAATAAAAACAAGGAAACTGTTTATGTTGGAACATTAAATGGAAGTGGTTTAGCTGTGGGCAGAACTTTAATTGCTGTACTCGAAAACTATCAACAAAAAGATGGTTCGATTATTGTTCCAAAGGTACTGCGACCCTATATGAATAATTTGGAATTGATTTCAGCTAAATAAAGTTGTTTTAATTACATAGATAGTATAAGTATTCACTTAATTTATAAGGAGATTTATGGAAGGCTCAGGAATAGGACAATTTATACCACTAATTTTAATATTTGTTATTTTTTATTTTTTCTTAATCAGACCACAGCAAAAAAAAGTTAAAGAACACAAAGCAATGGTTGAAAGTCTTAAAAGAGGTGACAAGGTTGTTACTTCTGGTGGAATTACAGGTACAGTGGAGAGACTTATAGACAACGATAAAGTTGAAGTAGAAATTGCTGAAAACGTAAAGGTTGAGATAGTTAAATCAACTGGTATTCAAAGTCTTGTTAACACAAATACTCAAGAAGTTAAAAAATAATTATTTTTAGTTAAGTGCTATATTTCTCTAAGTTAAGAATTTTATTTATAACTCTTTTTTCAGTTTTATTTATTTTAATAGCTTCATCAAATCTTTTTAAATTTGATGATAATTTTTTTGATAAAAAAATTAATCTAGGATTAGACCTTCAGGGTGGATCATATCTGTTACTTGAGATTGATAATGAACCTGTAATTGAACAAAAGCTACAAAACTTAACAACAACTATCAGAAATTACTTCAAAGAAAAAAATATTAAGATCAATAATATAAAGATAGAAAACCAAAATATTTTTTTTAATGTAATAGAAAATGATAAGCAATCTATCTTAGATGTTTTTCAGGATGAAAATAGTGATCTTAATCCTTATTACCCAAGATTTAAATCACATCAGTTAGAAATTGAGGATACAGGGTTAAATTTTAAAGTTAATTTTTCAAGACAGGGTTTAATTAAACTTAAAACTTCCTCTCAAGATCAAGCTATAGAAATAGTTAGAAGAAGGGTAGATGAGGTTGGAACTAATGAACCCAACATACTTAAAAGAGGAAATAACCGAATTTTAGTAGAACTACCTGGATTAGATGACCCGATGAGAATAAAATCATTGCTTGGCAAAACTGCCAACCTGACTTTTCGATTTGTAACAAATGACGAAAATGATCGTTTTGGAGTTGATAAATTAAAATTTGAAAATGGTATAGAAGAAGCCACAGTTAGTAAAAGAATAATAATAAGTGGTGAAAATTTACTTGATGCTCAACCAAAAATGGACACTCAAACTAATCAAACAATTGTTTCATTTACTTTAGATAGAGTAGGTGCAAAAAGGTTTGGTAAGGCAACCTCAACTGGTATTGGAAAGCAATTAGCAATTGTTTTAGATGGTAAAATTATTAGCGCCCCTGTAGTTAGAGATACGATTGCCAGTGGATCTGGTCAGATAAGCGGAGGTTTCACTTTTCAAACAGCAACTGATCTAGCTTTATTATTAAGATCAGGAGCATTACCAGCTCCATTAGAAATTATTGAAGAAAGAACGGTTGGACCTGATCTTGGACAAGACTCAATTAATGCAGGAATGATTGCCTTAGCAATAGGTTTTATGTTGGTGATAATTTTTATGTTCGTAAAATATAAAATCTTTGGATTAATTACCAATGTAACACTAATAGTTAATTTGTTTATTCTTTTGGGTGTTTTAACTTTATTTGAAGCTACTTTAACATTACCTGGTATTGCAGGGATTATTCTAACTGTAGGTATGGCAGTTGATGCAAATGTTTTAATTTTTGAGAGAATTAAAGAGGAACTAAAAGATGAGTCTAGTAATATTTTGGCTTTTGATGGTGGTTATACTAAATCAAGAACAGCTATTTTAGATGCCAATATTACTACATTATTAGCTGCAATTATTTTATTTTTTATGGGTTCAGGCCCAGTCAAAGGTTTTGCTGTAACTTTAGGAGTTGGAATATTTACAACACTATTTTCAGTTTATTTTATAGCTAGATTATTCACTAGTATTTACGTAGCAAGAAATAAAAATAAGGAAAATTTAATATAATGATTGCTTTTAATAAATATTATAACCACTTTAATCTGCTCTCATCGATTTTAATTGTTGTTTCATTATTATTGTTAATTTTTAAAGGACTTAATTTTGGTATAGATTTTAAAGGCGGTACTTTAATTGAATTAAGAGCTTCAGATTCTAAAATAAATGTAAGTTCATTAAGAGATAGATTTAATCAAATGGATTTAGGAGATATTTCAGTAAAGAAATTTGGTAATGATACAGATTTTTTAATAAAATTTGAAAACAAAGATAATAAAAAGAATATTATTGAGGAAATTAAAACTAATTTAGATAAATCTTTTGGAAATAACTATGATTTTAGAAGGGTAGAGAATGTTGGACCAAAGGTAAGTGCTGAATTATTAAAATCAGGCGTAATAGCAATATCTTTATCTTTAGCACTAATGCTAATCTATATTTGGATTAGATTTGAATGGCAATTTAGTTTCGGTGCAATTTTAGCTTTGTTTCATGATGTTATTGTAACTCTGGGAGTTTTTTCTTTATTTAGCTTAGAAATAAATTTATCAATAATTGCAGCTGTGTTAACAATAGTTGGATATTCAATGAATGATACTGTGGTTATTTTTGACCGTGTGCGTGAGAATTTAAGAAAATATTCAGATATAAAGATTTTTGAATTAACAAATATTTCTATCAATGAAACTTTGTCTAGAACTATAATAACTTCTACAACTACTTTACTAGCTTTATTTGCAATTTATTTTTTTGGTGGAGAAATATTAAAAGGATTTTCACTAGCAATGATACTTGGTGTTGTTTTTGGAACTTATTCTTCAATTTATATAGCTAACACTATTTTAGTTAGACTCAGAGTTTCTCAAAAAACTGTTCTTAGAGAAGAAGAGGATAAAAAATAATTTAATATAAATTTTGAGCTATTACCATTGTAAGTAACATTGGTAAAGATAATAAAGTATTTGTTCTTGAGAATAGCATTGCAGTTTTAGCTGATTTAGCTTTTGTTTCTGGATCACTCTCAACTATTCCTAAAGCTCTTTTTTGATTTGGCCAAATCACAAACCATACATTAAATGCCATTATAATTCCTAACCACATTCCAATTCCAATTGCAGTATGTTTTGGTACACCTGAACCAATACTTAAAGTCATTGCATCATGAAGATATCCATTCAGAAGAGCAAGAATTAGACCAGAAAGAACAGTTAATGCTGCGGCCCATCTAAAATAAAATAATGCAGCTGGAGCAATTACTTTACCTATCGCTGGTTTTTGTTCATCAGGAATTTTCCCCATATTTGGAATTTGAACAAAGTTAAAATACCACAACAATCCAATCCACATAATTGCAACAATTACATGTATGTATCTGAATAACCAGCTCCAAAACAATGTATCAAAAGCTATACCATCATTTAAATAAAACAATCCAAGAAACAATAATATTGCTATTGCTAGTGATGTGTGAACAGTTTTTGATAAAGATGATAACAAATTATTCATGATTCTTTCTAACTATACACTAATTTTGGAAAATTTTAAGTTCTTAAATTTAAGTTAAAAGAGGTTTTAAAAATTGGCCTGTAAAACTATCTTTAACTTTGCATACTTCTTCAGGTTTGCCCTCGGCGACAATATTTCCACCTTTTACACCGCCTTCAGGTCCCATGTCTACAATGTAATCTGCTGTTTTAATTACATCTAAATTATGCTCAATAACAACCACCGTGTTCCCCAGTTTTACAAATGTGTGAAGTATCTCTAAAAGTTTTTTAATATCATGTTGATGTAACCCTGTAGTTGGTTCATCTAATATATACATTGTTCTTCCTGTTGATCTTTTTGATAGTTCTTTTGCAAGTTTAATTCTTTGAGCTTCACCTCCTGATAGGGTAGTTGCTTGCTGACCAATTTTTATATAACCCAATCCAACTTTTTTAAGAGTTAATAATTTTGTTTTTATATTAGATATATTTTCAAAATATTCACATCCTTCATCAACCGACATGTCTAAAACATCTGCAATACTTTTACCTTTAAATTTAATTTCCAAAGTCTCTCTATTATACCTAGTTCCTTTACATTCATCGCACTGTATATAAACATCAGGTAAAAAATGCATTTCATATGTGATTACACCATCACCTTCACAAGCTTCACATCTACCTCCTTTAACATTAAAAGAAAATCTTCCTGGTTTATATCCTCTTGTTTTTGACTCTGGTAGGCTTGTAAACCAATCTCTAATAGGCCCAAAGGCTCCCGTATATGTTGCTGGATTTGATCTAGGGGTTCTGCCAATAGGAGATTGATCAATATCAATTATTTTATCAATTAATTCTACACCTTTATAACCTTTAAATGATTTAGGTGTTTTTCGTGCTTTATTATTTAAAGTTAAATTTAAGGCATGAAATAGAGTTTGTAATATTAGAGTAGATTTACCACTACCCGAGACACCAGTAACACAGGTAAACGTTCCAGTTGGAATTTTAAGATTTACATTATTTAAATTATTTCCACTTGCGCCATTGATTTCAACAAACCTTCCATTTTTAGCTAAACGTCGTGATTTTGGAATTTCGATTGTTTTTTTATTGGCAAGATACTGACCCGTAATACTATTTTTATCTTTTTTTAAATCTTCATATGAACCTTGAGCTGTAATCTGACCACCATTACTCCCAGCCTCAGGTCCTAGGTCGATAATATGATCAGCATTTTCCATTGTTTCTGTATCATGCTCAACAACAATAACTGTATTACCTAGATCTCTTAATCTTTTAAGTGCATTAATAAGCTTTACATTATCTTTTTGATGTAATCCAATTGATGGTTCATCCAAAACATACAATACACCAGTTAATCCAGATCCAATTTGTGAGGCTAGTCTTATTCTTTGAGCCTCACCCCCTGATAAAGTTCCAGACTCTCTAGATAATGTTAAATAATCTAAACCAACGTTTAAAAGAAAATTTAACCTTTCATTTATTTCTTTTAAAACATGCTCTGCAATTTTAAATTGTCTTTTATCAAGATTATTTTCTAAATTTTTAAACCATTCAGAGGCATCTAAAATAGATTTTTTTGTTACTTCACTTATATTTAGATCATTAATTTTTACACATAAAGCTTCTTCTTTTAATCTGTCGCCATTACAAGCTTCGCATGCAGTATCAGATTGATATTCAGCAATAGCTTCTCTTTTCCATTCACTATCAGATTCTAAAAATCTTCTTTCAAGATTATTAATTACACCTTCAAAAGTTTTTTTGTAAGAATATTTCTCATAACCATCATCATAATTAAATTTTATCTCGTCTTCATCAGAACCATAAAGAATAATATCTTTAATTTTTTTTGGTAATTTTTTCCATTTTTCATCTAAAGAAAAACCATAATGTTTTGCTAAAGACGCTAACGTTTGAGCGTAATATAATGTAGTTGATTTTGACCAAGGTTCAATTGCTCCATCAGCTAAACTTTTTCTTTCATCAGGAATAACTAAATTTGGATCAACATTTAATTTCATTCCAATTCCCTCACACTCTTCACACGCACCATATGGGCTATTAAATGAAAAAAGTCTCGGCTCAATTTCCTCAATTGTAAAACCGCTCTCAGGGCACGCAAATTTTGTAGAGTAAATTAACTTTTCAAGTTTTCTAAATTTTTGAGGAAGTGTTTCATCCTCATATTCGACAAAGACTATACCGTTAGCTAAATTTACAGCTGTTTCAATACTTTCGGCTAATCTGTTTCCAAGTTTTGAATTTAAAACTATTCTATCTACTAAGACTGAAATATCATGTTTAAGTTTTTTATCTAGATTGGGTGATTTTTCTATATCATATAAAACATTATCAATTTTAATTTTCCTAAAACCTCTTCTTTTGTAGCTTAAAATATCTTTTTTATACTCACCCTTTCGACCTCTTACTACTGGTGCATAAATGTATATTGTTGATTTTTTTGGTAATTTTTTAACCATATCTACTATTTGAGTAATTGTTTGAGAGGTTATTGGTTTACCTGTAAATGGTGAGTAGGGGATTCCTGCTCTAGCATATAATACTCTCATATAATCATAAATTTCAGTTACAGTTGCAACAGTAGATCTTGGGTTTTTTGAAGTATTTTTTTGTTCTATTGCTATAGCCGGACTTAATCCTTCAATTAAATCAACATTTGGTTTTTTCATTTTATCTAAAAATTGACGTGCATACGCAGATAAACTCTCCACATATCTTCTTTGACCTTCGGCATAAATGGTGTCAAAAGCTAATGATGATTTTCCTGACCCTGATAGACCCGTTATGACCACAAATTTGTCTTTTGGAATCTCTACGGTAACATTCTTCAAATTATGTTCTTTAGCGCCCTTAATAACTATCTTTTTCATCATAATTTTAGTTGCTTTGAGTTAATAAAATTAATATTCAGAAGAATTGTGATATAATTGTAATTAACTAATTTAACAAATATTAAATATTATGGCTGGAAGTTTAAATAAAGTATTATTAATTGGTCGTTTGGGCGCAGATCCTGAAGTTAAGCAAATGGTAAATGGTAAAAGTGTTGCCAGATTAAGCCTTGCAACAAGTCAATCTTGGAAAGATAAAAACACAGGTGAAAGAAAAGAGAAAACAGAGTGGCACCGTGTGGTTGTATTTAACGAAGGTTTGGTAAATGTTGTTCAGCAATATTTGAAAAAAGGTGCTCAAGTTTATGTGGAGGGTCAACTTACAACAAGAAAATGGAAAGACGAACAATCAGGACAAGATAAATACTCAACTGAAATAGTTATACAAGGCTATAATTCTTCACTTACAATGTTGGGTGGGGGTAATTCTGGTGGTGGAATTCAAAATGATACAACTCAACAAAATAATTTTGAAGATTCTTCTCAAGTGTCAGATATGGATGATGAAATTCCATTTTAATTTCTATGAAAAATACTGAAGAGTTTAAAGATAAAAATATCAAATTAATCTCAATGCATGATGAGATGAGTTCATCTTATCTTTCTTATGCAATGAGTGTAATTGTAAGTCGTGCACTTCCTGATGTAAGAGATGGATTAAAACCTGTTCATAGAAGAATTTTATATGCAATGTACAAAGGAGGATATGATTGGTCCAAACAATTCAGAAAATCTGCAAGAATAGTTGGGGATGTTATTGGTAAATATCACCCTCATGGTGATCAGTCAGTTTATGATGCCTTGGTTAGAATGGTGCAGGATTTTTCTATGAGTTTACCATTAATTCAAGGTCAAGGAAATTTTGGTTCTATAGATGGTGATCCCGCTGCAGCAATGAGATACACCGAAACACGTTTATCTAAAGTTTCTCAATACTTAATTGATGATATTGAAAAAAACACAATTTCATTCAAAAGTAATTACGATGAAACAGAGAAGGAACCCGGTGTTTTACCTGCACAATTTCCAAATTTATTAGTTAATGGAGCTGGTGGTATTGCTGTTGGTATGGCAACCAGTATACCTCCTCACAATTTAGGTGAAATTATAGATGGAACTTTGGCTTTAATAGATAATAAAGATATTAAAATTAAAGAATTGATGAAACATATACCTGGTCCTGATTTTCCAACTGGCGGTGTAATTATAGGAAAAGATATTATCAAACAAGGATATAATAATGGAAGAGGGTCCTTTAAGATTAGAGGTGAAATCTCAATTGAACAACAAAAAAATGGACGTGAAAGACTTGTAATAACTTCAATACCTTATCAAGTTAACAAATCTGTTTTAAATGAAAGGATTGCTCAATTAGTAAGAGAAAAAAAGATTGAAGGAATAAGAGATATAAGAGACGAGTCGAATAGAGAAGGTATTAGGGTAGCAATAGACTTAAGAAATGGTGTAGAACCAGAAACTATAAAGAGACAATTATATAAAAATACTCAAATTGAAAGTTCATTTGGCTTTAATACTTTAGCGATTGTTGAAGGAAAACCACAAACTTGTACACTAAAAGATTTTTTATCCAATTTTTTAACCTTTAGAGAAGATGTAGTTATTAAGAAAACTAAATTTGATCTTCAAAAAGCAGAAGAACGTGCACATATACTAATAGGATTATCAGTTTCAGTTGAAAATTTAGATAAAATAATAAAAATTATTCGATCTTCTAAAACACCTGATGATGCAAAAATATCAATTTCAAAAACTAAATGGAAAATAAATAAATCTCAAAAATTAATTTCGTTAGTGGAAGGAAAAAAAGGTAAAAACCTTTATTCTTTATCTGAACCTCAAGTTTTAGCTATTTTAGAATTAAGACTTCAAAAATTAACTGCATTAGGAATAAATGAAATCGAAGTTGAAATAAAAAAATTAGCTGAATTAATCACTAAATATAAAAAGATTATTTCATCAAAAAAAGAACTTTTTAAAGTAATTAGTGAAGAATTAAAAAATATTAAAGAAAAGTTTGCAACACCAAGAAGAACTAAAATTATTGATGCTGTTTTAAATTATGATATTGAAGAAACTATCCAAAAACAATCAGTAATAATTACAGTTACATTACAAGGTTATATAAAAAGAGGATCGTTAGATGGAGTAAAAAAACAAAAAAGAGGTGGCAAAGGAAAGTCAGGTATAACAACTAGAGATCAAGATTCTGTAGTTCAAACATTATCTGTAAATACCCATACCTCAGTTCTCTTTTTTTCTACCGAAGGTTTAGTATACAAAATCAAAGCATGGAAAATACCAGAAGGATCATCTTCATCAAAGGGAAAGTCTTTGTTTAATATTTTACCTTTAAAGAGCCATCAAGCAATAAGTTCAATTATGCCAATGCCAGAGGATGAAAGCGATTTAAAAAATTATCAAATTATTTTTGCTACAGCGCAAGGCAAAGTAAGAAAAAACAGTTTAGATGATTTTTCATCAATTAATGCGTCTGGAAAAATTGCAATGAAATTAGATAGTAACGATAAAATCGTAGGTGTTAAAATTTGTAAAGATAATCAGGATATAATATTAAGTACAAAATTTGGAAAGTGCATTAGATTTGAGGCCAAGAAGCTAAGAGTTTTTAAAGGTAGATCATCCAAAGGTATTAAAGGTATAGATTTAGCATCAAATGATCAAATAGTATCCTTATCTGTTATTGATAGTGATAAAATTAATAAAAATGAAAAAAAATCTAAAGATGAAAAATCTGAATTAAAAGCAAAAGAAAAATTTGTTTTGTCAATAAGTGAAAATGGTTATGGCAAAAAGACTTCTCATATTGATTATAGAGTTACTAACAGAGGTGGAAAAGGTATTATAGGAATAGTAAATTCACCAAGAAATGGAAATATTACTTCATCATTTCCTGTTTTTGAAGGCGATGAAATTTTAATTTCCACTAATAAAGGTAGAGTTATAAGAGTTGCGGTAAAAGAAATTAGGACTGCAGGAAGAAATACTCAAGGAGTAAGGATAATTAAGTTATCAGGAGAAGAAAAAGTTGTTTCAGCAATTAAAATTGATGATAATTTGATTTAATGAGTAAAATTGCAATTTACCCTGGGACATTTGATCCAATAACTTTTGGTCATATAGATTTAATAAAAAAATCATTAAAATTATTTGATAAAATAGTAGTAGGTGTTTCAGATGAAAGTAACAAAAATTATCTGTTCAGTTCTGATGAGAGAATAGAAATAGTTAATAAAGCCTTATTTAAAGATCTAAAATT
Source organism: uncultured Pelagibacteraceae bacterium (assembly GCA_902635845.1). Lineage (GTDB taxonomy): Bacteria > Pseudomonadota > Alphaproteobacteria > Pelagibacterales > Pelagibacteraceae > Pelagibacter. The sequence continues at coordinate 10,201 of CACPPK010000015.1, read as the reverse complement.
AAATAGAAAAAAAATAAAAGTAGTTTCATTCGGTTCTTTAACCACTGATTTATGCAAAAAATATAAATCAAATATTATTCTACGAGGATTAAGAGCTGTATCTGATTTCGAATATGAATTTCAGTTAGCAGGCATGAATAGAAAATTAAATCAAAATATAGAAACGATATTTTTAATGTCTGATTTAGAAAATCAAATTATCTCCTCTAGATTTGTAAAAGAAATTGTTAAATTAAAAGGTGATATAAAAAAATTTACTACCAAAAGTACAATCAAGTCTTTAAAAGATAAATATGAATAAAATTTTTATTAAATTACTTATTTTATTTTTTTTTATTACCAATCAATCTATAGCGAAGGAGAATATTATGATATTAAAATTAAAAGATGGTGACGTTAAAATTGAATTGTTTGAAGATGTAGCACCCAATCACGTTAAAAGAATTAAGGATTTAGCTGATAGTGGTAAATACGACAATGTTGTTTTTCATAGAGTAATTGATGGATTTATGGCTCAAACAGGTGATGTAAAATTTGGAAATTCAGAGTCTAAAGACTTTGATCTTAGAAGAGCAGGGATGGGTGGTTCAGATTTTCCAGATTTAGAGCAAGAATTTAGCAGTCTACCTCATGATAGAGGAACTTTATCAATGGCTAGATCTCAAGATCCAAATAGTGCAAACAGTCAATTTTTTATTTGTTTTCAACCAGCTCCATTTTTAGATCGACAATATACAGTCTTTGGAAAAGTAATTGAGGGAATGGAATTTGTAGATAAAATAAAAAGAGGTGATCAAAATAATAACGGTGCTGTAACTAATCCAGATAAGATTATTAGTTTTAAATCTCAATAATTTTTTAATGGCATTAAAAAAATTTGCCTTTAACGTTTTAAAAAAAGATAAATTTGCCCGTTGTGGTTTAATTGAAACACATCGTGGAAACATACAAACACCAGCATTCATGCCTGTTGGAACACAGGCCACTGTAAAAGCTTGTACCATAGATGATATAAAGAAAACTAGATCAGAAATAATACTTTCAAATACATATCACTTGATGATACGCCCAGGTGTAGAAAGAATCCAGTCAGCAGGCGGTCTTCATAATTTCATGAATTGCGATTTACCTATTTTGACCGACTCTGGTGGCTTTCAAGTAATGTCTTTATCAAAATTAAATAAAATTGATCGAGAGAAGGGTGCTATTTTTAATTCGCATGTAGATGGGAAAAAATTTTATTTAAGTCCAGAAGAAAGCATCAGAATACAGCTAGGTTTAAACTCAGACATTGTAATGATTATGGATGAATGCCCTAAGAATACTAGTGATTATAATGTAATAAAAAAATCAATGGAATTATCACTTTACTGGGCAAAAAGATCTAAAATAGCATTTGGTAATAATCCACATAAAGCTTTATTTGGAATTATCCAAGGAGGTTTATTTAAAGATTTAAGACTAACATCGCTGCAAGAATTAATTAAAATTGGTTTTGGTGGTTATGCTATTGGTGGACTAGCTGTAGGAGAAACTCAAAATGAAATGTTTAGGGTTTTAGATGATTTAAAAGAATATTTACCAATTGAAAAGCCGCATTATTTAATGGGTGTTGGCACACCATCAGACATTTTAGGAGCTGTGAAAAGAGGTGTAGATATGTTCGATTGTGTTTTACCTACTAGATCTGGACGTACCGGTTTAGCATTTACATGGAATGGAAGAATAAATATTAAAAATAACAAGTATCAAAATGATAATACACCACTTGATCCTAATTGTGAGAATTTTAATTTAAATAAATATTCTAAAAACTATCTAAATCATTTATTCAATACTAATGAGATACTAGCATCCATGTTGTTGACTCTTCATAATATTAATTTTTATCAAGAATTAATGTCACAAATAAGAGCAAATATTAACTCTGGAACATTTGACGAATTTCACGATAAATACATAGATAAGTTGTAGTTATAGCAAGTGTGCCATTTTGTATGAATTATCAAGTCAAATTACCTAGTTTAACGAGCTTAATTTGTGAAAAATTTTATATTCAACGAATTGAAAAATAAAAATTTATCTGTATACAAACATTATTCATTTAAAAAAATGAATCTATTTTGTGGGCCGTTAGCTCAGTTGGTAGAGCAATTCCCTTTTAAGGAATGGGTCGATGGTTCGAGTCCATCACGGCTCACCATTAATTGATTTAACTTATTTCAATTGGTGGGTAATCTAATATAACATCATTCATCTTTTCATTAAGATCTCTAATTCTGTTATCTGATGATGGGTGGGTGCTTAAGAATTCAGGAGGTTCTTTACCTTTATTAAGTTTCTTCATTCTTTCCCAAATTTTTACAGTTTCTCTGATGTCATAACCTGACAATGATGAAAAAATCATTCCTAAATAATCAGCTTCACTTTCTTGTTTTCTATTAAAAGGGTTTAACAGTCCAAGTTGAGTTATTAATCCAACAGTATTAATACCAGTAGTTCTATTAACTTGAGATAATTTACCACCACTAAAAATGTCAATTAATTGGGTTCCGGTATTAACTAAGGTAGCTCTACTTGCTCTTTCAACAGAATGTTTTGCAACAGCATGTGCTATTTCATGCCCCATAACTGCAGCTAATCCGTCTGTATTCTTTGTTGCTTCTAGTATCCCTGTATAAACTGCAATTTTTCCACCTGGCATGCACCATGCATTTCTTACTTTCTTTCTATCTATTAAAATATATTCCCACTCAAAGTATAATGTTGGATCCTCTAGACCTGCTCTAAAAAAATATTCCGAAATAGAATTTTCCATCCTTTTTCCAATTTCTTTAATTTCATTAAGTGTTTTTATATCATCACTCATTTTCTCTTTTTCTTTTATTCTCTCATATATTTTGGCTGCCTGAGCATTTAGCTTTGCTTCAGAGACAATTTTTAATTGTTTTCTGTCTGTTATTGGTGCAGTGGCGCATGATGATAATAATAAACTACCACAACCGCAGCCCATATAAGATAAGAATTTTCTTCTATTCATAACTATAAAATTTGATAATACTAGATTAACATGAATCTTAACAATAAAATATTAATAGTATTATTTATTATTTCAATATTGTTTGTTGTTTACGCTAGTTACAGTTAATTTTATGGCTAAAAAAAGTAATAAAAAATCACTTTCACTAACTCTTAGAAATTATTTTATTGCCGGTGTTGTTGTATTAATACCAATAGGTTTTACTTTATATTTAACTAAAATTTTAATAGGTATATCATCAAACCTTATTCCTAAAAATATTAATCCAAATAGTTATTTACCATTTAATATTCCTGGTGTTGAAATTGTAATTTCAATTTTACTTATTACAATTGTTGGCGGCCTTTCCCTTTCTTTTTTTGGAAGAAGAATTCTTAAATTAATTGATGATTTGTTCAAAAGAATTCCATTTTTAAGAACAGTCTATTCAGCAATTGTTCAAATGACCGAAACTTTTTCTAAAAAGGATGATGGGAAAAAAAGTGTTGTGTTAATTGAATATCCAAGAAAGGGTGTTTGGGCAGTAGGATTTGCAACTAAAGAAAACAAAGGTGAGATGGCACAAAAAACTGGAAAAAATTTGATTAATGTTTTTGTCCCAACCACACCAAACCCAACTAGTGGTTTCTTATTAATGTTTCCAGTTGAAGATGTTATATATTTAAATATGTCTTTTGAAGAAGCTTCTAAATTTATTGTATCAGCAGGTACCTCAACAAAAAAATCTTAGGCTATATCGTTTATTATATCAGCTCTGTCATATAACTTAATTAAAGGTTTAAATTTTCCTATATCTTCGTTTGATTTTTCTATTCTTCTAATCTCCTTTTCAGCTAATATAAAAAGATCACTATTGTGAATTGGATCTGCTAATTTAAAATTTTTAATTCCACTTTGCTTAAATCCTAAAATATCACCAAAACCTCTTAATTTCATATCTTCTTCAGATATTAAAAAACCATCGTTTGAATCTTTTAAAATATTTATTCTTTTTTTTGCATTTTCACTGAGATTTGATTTAAACATAAGAATGCAGGTGGAGTCTTTATCGCCACGTCCAACCCTACCTCTTAATTGATGAAGTTGAGAAAGTCCAAATTTATTTGCGTTTTCTATTACTATTACATTTGCATTTGGAAAATCAATTCCAACCTCAATTATTGTTGTTGAAACCAAAATTTTAAATTTATTTTTTAAAAAATTGTTAAGTATGATGTTTTTTTCTTCAAGATCAGTTTTTCCATGAAGTAAAGAAACTTGATTGGGAAATTTTTTTTTTAAATATTCAAATTTCTTTACAGCGGATGAATGGTCTAATTTCTTTGACTCTTCAATTAATGGGCATACCCAAAAAATCTGGTTACCTGATTTAATCTCTTTATGTATAAATTTTAAAACATCATCAATCTTAGCTTCTAATTTACTATAAGTTTTTATTGGTTTTCTATTTTTGGGTTTTTCACGAATAATAGAGATATCCATATCACCATAAATTGTCATTGTTAACGTTCTTGGTATTGGTGTTGCTGTCATTAAAAGCACATCGCAATCTGTTCCACCTTTGTCAGATAACTTTTTTCTCTGGTTAACACCAAATTTATGCTGCTCATCTATAATAATTAATCCTAGTTTTTTAAAGATAACCTTTTTTTGAAAAATTGAGTGCGTACCAAAAATAATATCAATTGATTTATTTTCCAAATTTTTCAGTATTTCTTTTTTTGCCCTGTATTCTGACTTTCCTGAAATTAATTCTAAATTAATATTTTTAGGAAATATTTTTTTTGCTAGATTAAAATGTTGTCTTGCAAGAATTTCTGTAGGTGCCATAAATGCAACCTGGAAACCAGAATTTATAGTATTTATTGATGCTATGAGTGATACGATTGTTTTTCCACTACCTACATCTCCTTGTAAAAGTCTGAACATTTTGTTTGAAGAACTTAAGTCTCTGTTTATGTCTTCTAATGAATTTTTTTGATCATTTGTTAAAGAAAAATCTAAATTTTTTATTAATGAATTTTGTTTATTTATATTAACTATTTTATTTTTTTTCTTAATCCTTTTTATTTTTTTTCTTATCTCCGAATTAACTAGGAATGTTGAAAATATTTCATCATAAGCAAGCCTTTGATAAAAATTTGATTTATAATTTCCAATATTTTCAGGTTTATGTAATTCTTTAATTGATCTATTCCAACTTATACTCTGAAATTTCAACATAACATTTTTAGAGTGCCACTCACTAAAATCCGGTAAATTACTAATAATTTGATTTAAAATTTTATTATATATTTTTTCAGAAATACCATCAGTTAATGAGTACTTATTATGAACCTGTTTAATTAAAGCAGAGTCCTCGGATACATATTTTGGATTAGTGATTTGGTATTTATTTTTAAAATGTCCTATTTTACCACTTAAAGTTATTTTTTTTCCTAATGGAAGTATTTTTTTTATATATCCTTCATAACTATTAAAAAAAACACAATCTATTTCCCCTGTCTCATCAGTACACAAAACTCTGTTAGGTAATTTTCTTATACGTGGGAAGTTATATTTTTGAGGAATTATAGTTACTGTTTGAATTTCGCCAATTTTTAAATTTTTTACCTTTGATGAAAAGCTTCTATCTGTATAAGATTTTGGAAGTTTCCATAGTAGATCAAATAAATTATTAATATTTTTCTTCTTTAATAAATTTTTTGTTTTAGTTCCTACACCTTTTAAAGAGCTTAAATCTGACAATAAATATTCATAATTTGTTTTATTATTCATTAACAATTAATATATTCTAATTATTATGATCAACATAGATGAATTAAAAAAAAAAATAATTTACCGATCCAATTATAGAGGCACAAAAGAAATGGATAATCTTTTGAGCGCATTTACAAAAAAATATATAAATACTCTAAACGAAAATGATCTTTCAGATTTAGAAAAATTACTCAATATAGATGACACTAATTTATATAATTTTTACAACGGTTTTAAAACCGACTTTGATTTTGAAAATAATAATATAAATTTATTGTTTAAAAATTTTGATTTTTCAAAAAAGTAATGGCGGAGAGACTGGGATTCGAACCCAGGAAAGAGTTGCCCCTTTGCCGGTTTTCAAGACCGGTGCTTTCAACCACTCAGCCATCTCTCCGTGAGCAAGGTTTTATAAGTATAATTTAGAAATTCAACTAAAAAACAAGCTTTTTATTTTTCAAGTTTTGAATTAGTTTCTAGTTAGTTTCTAGTTATCCTATAAAATCACTGAATAGTTTATATTATAAGTTTTTAAAAAAAATTTGTAATAACAAGAAATAAAGTGGTTAAAATAAGATCTTAATATGAAAATTAGCGCAGAAATCAAATGTACAATTTTAGCAATTTCTATTGAGAAAGATCTTAGGAATTGGATAAAATCTGAGTTACTTAACACAAATAAACTTTCTAATCTTGTTGATCAAAATTTGTTTAATAGGTTAAAAATTAAGTGTGAAAATATTGATGATGATGAAGAATTGATAAATGGTGCTGATTTTGGAGAATGCTATAATTTATTAAATCAACATAAGAATTTATTAACGAGTGATTCTAAAATTATTTTTGATGAATTAAACAACTCTCTTCTTTTAATCAAAAAAGTTAGAGATAGAAGTGCTCATAAAAATTTATTGGCTTCTGATATAGATGAAATGGAAACATTCATTAATTACATTTCAAATTATAAAAATATTTTTGTAACTTTTTTTTTAGAATTAGAAAAATTATCATCTGGTAGATTTGACGAGGAATATGTTTTAGATGAAGAACTTGAAATTGATAATGAAATTGACAACAATCTTCCATCTACCGAACATCAAGAAACAGGTTTTATTAGAAGAGATAAGCTTATTAAAAAGATTGACCAAACTATAAAAAAAAATTCTGTAATTGTTCTAACTGGTGATGCGGGAGTGGGTAAAACTTCAATTTTACTTCATAAGTGTAATGAAATAAAAATTCAACTAGGCGAATATGACGAAATAAAATGGTTTACTTTTAAAACACAAACATTTTCAAATAATGAAATAAAAGAGTTAAATAAATCATTTATTTCTTATAAACAATTTTTAAATACTTTTTCTGAAGATTTAGATGAAAATAATCAAATAAAATTTTTATTAGACTATTTAACTAAAAAAAAATGTTTATTAATTTTAGATAATCTTGAAACCGTTTTAGATCAAAATATTGTTAATTTTATCGAGGAGTCACATGAAGTAGAACATAATTCTAAAATTATAATAACATCTAGAGAACCTATAGACTCAGGTGTTACAATTAAAATCCCTGCTCTTGATGATCTAGGAGCTGAGAGTTTATTTAGAAAGTACTCGCAATATCTTGATTTAGATTTTTTACAAAAGATGAGAAGACAAGAAATTATTAATCTTGTCAATCGTAGAGATAATAATCCTTTGGGAATAAAGTTATCTTTAGATGATGTTTTTAATGGAACTAGGATAGATAAAGCTTTTGAAGCTAGTAAAGATTTTCTTAATTATTCATATAATAGTCTTTTCTTAAAGCTAGAAAACAACTCAAAAAAAATTTTAGAAATGTTATTTTATTTAGAGCAAGAGTTTACTTTAACAACTATTTGTACTTATACAGGCCTAGAACCTTCTCTTGTTGAAATTAATTTATCTGATTTAGATAGAAAAAGATTTTTAATAAGAGATATAAAAGATTCAGGAACTGAATATTTTAGTTTAAGGCCAATTATTAAATCTTTTATTCAAAAGAATAATCTTTTTAAAGATTTAGAAAGTAAAAAGAAAATACTACAAATTGATGCAAGATTAAAAACAACAAAATCTACTAGAAAAATTAATGTTAATAATATCACTCAAATTAGGTATGATTATGATAGTTTTTTAAAAAGAAAAGACTCAGATGATGAAGCTATCGATGAGCTATTGTTTATTAATAAATATCTTATTCGTAGACAAAGATTAATAACTTTATCAATGAAAAACCCAAATAGCAAAGATAATGAAAAAACACTAAATGAAATAAATTTAGAAGATCAACAACTAATAAAAACATTTTCTTTTTTAAAAAAAAAACACCCTAATTTTTGTGAAATATATAGGGTTGAAGGTATTTTCTATGGATATCTTGGATCAATTCAAGACATGAAAAGTTCATTTGAATATGCAATTAAATTACAACCAGATTATCCAAATCTAAGAGCCTATCATATTCAAATACTTAGATTATGCTCCCAATACGAAGACTCAATTAAAGTTGGTCTTAATGCTTATGAACTCTTTCCTGAATTTATAGAAATCCATTATCAATTATTACAATCTTTATACTATTTAAGAAAATTTGATCAAATGACAAAAGATTTAGCTAAAAAAAATGAGATAGGAGCAATTGATTTTAAAGATATCGACCTTAGATTTGCAAGAAAATTGGCGAAATGTAGTCTTGAGTATTATAGAAGACATGCTGAATATTTAATATCTAGAGGTTCTCATGATGATTTTATTTTAGCATACGATGAAATGTATTCTTTGGCAGAATTATTTAAAAAATTTGAGGATTTAAATCTAGTTGATTACAAAACAACTATGACGACAATAAAAAAGGGATTTGGAGAATTAGTTAAATTAAGAAACTATTTCAGCCAAGATAAAAGACATCAATTTATTAATGGTTTAATTACCGTGTTTAATCAAAAATTAGATCAATATACATCAAACCAAGGATCAGAAATAAAACAAAAATTTTTAGAAAAATTTGATACGTTAAAAATTGGTGGTAAAAAAATTTTTAAAAGAGGAGATACTGCTACTGGTATTTATATAGGAGCGAGAGGCAGAATCACATCTAAAGTAGGCGGCTATATTAAAGTGATTGATGGTATATTTAAAGATTATGATAATAGTTATCGAGAGCAGATTTTTATTCATTCATCACAAGGTATAGAGAATATTAAACCTGGTTCAAAAATATCATTTAAATTTGATGATTACAATGGTTTTACTAGAAAAAGCTTAGTGGCTACTGAACCTAAAATTATTTAAAATATTCTTTTTTTAAACAAGATTAAGTCTAATTGAAAACATTTTAATTTTATAAGTTTAATAATGCATTGGATTTCAATCCTTTTCTATCGTATTCCGCTTTTTTTATTATCTCCCTTGTTGCGTAATTCGAACCAAACGAAAAGGATTGAGAACATCTCTAACTACAAACTTTTAACTCTCAAAAAATCAATCAATAATAGGAGTTCCAATATATGGAAATAGACCGTGTCTGTAAGTACTGTCATGTAAGTGCTTACGTTGCTTATGATAATTGCGATCCCGTTTATAAGAAAACATTCAAATTTGAAATTAGTCCAGGTTCACACAACAGTTTAGTCTGGGACAAGATAATAAAATTATTTAGAAAAAATGGCTTCAAAGTGGAGCTAAAATCATGAAAAGACTTTTACTTATTGTTTTATTGCATTTATCTCTTTTTTTTCTTGTATTCGCATACCAAGCCCAAGCAGAAGAAGATCATTGGGAAGTTTCTGAATATGAAAATCAAAGCTATGCACTTGTTTCAGGAGAAATTCAATCTACTGACAAATTTTCATTTGTACTATCCCCTGAAGATCAGTGTATCAAAGTAAGCGCAATGTTTTCTTTTTTTACGTGGCAGGATCCAGGTGACTTTGATCAATTGGTTGGAAGAAAGGTACCTATTAAACTTAATAATATTGAAACAACTGCTGAAGTATTAACTACCTTTCCTTATAAGGAAGGTTTAAAGGTTGTTTTTTATTTCGGTACATTTCCTTTAAAAGAATACATCTACACAATGTATAAATTTTATGAACAAGAAGGTTTGTATCAAATTCAGATAGTTGATGGACTTAATTTTGTTGCTTCGAAGTACTTTGATATAACCGAAAATAATTGGAAACTAGATAATTTGATTCCCTCAATGAATGATGCTTTTGAAATTTGTAAAACTATTGAAGATAAAAATGTTTAATTAGTTTCTAGTTAGTTTCTAGTTTTGAAGCTTAGGCGAGCCAAGAATGATGCATTTTTCGTAAAAGCTAAAATTAAAAAAGTAAGCATTGGCTTGATAAGTATGTGTATCGTCGTAAGGTGGGTA
>CACPPK010000014.1 GCA_902635845.1 uncultured Pelagibacteraceae bacterium | reverse complement strand
TGCCACCAGGAACTGGTGACACTCAACTTACATTTTCACAAGAAATAAAGATGGATGGTGCAATTATAGTAAGCACACCTCAAGAGGTAGCTCTTTTAGATGTAAAGAGAGGGATTAAAATGTTTGATAAACTTGGAGTAAAAATTTTAGGTTTAATTGATAATATGAGTTATTTTATTGGAGATGATGGAAAAAAATATAAAATATTTGGTGAAGGTGGGGTTAAAAAAACTGCAGATGAATTTCAAAAAGAATTTTTAGGAGAAATTCCAATAAGCCCCCAAGTTGGGAAATTAGGAGACATTGGAAAACCAATCGTTGAAAGTGATCCTGAACATGAAATTTCAAAAATTTATTTAGATTTTGCAGAAAAAATAAAATCTAAATATTTTTAATCTAATTCAAAATTTTCTGTATAATTTTTCTTTAAATTAGAGTTTTGATTTTCTTTTTTTAAAAAACAATTTCCTATAACTAAATAATCTAATTCAGTTCTCATAAAACATTTATAAGCATCAATTGGTGAATTAACTATTGGCTCACCTCTCACATTAAATGAAGTGTTCACTAATACAGGGCAACCAGTTTTTTCTTTAAATTTTGAAATTAAATCGTAATATCGACTATTTGTTTCTTTGGTAACTGTTTGTACCCTGGCTGAATAATCTACATGAGTAACTGCTGGAATTTCAGATCTCTTTATATTTAATTTATCTATTCCGAAGAGTTTTTTTTGAACATTTGTCATCTCAATTTTTTTGTTCATATTAATATTTGCAACTAGCAACATATAGGGACTGTCAATATTGATATCAAACCATTCTGATAAATCTTCTCTAAGAATAGAAGGAGCAAAAGGTCTAAAACTTTCTCTGTATTTTACTTTTAAATTTAAATTTTTTTGCATTTTATCAGATCTTGGATCACCTAAAATAGACCTGTTACCCAGAGCTCTCGGACCAAATTCCATTCTGCCCTGGAACCAACCTATCGCTTTTCCTTTTGATAAAAGATTTGCTGTTTTATCAATCAATTCTTCATACTCTAATATTTCATAATTAGCTCCCAAAGACTTTAATTTGTTTTCAATTTCATCTTGATTAAATTCGGTTCCGAGATAAGAACCTTTCATATCATCATCAAAGTTTACCAATCTCTTATTTCCTTGATCAATGTGCCAGAGTGCCAAGGCTGCTCCTAAAGAACCACCCGCATCTCCAGCCGCAGGTTGGATCCAAATGTTATCAAAAATTTTTTCTTTAAGAATTTTACCGTTAGCAACACAATTTAATGCAACCCCACCAGCTAAACACAAATTTTTAATACCATATTCTTCTCGAATAGATTTTGCCAAACTAATCATAATTTCTTCTGTAACCTTTTGAATTGATGCTGCAATATCCATATGAAATTGAGTAATTTTTGCATTAACTGGATTGCGAGGTTTTTGACCAAATAAAGTATTAAATTTTTCATTTGTCATTGTGAGACCAGTTGCATAATTAAAATATTTTTGATCTAATCTAAAAGTTCCATCATCTTTTAAATCAATCAGCATTTTTACTTTGTCTTCATAAATTGGGTTTCCATAAGGGGCTAAACCCATCAATTTGTATTCACCACTGTTTACTTTAAAACCTATATAATAAGTGAATGCAGAGTAAAGAAGTCCAAGCGAATGTGGAAAATGAATTTCTTTTTTGACTTGTAAATTATTTTTTTTTCCAATTGCAACTGTGGTTGTGGCCCATTCACCTACTCCATCAGCTGTCAATATCACCGCCTCATCAAAAGGTGATGGGAAAAAAGCACTTGCTGCATGGCTTAAATGATGGTCTGAAAAAAAAATATTTCTATCAGACTTATAATTTTTATCGTGTTCTTTAAGTTTGTTGAATAAAAGATTTTTTTGAAAAAGTTTTTCTTTAATCCATAGTGGCATGGCTTTTGAAAAGGAAAGAAAACCTTTTGGTGCAAAAGCTACGTAAGTTTCTAACAATCTCTCAAATTTCAAAAAAGGTTTTTCAAAAAAAACTATTTGGTCAACGTCGCTTAAATTTAATTTGGAGAATTTTAAAACAAATTCAATTGCATTATGTGGATAATTTGGGTCATGTTTTTTTCTTGTAAATCTTTCTTCTTGTGCTGCTGCAACTATTTTTCCATCTATTAAAATACATGCCGCACTGTCATGATAAAATGCAGATATTCCTAATATAGAACTCACTTTAAAAAATAGTGTAAATGAATGGGGCTACTGCTGTACCTTGAGTCAAAACAATTAATCCACCGAATAAAACAAGCACAATGATAATTGGTAGTAGCCAATATTTTTTTCTTACTCTTAAAAATTTCCAAAATTCTTTTATAAAACTCATATCAAAATTGATTTTTCATTAAGCTTTCTGGACCTTTTTTTTTAATCCAATAGGATTTATTTTTGTTAAATTTCAAATTTAATAAATCCTTTCCTAAAACCCTCATCAGTAATCCTATTGGAGTTACGACCAAAAAAAATATTATACTCATAATTAATGGTGAAATTATTTTTCCTAAAATGATTCCAAACTTAAACCATAAATTATTTAAGGGAGTAAGAATTTTTGAATTTAATAAACCTAAAATTAAAAAAATTAAAGATATTGCTATCGACCATTTTGTTATCTCACCGTCGTAAGTTAAAGGATATAAGGCTATAAGAAGGAAAACTAAAAAAAAGATAACTCCAAAGTTTCTGTTTGAAGGTAATTTTCTTTTGTTGGTCATAAAATATCAAATTAACTTATCTTTAAGATCAAAAGCATCCATCAATTCATTCCATTCTCTTTTCGAAAGACCAGAGTCTTCGATAGTAATTTTTTCACCTTTTATTAATTTCTGAATAATTACTTTTCCTTTCGCAGAAACCTCTGTACCACCAACTCTATAATCCATGAAAGCATCATAAGTTATGGGCACCCATTTCTTTACTGTATCTAACATTATATCAGCATAAACTCTTATTTCATATTGAGCATGACTATCAGCTCTTAGTCTTAAAAAATTCATTAAATTTAATAAATCAGTTTTCCAATACCACTGAGTGTAGGTATTTAGTGTTAAATTCATTCTAGCAAGTTCCCTTGCTAAACCTTTTTTATTTTCATCAATAGTTGATCCATCAAACCTCTCATTAAGCATAGTCTCATAGTTATCGTAAGTTCTCTCTGCATCACTTTTTAAAAGTTCTAAAACTTCCTCTGCCTGTTTTCCTTCCAACACATCTCCTCTTCCTTGTCTATTACTAGTTGATTGAGCAGCTAAATTTTCTTGTGATGGCAAATAAAATTCTTTATCTAGAATTGAATACCTTGCAGAATATTCATTTACATTTGCAGTTCTGTGTCTAATCCACTGTCTGGCAATAAATATTGGAAGCTTAACATGATATTTGATTTCACACATTTCAAATGGAGTGCTGTGCCAATGCCTCATCAAATATTTAATTAAACCTTTGTCAGTTGAAACTTGTTTTGTTCCTTTTCCATATGATACTCTAGCTGATTGCACTATGGATGTATCATCACCCATGTAATCAACTACTCTAACAAATCCATGATCTAAAGCTGGGATTGCTTCATATAAGATTTTTTCAAGCTCATGAGCAGTAACTCTCTTAGTCTGATTGCTTTGAGATTGTTGATTTTTTATTTCTTCTTGTTGTTCTTTGGTTAATTTCATGATTGTTATTGAATCTGTTGTAATTACTTTTATATTAATAATGTTGGTTTTCCAACTACGACGATAAACGAATTTCGTAATAACCATCGCGGACGTGGGGGCAGTACCCACCACCTCCACCATTACAACTTATGGGGGTGAACAAGATTCGACGGGTGACTAAAGGCTATTCTTTCGTTCGGGATTGTTCCACCGTAACGGGCTAATTTATAATTGCTAACGAAAGTTACGCACTTGCTGCCTAATTAACTTTGTTAATTATGCAAACGGGGTCTGGGGCACCTGGCAACAGAACGCCCCTAATTAATTTGTTTTTTTTTAAGTTCGGCTTGAGCAGCAGCTAACCTGGCAACTGGGACCCTATATGGTGAGCAAGAAACATAATTCAATCCTACTTTAGAGCAAAAAGATATACTATTAGGATCTCCTCCGTGCTCCCCACAAATACCTAATTTAAGTTTTTTATTTTGTTTTCGTCCTTTTTCTACCGCTATTTGAACTAAATCTGAAACTCCTTCATCAATTGAAATAAAAGGATCAACAGAAAATATTTTGTTTTCCAAATAATCATTTAAAAATTTACCACTATCATCTCTACTAATACCAAATGTTGTTTGAGTTAAATCATTTGTTCCAAAGCTGAAGAATTCTGCATGCTTAGCAATCTCTCTCGCTTTTAATGCTGCTCTTGGTAATTCAATCATCGTACCAACTAAAAATTCTATTTTCAATTTATGTTCTTGTTGAACTTGGCTAGCAGTGCTAATCACTAAATCTTTCATTATTTTTATCTCAGCCTCTGTAGATACCAAAGGTATCATTATTTCAGGAAATGCAGACTTAATTTTACTTTTTTTAAGGTATGCTAAAGCTTCAAATATTGCTTTACATTGCATCTCATAAATTTCAGGAAAAGATATTCCTAGACGACAGCCTCTATGACCTAACATAGGATTTTGCTCATAGAGCTCTTCAATTCTTGACTCAACCTCTTTAACTGGAAGATTAACTATATTAGCAACCTCATTAATTTCCTTTTCTGTACGTGGTAAAAACTCATGTAATGGTGGGTCCAACAATCTTACTGTAACTGGTAATCCACTCATAATTTTAAAAATATCTATAAAATCTTCTCTTTGATGAGGTAACAGTTTCTGCAATGCTATTGATCTGTCTTCTTTTGTTTTAGATAATATCATTTCTCTTACAGACAAAATTCTTTCTTCATCAAAAAACATATGTTCAGTTCTGCATAGTCCAATACCCTCTGCTCCGAAATCTTTCGCAGTTTTAGTATCTTTTGGTGTCTCTGAATTTGTTCTTACTTTCAGTTTCCTAAAATTATCAGCCCAAGACATTAATTTTGAAAAATCACCAGATATTTCTGGCTTCACAGTTGAAACACCTCCGGCAATAATTCTTCCAGTTGAACCATCTATAGTAATTACATCCCCTTCATTAATTTCCATTGTAGAAGTTTTAAAAGATTTATTTTCATAGTTTATATCAATTTCACTTGATCCTGATACACATGGTCTGCCCATACCTCTGGCTACAACCGCTGCATGGCTTGTCATTCCTCCTCTAGCTGTCAAAATTCCTTTAGCAGCATGCATCCCTTGTATATCTTCTGGTGATGTCTCTACTCTTACCAAAATTGTATCTTGCATCATCGCAGTTAGTCTTTCAGCCTCTTCTGATGTAAATACAACTTTACCACTGGCTGCACCTGGTGATGCTGGTAATCCATTTGCTATTACATTAATTGAGCTTTTCTCATTCAAAGTAGGGTGCAAAAGTGTATCTAAAGAATTTGGATCAACTCTTAACACAGCTTCTTTTTTAGAAATTAATTTTTCTTTAACCATATCAACTGCAATTTTGACTGCAGATTTTGCCGTTCTTTTTCCTGATCTTGTTTGGAGCATCCACAGCTTATTACTTTCGACTGTAAACTCTACGTCTTGCATATCCTTGTAATGCATCTCTAATTTTTTCAAAATTTTTTTAAGTTCTTTAAAGACTTTAGGCATAGACTCTTCCATTGATAATTCTTTTACTTTAGCGTCTTGTCTAGCTTTTTTCGTGATGTATTGAGGAGTCCTTGTGCCTGCCACAACATCTTCACCTTGTGCATTAATTAAATACTCACCATAAATTTCATTTAATCCATCTGATGGATTTCTTGTAAACACAACTCCAGTTGCACAATCATCACCCATATTTCCAAACACCATTGATTGAACATTTACTGCAGTTCCCCACTCGGATGGAATTTGATTTATTTTTCTATAAACTTTTGCTCTATTGCTTTCCCACGATAAAAATACAGCACTAATTGCTCCTAGCAATTGATCATAGACATCTTGCGGAAAATCTTTTTTGGCTTTTTCTCTTACTGTTCTTTTAAAGTCTTTAATTAATCCATCCCAATCACTTTCATCTAAATCTGTATCTAATAAAACACCTTTTGTAAGTTTATAATTTTCAATTAATTCTTCAAAATGATAACCTTCAACACCCATTACCACATTACCGTACATTTGTATAAATCTTCTATAACTGTCTTTAGCAAATCTTCCATTTGAAGTTTTAATTGCTAAAGCTTTAACTGTTTTATCGTTTAGACCCAGATTTAGAATAGTATCCATCATACCTGGCATTGATACTCTGGCACCAGAACGTACAGACAACAAAAGTGGATTTTTTAAATCTCCAAATTTTTTAGAAACATCCTTTTCAATTAGTTTTAATTCTTTTTTAATTTGAGAAATTAAATTTTTATTCAATTTTTTTTTATCCTTATAAAAAATTTCACAAACTTTTGTTGATATTGTAAATCCGGGAGGCACTGGAAGACCCATTCTTCCCATTTCAGAAAGGTTAGCACCTTTTCCTCCCAAAAGATTTTTAGGATTTTTAATTTTTTTTGTATCCTTAGAATTGAAGTTTAATATAAGTGTTTTCATTAATGGGAGTCGATTAGAGAAAAATTAACATAATTGTTGAAGGTTTTACACATCATTTGGATTAGTTCCAGCCTATTTTTCTTTAAGACTGGATCATCTTCGTTCACAATCACATTATCAAAAAAGTCAAAAACCTCTCTTTTGATGCTAGCTAAATTATGCAATGTTTGAACATAATTTTCATCTTTATTTATACTTAAAAAATATTTCCTTAATTCACTAATTTTTTTAAATAGGTTTTTTTCTAACTCAGTTTTAAAAATACCAGGGTCAGTTGTATTTGATAATTCTATTTTTTCAGTTTTTAATTCACTATCTAATATGTTTGAAGCTCGTTTATAACTTGCAATAATATCTAAACCTTCTTGTTTGTTAATTATTTTATTTAAATGTTTAGCTTTATTAAAAATAATAACTGATTGATCTAAGTTAAAAGAATTGGTTGATGCTTGAATTATATCATTTCTAATATTTTCTTCCCTCATGTAATATTTTAATCTTTCCATTAAAAAATCTGATAATTCATTTTGTAAAGATTTGTTATCAATTTCAAAACCTTGATCAAAATACAGACTTGAACAATAATTAATTAAATCTTTAATTTTAAAATCTTTTTTATTTTCTACTATTGTTCTTATTACCCCTAACGCTAATCTTCTTAGAGCATATGGATCTTTGGAACTTGTTGGCTTTTGATTTAAACCAAAAAAACCAACTAAAGTATCTATCTTATCAGCCAGTGAAAGGGCTATGCTAAATGGTTTTTTTGGAACTCTAGAGCTTGAGCCTATTGGTAAATATTGCTCACTTATAGCCAATGCTAAATCTTTATCAAAACCTTGTGCGCTAGCAAAATAACCTCCCATCACACCTTGGAGTTCTGGAAATTCGCCTACTAGTTCTGATAATAAATCAACTTTGCAAATTGATGCTGATAATTCAACTTTTTCTTTACTGATTAAAAGTTCATCAGATATCATTCCACCCAATTTTCTCATTCTTTGAGCTTTATCGAAATAACTTCCTAATCCTTTAAAATAATTCATAGATTTTAAATCAGTAACTTTTTTGACCATATTTTGGGATTTATCTTTTTTCCAAAAAAATTCTGCATCGCTTAATCTTGCTTCAACTACTCTTTCATTTCCTAATTTAATTAATCCCTTTTTGTCTTTTTTGTTTGCAACCACTAAAAATTCATTAGTAATATTTTCTTTATTATCAAATATAGGAAAATATTTTTGATGGTATTGCATGGTAATAATTAATATTTCTTTAGGAATATTTAAAAATTTCTTGTTAAATTCACAAAGAAGGATATTTGGTTGATCTGTTAAATCTACAACCTCATTAAGTAGTCTGGGATTATCTTGAATTTTAATATTTTTATTTTTTAATATATTATTAAATTTTTTCTCTATTAACTTTTTTCTTTCATTATGATCTATAATAATGTCAATTTTTTTAAAAAAACTTTTATAATTTTTAAATTCTAAAAAAGACTTTTTATTTTCCTCAAATTCTTTATCAATAAAAGTCGAATTAGAAGATATTAAGTGATGAAATTTAAAATTTAACTTTTTTTTATTAAATACAGCTAGAATTGACTTTAACGGTCTACCCCAATTTAGATCAAAAGTTCCCCAATACATTGATTTTTTCCATTGAATTTTATTTAATAATACTGGGATGGACTCCTCCAGCAATTCATTTGTTAGCAATTTTTTTGATTTTGTCTTAAAAAAATAAAATTCTCCTTTGTCTGTTTTCTTCTGGTAGAGATCCTTTTTTAAGATTTTATTTGACCTAGCAAAACCCTCCAATGCTACCTCGGGTGATTTAATATTTGGACCTTTGATCTCCTCAGATTTTATTACAACATTTTTTTGAACACCTTCAAACAATACCACTAATCTGTTTGGTGTTGAGTATGATGAGCTTTTTTTAAATAAAATTGATTTTTCTAAAAAAAAATCGTTAAAACTTTTAAGTAAATTTTCCCTTAAATTTTGCTGAAGATTTGAGGGTATTTCCTCACTGAATAATTCTAAAAAAAACTCTGACATTATTTTTGACTGTCCAACCAAACACCTGCTGCAGATTTTATAATATCTCTTATTCTAGCAATATAGCCTGCTCTTTGTGCAACACTGATTGCACCTCTTGCATCTAAAATATTAAACACATGACTAGCTTTTAAACATTGATCATATGCTGGTAAAGAAATTTTTTTTTCTACCAAAGCTTTTGCTTCAGACTCATGCATTTCAAACATTTTCAAAAGAGTTTGTATATTTGCATATTCGAAATTGTATGCTGAATATTCTTTTTCAGCTTGATGAAATACTTGTTGATATTTTATACCTTCATCATTCCATAATAAATCATAAACATTTTTTTCTTTTTGAGTGAACATACAAATTCTTTCTAAGCCATAAGTGATTTCAACAGATACGGGTTTACAATTAAATCCAGCCATCTGTTGAAAATACGTAAATTGAGTAATTTCCATTCCATCACACCATACTTCCCAACCCAATCCTGCGGCTCCTAGGGTAGGACTCTCCCAATCATCCTCAACAAATCTTATATCATGATCATTATGATCTATGCCTATGGAAGATAAACTTTTAAGATAAAGTTTTTTTATATTTTCAGGGGATGGTTTAATTAAAACCTGAAATTGATAATAATGTTGTAATCTGTTCGGATTATTACCATATCTTCCATCTGTAGGTCTTCTTGATGGTTGTACATATGCTGCTTTCCATGGTTTAGTTCCTAGCGATCTTAGTGTTGTAGCTGGATGAAAAGTTCCTGCACCTACCTCCATATCGTACGGCTGAAGAATAACGCATCCTTTTTTGCTCCAAAATTTCTGAAGATTTTGAATTGTTTCTTGAAATGTTTGAATTTTTTTTTTTTCTTTTTTTACTTTAGAAACCATATCTCTGCCAAATTGATCTTTCATCTAAAATACTTGCTATTTGATCTAATTGATTACTAGATGAAGAAAGTTTTTGACTTAACCATCCTTTTGATTTTTCAAATTTTTTAATTATTACATCCTCACCAAATTTCTCTTTTAATATTTCATGTGCATTACCTATTCCGTCAATTAATCCTAAATTTTTTGCTTTACTTCCTGACCAAAACTCGCCAGAAAAAAGCTCTACTTCAGATTTATTTAATTTTGATCCTCTACTTTTTTCAACAACATCTATAAAGTCTTTGTGAAGATCTAATTGAATATTTTTTAATCTTTCAATATCCTCGTTTTTTTCTTCTAAAAATGGATCAAGTGTGCTTTTGTTTTTACCGGCAGTATGGACTCTTCTTTCAACACCGAATTTTTTTATTAACTCAGTAAACCCAAAGGAAGAGTAAATAACACCAATAGATCCAATTATTGAACTTGAATTTGCATAAATTTCGTCCCCAGCACAAGAAATCAAATACCCTCCAGAGGCCGCAACATCTTCAGCGAATACAATAACTTTTTTTTTGTGTTTTTTTGCTTGTTGTTTGATAAAGCTGTAGATTAAATGAGATTGAACTGGTGATCCTCCTGGAGAATTGATTGATATTGCAACACATGCCGCTTTTTTCTGAGAAAAAGCCTTTTTAATTAGTTCTTCTTGACCTGCAAAATCGATACCTTGTTTAAATTTTCCTGCATTACCAATAACTCCACTTAATTTTAAGTGAGAAACAATTTTTTTCTTTTTAAAAAAAGAGAACATAACTAAGTCTTATAGAATTATTTATTGAATATAAAGACTACTTATAATTGAAGAAACTGGTGCGTCAATTGATAAGTAATATATATATACAATTTATACTAATTTAAAAATGTTATGGGAACAGTTGTACAGCTTAAAAATCAGATAAATGATTCATATTTTCAACTTAAAAACTCGGTTGAAGAAAAACTCATTTTGACAGAAGAAAAAATAAAATCAAAATTATCTAGTGACGTACAGTTAGTTCAAAAAATGACAGATTATCACATAGAGACTGGAGGAAAAAGACTAAGAGCATTATTAACTTTGGGAAGCGCAAAATTATGTGGTTACTCAAAAGGATCTAGAGATATAAATTTGGCTGCATGTGTTGAATTAATTCACAGCGCAACATTAATGCATGATGATGTAATTGATGAAGGTACTGTCAGAAGAGGAAAAGAAACTTTAAACAAAGTTTGGAACAATCACTCCTCAGTTTTAATAGGAGATTATTTATTAAGTAGATGTTTTGAGATGATGGTAGAAGACGGAAACTTAGAAGTTTTAAAGTTATTATCTTCCACTTCATCTAAAATAGCTCAAGGAGAAGTTCTACAACTTCAACATAAAGGTGAGGTTGATATGTTGGAAGAAACATATTTAAAAATAATTTCATCTAAAACTGCTGAATTATTTGCGGCAGCAACTAAAGTTGGTGCAATTTTATCTGATGTAGAAAATAAAGAAAAAGATGCTTTAGAATTTTATGGAAGAAATTTAGGATTAACTTTTCAAATTGCAGATGACACGCTTGATTATAATTCTGAGCTGAAACTATTTGGTAAAAAAATTGGTCAAGATTTTTTTGAGGGAAAAATTACTTTACCAATAATCTTACTTTTTCAAAAATTAGGAGATGATGAAAAAAAAATTCTATCAAATAAATTTGATAAAGAGTTGAGAACAAAAGATGACTTTAATGAAGTTCTTGCTCTTATAAATAAATATAAAATAATTCAGGAGTGCTATCAAAAAGCTCAACACTACATAAATTTAGCTTCAAATTCTCTAAGTGTATTTCAAGACTCTAAAGAAAAAACTATTCTTAAAAAATTAACATCATTTAGTTTATCAAGAAATTTTTAAGGACTTAATAAAGTCTTTATCCACTTTCCTGAATTATCTTTATTATATTTTAATCTTTCATGAATTCTGTTTTCACCATCTAACCAAAATTCAATACTAACTGGTGATAAAATCCATCCAGACCAATGACTTGGTCTTGGCACCTCTGTTTTGTTGCTAAATTTTTTTTTGTAATCTTGAATAGATTTTATCAATTGGTCTCGTGAATTTAACTCTTCACTTTGCTTAGAAGCCCATGCTCCAATACGACTTTCATATGCTCTAGACGAATAATACTCATCTGCAACCTGATCGGAGACCAATGAAACCTCTCCGTTAATTCTTATTTGTCTTAAAAGACTTTTCCAATGAAAACACATCGCAGCATATGGATTTTCTTTTAACTCATTTCCCTTTTGACTATTTAAATTTGTATAAAATACAAATCCATCTTTACTGAAATCTTTAAGTAAAACCATTCTAACCGAAGGCTTGTTGAATTGATTTGATGTGGCTAAAGAAACGGCATTTGGATCATTTGGCTCTGTTTTCTTTGCTTCTTCCATCCATTCATGAAATAATTGAAACGGATCATCTTTATCTAGAAAGCAACTGTTAAGACCTAAAGAGTTTTTTTGATTCATAATTTAAACAAAATAATCTATATAATATAAATAATGTCATTTAATACTTTTGGAAAGCTATTTCGTTTCACAACTTGGGGAGAGTCTCATGGGCCTGCAATTGGTTGTATTGTTGATGGTTGTCCTCCAAACATAAATCTAAAAGAGCAAGATATTCAGATAGAATTAGATAAAAGAAAACCAGGACAATCTAAATTTACAACTCAGCGAAAAGAGGATGATAAAGTTCAGATATTATCAGGATTATTTGAAGGAAAAACTACAGGAACACCTATTTCTCTTATAATCTATAACAAAGATATGAGATCTAAAGATTATAGCAATATCAAAGACAAGTTCAGACCAGGTCATGCGGATTTTACTTATTTTAAAAAATATGGAATTAGAGACTATAGAGGTGGCGGCAGATCTTCTGCTAGAGAAACTGCAGCACGTGTTGCTGCTGGTGCAATAGCAAAAGTTGTACTTCAGAAAAAATTAGGTAAAAAATTTAAAATAATTGGTGCAGTAACACAGCTAGGTATTCTTGGATGTGATACAAACCAATGGAACGATAAAGTAATTTCAAAAAATCCATTTTTTTGTCCAGATAAATCAATGATAAAACTATGGGAAAAATATTTACTTAGTGTAAGAAAATCAGGATCCTCTTGTGGAGCAATTATTGAAATAAGAGCAAGAGGTATCCCGGTTGGTTTAGGTGCTCCAATTTACTCAAAATTGGATACTGACATTGCTTCAGGTCTAATGAGTATTAATGCAGTAAAAGGTGTAAATATTGGAGCAGGAATGAACTCTTCACAATTAAGTGGAGAACAAAACTCAGATGAAATTTCCTCAAAAGGAAATAAATTGAAATTCAATTCAAATAACGCTGGAGGAATTTTGGGTGGAATTTCTACAGGACAAGAAATTATTGTATCTTTTGCAGTAAAACCAACATCATCAATTCTAACTAGTAGAAAAACAATAAATAAATTTGGTAAAAATACTTCAATATCTGTCAAAGGTAGACATGATCCTTGTGTAGGAATTCGAGCTGTTCCAATTGGTGAGGCCATGATGAACTGTGTTTTACTTGACCACTACTTAATGAATAAGGCTCAGTGTAGTTAGCCTAAATTAATTTTTCACAACTCTAATTTTATCTTTTTGGAAAAAAATATCTAAAATTTTCTTTGAAATTTGAGAACTATTCAATCCAGCTTTGTCGTACATTTTTTTTGGGTCGTCTTGTTCAATAAATTCATCTGGTAAAGTCATTGATCTAAATTTTAAACCTTTATCAAATACTCCTTTTTCAGCTAACAAATTTTTTACATGAGAACCAAAACCTCCTATTGATCCTTCCTCAATAGTAATCATAAGCTCATGTTCTTTAGCAGATTTTAGTATAAGTTCTTCGTCTAAAGGCTTAGCAAATCTAGCATCAATCAAAGTTGTTGAAATTCCTTTTGCTTTTAACTCCTCTGCAGCTAACTTACACTCCTCAAGTCGAGTCCCGAGGTTCAAAATACAAACCTGTGTTCCTTGTTCAATAATTCTCCCTTTACCAATTTTAATTTTTTCATCTATTGATGGAAGATCGGCACCAACTCCTGTACCTCTTGGATACCTGATTGCAGAAGGTCTATCATTTATATCCACTGAAGTATTAATCATTTTAACTAGTTCAGCTTCATCACTCGCTGCCATTACTACAAAGTTAGGCAAAGTTGATAAGTAGGTTATATCAAATGAACCAGCGTGTGTTGATCCGTCAGCACCAACTAATCCTGCTCTATCTATCGCAAATCTAACAGGTAAACTTTGAATAGCAACATCATGTACTACTTGATCATATGCTCTCTGTAAAAATGTAGAATAAATTGCAGCATATGGTTTATATCCCTCGGTTGCTAAACCAGCTGCAAAAGTTACTGCGTGTTGTTCTGCTATTCCTACGTCAAACATTCTATTTGGAAACTCTTTTCCAAAAATATCCATACCAGTCCCTCCTGGCATCGCTGCTGTTATTCCGATTATTTTGCTATCTTTTTTTGCGTGTTTCACTAACGTATTAGCAAAAACTTTTGTATAAGCTGGAAGATTAGATTTACTCTTTAACTGTTCTCCAGTCTCCACATTAAATTTTGACACTCCATGATAATGGTCATTTGCTTTTTCTGCATAAGAATAACCCTTGCCTTTTTGTGTTTTAATATGGATCATTATAGGACCTTCATGTCTTGAGTCTTTTGCATTTTTTAGAATTGGAACTAAGCTTGATAAATCATGACCGTCTATAGGTCCTGCATAATAAAAACCAAGTGAACTGAATAATGTACCCCCTGTAACTGCTGAACGGAAAAAATCCTCTGCTTTACCTGCTTTAGCACTAAATCTTTTTGAAAATGCAGATGTAATTAATTTTAAAGTTTCTCTAAGACTAAAATATATTTTACCAGTAAATAATTTCGCTAAGTAAGTTCTCATTGCTCCAACTGGCTTTGCAATTGACATGTCATTATCATTTAAAATGACAATCATTTTTGTCTTAGATGCTCCAGCATTATTCATAGCTTCGTAAGCCATGCCTGCACTAATTGCTCCATCTCCTATGACAGCTACAACATTGGAAGATTTATTTTCTAATTTATTTGCTTCGGCAATACCTAATGCAGAAGAAATAGATGTTGAACTATGAGCCGCTCCAAATGGATCATATTCACTTTCAGATCTTTTGGTAAAACCTGATAAACCATCGCCCTGTCGCAAAGTTCTAATTTTGTCTTTTCTACCAGTCAAAATTTTATGTGGATAAGATTGATGGCCCACATCCCATATTAATTTATCATTTGGCGTATCAAATACGTAATGAAGTGCGACTGTAAGTTCTACAACCCCCAAACCAGCACCTAAGTGTCCTCCTGTTTGCGAAACAGCATCAATCATTTCCTCCCTCACCTCATCTGCAACTTTTTGTAAATTTCTTTCAGAAATTTTTCTTAAATCAGATGGAAAGTTTATATCATTTAAAAATTGATAACTTTTTTTCATTTTTTTCTATTCAATATATACTTTAATGTTTCATTAATTTTTTTAGATTTTGAACCATATTTACTTAAATTCTTATTAACATCTTTTATTATATTATCACAATACTTAACTGAGTCATCATGGCCTATTAAATTTATAAGCGTTGCCTTGCCCTTTTTTTGATCTTTTCCTGTTTTTTTTCCAGCTTCCTTAGAATTACTTTTCAGGTCAATTAAGTCATCGGCTATTTGAAACAAAAGACCAATTTTTGATCCAATATTCTCAAAAAATTTAATTTCTTGAATTGTCTTTTTCTTAATTATTGCAGGAGCTGCACAACAAAAACTAAATAACATTCCAGTTTTCTTGATTTCCATTTCTAATATTTTATTCTTTGATATTTTCTTTCTCTCGTAGCTTAAATCTAAATATTGCCCCCCAGCTATTCCTAGATGACCTGAGCATTCTGATAATTTTTTTATTAAATCTATTTTAATCTTTTCATTTAATTTCAATCTTGGATTTGATAATATTTCAAAGGCTAAAGTTAATAATGAATTACCTGCTAAGACTGCCGTAGACTCACCAAATTTAATGTGAGTTGAAGGTTTGCCTCTTCTTATATTGTCGTCATCCATACAGGGTAGATCATCATGAATAAGTGAATAAGCATGAATACATTCAACAGCTGATCCAATTATTATTAATGTTTTATAATCAATTGAGAATAATGAACCTAAGTCAATTAAAATTTTAGATCTAATTTTTTTTCCACCTGGAAATAAACCATATTTCATGGGAGACATTAAATGAGAATATTTTTGTGAATTAATATATTTTTTAAGGAATATATTGGTATCCTTAGCAATTTTATTAAGTTGTTTTTTCATTTTTTTTTGTTATTTCTATGATCTTCTTATTTGTCTCTTCCCCAATAGTTTTAAAATTTTTATGAAATTTCTTTTCAATAATATTGTTTAGTTTTAAAAGTTCTTGATAACTATCAACTGAATTGTTTAAATCATTTTCCCTTTCTAGGGACTCTATAATCTTATTTGCTTTTTCTGTCAGCTCCTCAACTGAGAACTGATCATAATCAGGTGGTAAAATTTTATCTTTCATATAATAATAATTATTAATACATGAAATCTATTCAATCAAATATCAAAAAAGCAAAAAAATATTTAGATAACAATCATTGTGTTGCAGTACCAACAGAAACTGTTTATGGACTAGCTGCAAACGCATACTCTGATAATGCGGTTAAGAAAATATTTAGTCTTAAAAAAAGACCTTTAAATAATCCACTTATTGTCCATTACTATAATATTCAAAGACTTGAAGAGGACTGTGATATCAATAACAATTTTGTAAAACTATACAAAAAATTTTCTCCAGGCCCAATAACTTATATTTTGAAATTAAAAAATAAATCCAAAATATCAAAATATGTCACTAATAATAAAAAAAGTATTGCGGTGCGTATTCCTAAACATAAATTGTTCAGAAATTTATTAAAAAATTTAAAGTATCCATTAGCTGCACCTAGTGCAAATATATCTTCAAGATTAAGTTCTGTTAAACCAGCTGACGTAAAAGAAGAATTTGGTTCAAAAATAAAATATATTTTAAATGGTGGAAAAAGCAAAATTGGAATTGAGTCAACAATTTTAAATCTTTTGGAAAAACCTTCACTATTGAGATATGGAGGACTAGATACTAAAAAAATCGAAAATGTTTTAAAAAAAAAGATATTAATTAATATAAATTCAAAAAAAAAATTATCACCTGGTTTATTCCCATTGCATTACTCACCTGGGATACCCTTAAGAATCAATGTGAAAAAACCAAAAAAAGATGAAGCTTATTTATTAATTAAAAAAAGAAAATCAAAATTAAAAAACTATTATTATTTATCCAAAGTGAAAAATATAGATGAAGCCGCAAAGAATTTATATTCAACTTTAAGAAAAATTAAAAACGATGGTTTTAAAAAGATTGCAGTTGAGACGATTCCAAACAAAGGTCTTGGCAAAACAATTAACGATAGATTAAAGAGAGCCTCCAAATATTAATGACCAATTCTATTGAAGTAATCAATCTATCAAAAAAATATAAAGATAAAGAAGCGGTGGCTAATATAAATTTTAAAATTAATGAAAACGAAATGGTTGGTTTATTAGGACCTAATGGATGTGGAAAAACTACAACTATTGGAATGATTTTAGGGTTATTAAAACCAAGTAGTGGTGAGGTTTTAATCAACGGAGAGAATATTGAAAAAAATAAAATCTCGCTTCTCCATAAAATGAATTTTATTTCACCATATATTGAATTACCAAAAAAACTTAAAGTTAAACAAAATTTAATTGTTTATGGAAAATTATATAACATTCAAAATTTAAACGACCGAATAGATCACCTTGCAAATAAACTTAGATTAAAAGAACTTTTAAACAAAATTACTGGAGAACTTTCTTCTGGACAAAAAAACAGGGTAAGTCTTGCTAAAGCTTTAATAAATGATCCAACGGTACTTTTGTTGGATGAACCCACTGCTTCACTAGATCCTGAAACTGGTGATTTTGTAAGATCGTTTTTAGAAGATTACAAAAAGGAAAAAAAAATATCAGTTTTGCTTGCTTCCCACAATATGGAAGAAGTAAAAAGATTATGTAGTTCTGTTTTAATGATGAAAGATGGTTTAATAGTGGATAGAGGAACTCCCGAAGAGTTAATAACAAAATATGGGAGAAGAAACTTAGAGGAAGTATTTTTAGAAATTGTGAGAAAATAAAAATGAATTTAATTAGAATTTATGGTCTTTTTTTGAGACACTTTTATTTAATAACTAGATCATTTCCAAGAATATTAGATTTAATTTATTGGCCTTCAATTCAAATTACTCTTTGGGGATTTATTTCTAATTTTTTTGCAGCTCATAGCACTTATTACAGTGGTGCAGTAGGAGTTATCCTTTCATGTGCAATTCTTTATGATTTTTTGTTTAGAACTAGTATTGGTTTTAATATGTTATTTTTAGAGGAAATCTGGAGTAGAAATTTTACAAATCTATTTATTGCACCGATGAAAATTAGTGAGATAATTGTTTCTCTAGTTTTTACTGCTTTAATAAGAGCATTAATTGGTTTGATTCCAGCTATACTATTAACTTCTCCATTATTCGGTATTTCATTGTTAAAACTTGGAATTCCTTTGGGATTTCTTTTCTTGAGTCTGTATTTATTCGGAATAACGCTTGGTCTTTTTGTGTCAGCAGGATTGTTAAGATTCGGACCATCTTTTGAAAATATTGCATGGTCAACCATGTTTTTATTAGCACCATTTGGATGTATTTACTATCCAGTTGAAACACTACCAGGTATCTTCCAAACGATCGCTTTCGCACTTCCGTTAGTTTATATTTTTGAGGAGACTAGAAATATCTTGGTCAATGGAATGGTAAATTATGAAAATATCATTAATGCAATCTATCTAAACGGGTTTTATTTAATTTTGTCAATATTTGTATTTTATTACTCTTTCGACAAAGCAAGAGATAAAGGAACTTTAATAAATATAGGTGAATAAACTGGTGGTGCGCCTGCTAGGAGTCGAACCCAGAACCTCCTGATCCGAAGTCAGGCGCTCTATCCAGTTGAGCTACAAGCGCATATAGTATTAATATTATATTTTATGGAAAAAAACATTAATTTTATAGTCAAAGAGGATGAGAGGAATTTAAGGGTTGATGTTTTAATTAACAAAAGAGAGGGATTAATCAGTAGAACTAGAATTAAAAATTTAATTTTAAAAGAAAAGTTAACACTAAATAATGAAATTATTAAAAGTCCCTCAAAAAAAGTCTCAATTGGTGACACTATAAATCTTAAGATCCCAGAGCCCGAAATAGCATCCCTTAAACCTTACGAATTTAAATTAGAAATAATATACGAAGATAATGATCTATTAGTTATTAATAAACCTGCTGGAATAATCATGCATCCAGGTGCTGGAAATTATGATAAAACAATTGTTAATGCACTGATGCATTATAATAAGAATTCTTTATCAAATATAGGTGATGAGTTAAGACCTGGTATTGTTCATAGAATTGATAAAAACACATCTGGATTAGTTGTAATTGCAAAAAACAATGAAACTCATGAAAATTTATCAAAACAATTTAGTGATCATACAATTATAAGAGAGTACCAACTTTTAATATGGGGAAAATTAAGACCATCTTCAGGAAGGATTGAAACATTTATAACTCGCAGTTCAAAAAATAGACAACTTATGGAAGTTAGTAGTTCTAAAGGTAAGAAAGCTATAACAAATTATAAAACACTTGAAATTTTTGAAAATCAGAAAACACCGACTTTAAGTTTAGTTGAATGTAAATTAGAAACAGGAAGAACACATCAGATAAGAGTTCATATGAATTACAAGGGTAATAGTCTAGTTGGAGATGATAAATATAAAAAAAAATATAAAAAATTAAAAAATATTGATTTAGACATCCAAAATTCAATTACTAAATTAAATAGACAATTCCTGCATGCAAAAACTTTAGGATTTATTCATCCACGTACTAAGAAAGAGATGATTTTTTCCTCACTTTTGCCAAAAGATCTAAATAATATTCTAAAAATGCTTAGAAACACTGAAGAATAAATTATTGAAAATTAGCTATAATTAATTAAATAAACACTTCTATGAGTACAACAATGAGTAATAATCTGCCAACCCTTTCTAACGAAGGTGGGCTATCTGCATATTTAGAGCAGATTAAAAAATTTCCGATGTTAGCTGCAGAAGAGGAATATATGCTAGCAAAAAACTGGAAAACAACTGGTAATATTAAAGCTGCAGAAAAACTAGTCACTAGTCACTTAAGATTAGTTGCAAAGATTGCTATGGGCTACAAAGGATATGGTTTGCCTATTAATGAAATGATTTCAGAGGGAAATGTAGGTCTTATGCAAGCTGTTAAGAAATTTGAACCAGAAAAAGGTTTTAGATTGGCAACTTATGCAATGTGGTGGATTAAGGCTTCTATTCAAGAATATATTTTAAGATC
Source organism: uncultured Pelagibacteraceae bacterium (assembly GCA_902635845.1). Taxonomy (GTDB): domain Bacteria; phylum Pseudomonadota; class Alphaproteobacteria; order Pelagibacterales; family Pelagibacteraceae; genus Pelagibacter. The sequence goes on along the minus strand of CACPPK010000014.1, from coordinate 14,856 downwards.
TTGGAGTCTTGTCAAAATTGGAACTACTACTGCTCAAAAAAAATTATTCTTTAATTTAAAGAAAATTAAAAATCAAATTTCTCCAGAAACTGAAGGTGACCTTAGAGATGAACACGTTGATCATATAGCTAATAAGCTCGATGTAAGTAAAGAAGAAGTCGTTTCAATGAATAGAAGACTTTCTGGAAAGGAGTTCTCGCTAAATGCTCAAGTTGGAGAAGATGGCGATGAATGGCAAGACTGGTTGATTGATAAAGAACTTGATCATGATTTAAAATTTGCTCACCACGAGGAAATGGAGCAAAGAAAAGATTTATTAAAAGACTCTATTAAAGTTCTTAACGATAGAGAAAGAGAAATTTTATACTCTAGAAGACTAAATGATGACCCAACTACACTAGAGGATTTAAGTAAAAAATATAAAATTAGCAGAGAAAGAGTTAGACAAATTGAAAATAAAGCATTTGAAAAACTCCAAAAGCACATGCTTCTATTAGCTAAATCAAAAAATCTTTTACCCGCAAACTAAACTTCAAAAGGGTTTTCAATTAAAATAGTATCATCTCTTTCTGGACTGGTTGAGATACTTGATACTTTTGCACCAATAAAATCTTCTACCGCAAAAATATATTTTTTAGCATTTTCGGGTAATGAGTCTAGATTTTTAATTCCACTTGTAGAAGCTTTCCAACCTGGAAAAGTTTCATAAATTGGTTTTATTTTTATTTGATCTTCTACAGCAGCAGGTAAATAATCTAATCTTTTACCATCAAGCTCATAAGCAACACACATTTTAATTTCATCTAATTCATCGAGCACATCTAATTTCGTTAAAGCGATACCATCAATTCCTGAAACTTTAATAGTTTGCCTAACTAAAACACCATCAAACCATCCACATCTTCTTTTTCTGCTTGTAACAGTTCCGAATTCTTTACCACGTGTTCCTAAAAGTTCACCAACATCATCTTTTAACTCTGTAGGAAAAGGACCTTCTCCAACTCTTGTTGTATAAGCTTTTGTAATTCCAAGAACATAATTAATCGAATTAGGGCCACAACCACTTCCTGTAGCTGCGCTTGAGGCAACAGTATTAGATGAAGTTACAAAAGGATAAGTTCCATGATCTACATCAAGTAAAATACCTTGGGCTCCTTCGAATAAAATTCTCTTTTTTTGTTTTTTAAATTGATCAATCTTTAGCCAAACAGGCTGAGAAAATTCTAATATTTTGGGCGCTATTTTAAGCAAATCAGATTTAAGTTGATCTTTTTCAAAAATTTTTTTTCCTAGACCTTTTCTAATCGCATTATGATGAACTAACACGGAGTCAAGTCTTTGATCTAAATTTTTTTCAGATCTTAGATCCATAATTCTTATAGATCTTCTTCCAACTTTATCTTCGTATGCAGGTCCAATTCCACGTCTTGTAGTTCCTATTTTGCTTTTTCCTGCTGCATCCTCTCTAATCTCATCCATTTCTCTATGAAAAGGCAAAATTAAATTTGCAGAATCAGAAATAATAAAATTATTTACATTTACTTCTACGCCTTTAGATTTTATTTCTTCTATTTCCTCTAATAAAGCCCATGGATCTACTACAACTCCATTGCCAATAATTGATATTTTACCTTTTCTAACTATTCCAGATGGCAGTAGTCTCAATTTATATGTAACACCATCAATTACTAAAGTATGGCCAGCATTGTGACCTCCTTGGAATCTTATTACTACATCAGCCTGTTCAGATAACCAATCAACAATTTTTCCTTTACCTTCGTCACCCCATTGAGATCCAACAACGACTATATTTTTCATTATTTAAATTTTCTGTTTACTTTTAAGGAAGTGAGATGGTTAATTGGGCCATTACCTTTTCCATATTTGGGGTTTGATTTTATTGCAGAATTTACATACTTAATTCCAAGCTCACAAGATTTCTTTACTGTTTTTCCACATGATAAAAAAGTTGTAATAGAGCTAGATAAAGTACAACCTGTACCATGAGTATTCTTAGTTTTGTGACGCTCGCTTTTGAAGATCTTTAGATCTTTTGTGTTTATTAAAATATCTAATACATTTTTATGTTTTAAATGACCACCTTTTATAAGTACATTTTTAGCTCCTAAACCTATAAGTTTATTAGCGGCAAAAATCATATCCTCTTTTGTTATAATTTTTGTCTTAGTTAAAATTTCTGCCTCAGGAATATTTGGAGTTATAAGTGATACTTTTTTAATTAGTTTTAATTTTAAAAATTGAATAGCTTTACTATCTATCAGTTTAGCCCCTCCTTTAGCAACCATTACTGGGTCTAATACGATTTTTTTAACTTTAATTACATCCAAAGCTTTTAGTACCATTCTAATAACCTCTGAAGAATGCAACATACCAATTTTTATTGCATCAGGTCTTATATCTTTACAACTATAAATAATTTGATTAAAAATTTCTTTTGGATTTATCCCAACAATTGATTTTACACCTGTGGTATTTTGTGATGTAATTGCAGTTACTGCTGTCATTGCATAAGAACCAAGAGCAGTGATAGTTTTTATATCAGCTTGAATACCTGCTCCACCAGATGAGTCAGATCCTGCAATAATTAAAATTTTAGAATTAGGTTTCAATTTATTTAATTTTTTTCGTAATCATGTTCACACATTTATATAGAAGAGCTTTGTTTTCACTTTCTCCCATTACTCTTATTTTAGACTCTGTACCTGATTTTCTTACTAAAATTCTTCCATTACCTTTAATTAATTTATCTGCATTTTTTATAATTTTTTTTATCTCTGGTTTGTTAATAATATTTTTATCTTTTACCTCGATATTTTCTAAAAGCTGAGGTGTTTTCTTAAATTGTTCAAAAAATTCACTTGCCTTTTTTCCTTTTCTTAAAGCAAAAAGAGCTTCTAAAGCTACTAACAAACCATCTCCTGTAGTTGCAAATTTACCTAAAATAATATGTCCCGATTGTTCACCACCTAAATTAAATTTATATTTTTGCATTTTTTCTTTAACATATCTATCTCCAACATTTGCCCTCAAAAATTTTATTCCTTTAGATTTAAAATATTTTTCTAAACCATAATTTGACATTAATGTTCCAACAACTCCCCCTTTTAACATTTTTTTATTTTTCCATCTTGTTGCTAAAGCAGCTATAATTTGATCTCCATCAATTATATTGCTTTTTTCATCACACATTATAATTCTATCAGCATCCCCATCTAAAGATATTCCAATATGTGCTTTATATTTTTTTACAGCAGATCTAATGTTTCTTGGAAAAGTTGATCCACATTTTTTATTAATGTTTAAACCATTTGGTTTAATTCCTATTGCTATGACTTTAGCTCCTAATGATTTCAATAATTCAGGACCTGCCTTATAACCAGCACCATTTGCACAATCAATAACTATTCTTAGTCCTCTTAAATTGAACTCCTTAGTGAAATTTTTTTTTAATATTTTAATATATTTTTTTGTACCTGTTTCTAATCTTTTAACTCTTCCTAATTTTTCAGAATGCGAAAGGTTTTTTGAGATTTTCTTGTCTATAAGTCCCTCAATTTTTTTTTCTATTTTATCTGATAATTTCATTCCATCAGGACCAAACAATTTTAAACCGTTGTCAAAATGTGGATTGTGAGAAGCTGTGATCATTATACCCATATTAGCTTTCATTTCTTTTGTTAGCATAGCCAAACCATTAGTTGGTAAGGGTCCAAGAGTATAAACATGCATACCAGCTGAAGCTAAACCTGAAACAAGAGCTGGCTCAAGTGTATATCCTGACAATCTCGTATCTTTTGCAATTATTGCTGTTTGTTTTCTTTTTTTTTGTGATTTAAAGTATGTTCCACTAGCAAGTCCAAATTTAAAGAACATATCTCCATTTATATATTTGCTGTTAACCGCTCCTCTTATTCCATCTGTTCCAAAATATTTTTTTGTCATTAATTTTTGATTATCTCGTTAAAAACTTTTATACCTTGCATAACTTCATTAACATCATGAATTCTTAAAATCTGAATTCCTTGCATCATTAAATAAATTGAAGATGCCATAGTTCCACCGATCCTTGTTTCGCTATCATTCTTTTTTGATATATCTTTAATAAATCTTTTTCTTGAATTCCCTACTAATATAGGAAAACCTAATGAATGAAAAATAGAAACACCTCTTATAAGATTCATATTATGTTTCAAATTTTTTCCAAATCCAATTCCAGGATCTAAAATTATATTATTATGTTTAATACCTTTAGACCTTATTAACTTAATCTTATCTTCAAAATAATCATATATATCTAATAATTCATTTTTATATATTGGATTCTTTTGCATATTTTCTGGTGTCCCAACTGAATGCTGTATTACAAATGGAATTTTATACTTTTTTAAAACATTTATTGTTTTAGGATCATGGCTTAATCCCGAAACATCATTAATAAGTTTAACCCCCATTCTAATACCGTTTTCCATAATTGTAGATTTTCTTGTGTCTAAAGATATTGGTATTTTTTTTACAATTAATTTTAATGTCTTATTAATTCTATACCATTCTCGATTTTTATTTATTTCCTTTGATCCTGGTCTTGTAGACTCTCCACCGACATCTACTAACGAAGCACCAGTTTTATATAAATTAATAGCATGACTGACGCCTTTATTTTTTTTGTTAAATTTTCCTCCATCGGAAAAACTATCAGGAGTTAGATTTAAAACACCCAATATATTTGGAATTTTTTTAAAATTGAAATTTGAAAAATTTGATTTTTTTAACCTAATTTTTTTTAAATCTGAATTTATTTTTGTTTTTAGTTTTTTTGGTAAATTTCTAATTTTATTTATTGAAATTTTTCTAATTTTTTTTCTTGTGATTATCTCAACATGGTCAAAAGATATTTCTTTAATCTGATGTAAAGGGATAGATTGTTTTTTCTTTACTAAAATTTTTGATTGTTTGCCGAAGTAGAAATTACACGCTCTTGTGTAATATCTTTGCATTATTTATTAATGAACAATTTTAGGTTTTAAACCCATCGCACCTAAAGCTGAGTCTTTATCATCTTTTGTTTCAGGATTTTCTAATATTTTATCTTTAGGATATAAATTCTTATTGATTATATTCTCTATTTCTTCACCGGTTAATGTCTCGTAAGTAATTAGAGCTTTAGCGATTTTGTGTAAATCATCTATTTTTTCTGTTAAAATTTCCTTAGCTTTATTATATCCTTCATCTACAAGTTTTCTTATCTCTTTATCAATTTTTTGAGCTACTTCCTCTGAAACAGATTGGGTTTGTGTAACTGATCTTCCTAAGAATACTTCTTCTTGATTTTCTCCGTATTCCACTGGCCCCATTTCTTCACTCATTCCATATTTTGTAACCATAGCTCTAGCAAGTTGAGTAGCCTGGTTAATATCTGACCCATTTCCACCACCTGCACCTGTGGATATATTGTCTTTTCCAAAAATTAACTCTTCAGCCACTCTACCTCCGAAACAAACTGCTAATCTTGCTTTAAGATATTTTATTGAATAGCCATGTTTATCTCTCTCAGGTAAATTCATTACCATTCCAAGAGCCCTTCCTCTAGGGATGATGGTAGCTTTATGAATCGGATCATAACTTGGCATGTTAAATGAAACTAGGGCATGTCCTCCTTCATGGTAGGCTGTAAGTTTTTTCTCGTCCTCAGTCATTACCATAGAACGTCTTTCGGCCCCCATCATTACTTTATCTTTTGCTTCCTCAAATTCTAATAAAGTTACAATCCTTTTATTCTTCCTTGCTGCTAGCAAAGCCGCCTCATTAACAATATTTGCTAAATCAGCTCCTGAAAAACCTGGTGTTCCTCTGGCAATGGTTCTTAAATTTACATCTGGCGCCATTTTTATTTTTTTAACATGAACTTTTAAAATTTTTTCTCTTCCAATAATATCTGGGTTTGAAACCACTACCTGTCTATCAAACCTTCCTGGTCTTAATAAAGCTGGATCGAGCACATCTGGTCTGTTTGTTGCAGCTATAATTATGACACCTTCATTTGTATCAAAACCATCCATTTCAACTAATAACTGGTTTAAGGTTTGTTCTCTCTCATCATTTCCACCTCCTAGACCTGCCCCTCTACTTCTTCCAACAGCATCTATCTCATCTATAAAAATAATACATGGAGAATTTTTTTTACCTTGTTCAAACATGTCTCTTACTCTAGATGCTCCTACTCCAACGAACATCTCAACAAAATCAGAACCTGAAATAGTGAAAAACGGAACACCTGCTTCACCTGCAATAGCTCTAGCTAATAAAGTTTTACCAGTTCCTGGAGGACCAACAAGTAAAGCTCCTCTTGGAATTTTACCACCCAACCTACTAAATTTTTTAGGATCTTTTAAGAATTCTACCATTTCTTCTACTTCTTCTTTAGCTTCCTCTACACCAGCAACATCATTAAAAGTAACCTTTCCTTTTAGTTCATTCATCATTTTAGCTTTTGATTTTCCAAATCCCATTGCTCCACCTTTGCCACCCTGCATTTGTCTCATGAAGAAAATCCATACTGCAATAAGTAATAACATAGGGAACCATGAAAGAAGGACGCCAAACAATGAAGGCATTTTTTCATCTAAAGGTGCTGCTGAAATACTCACACCTTTCTCTGATAGTTTTTCTATAAGATTTGGATCATTAGGAGCATAAGTTGAAAAAGAGTTTCCATTCGAATAAGTACCTTTAATGTTATTTCCCTGAATCTCAACTTTTAGAACTTCACCGTCATCTACTGAATTTAAAAAATCTGAAAATATTATTTGATTTCCACCTCTAACATTAGACTGTGGATTTTTAAACATGTTATAAAGACCAATGGTTAAGAAAACTATTATTCCCCACATTGCAAGATTTTTTAAATTCATAGGTTTAAAATAAGAATTATTATTAAATTAACAAGTGACAAAATATCAGTTATTTCATCAACTTTAACGCTCTTTTGATACTATAACTGAGTTATTTACCTTCTTTATTAGACAGTTTCCTAAAGTGGCCATGAATGAGTTATCATTTTTAATTCGATAAATTAAGTTATCAATTTTTTTTCCTCGTACTGGGTAGTATTTTTTACCAACAGCTTTTAACACTTCTGTTAAAGACCTAAAAACTACTTCTTCTGGTTGTAGAAAAAAGTTTTTATTCAAAATAACAAACTTGTTAATATTTAAAATTGTTGAATTGTCTTTTAAATTTTTTTCTACAAAGTATTTAATTGACTCGTTGGCAAATTTTAAATTTTTAATCGTTAGATTAAATTTATCATTATCCAATCCCTCTAATTCTAAGTTTTTTATAAAATTTCTAATTTTTACTCTTTTAAATTCATCATTTTTATTCGACGGATCTTCAACATAATTTTTAAAAACTTTTTTGGTAATATGTTCTAAATTTTTTTTAGAGAATTTTAACATAGGTCTGATCAAATTAATATTTTGTAGGTTGGTTCTTTGATCAAATGACACCATACCATTTAAACCACTGCCTCTTAAAATTCTAATAAAAAAATTCTCTATTAAATCATCCCTATGATGACCTAATAAAATATTATTTATTTTTAATTTTTTTGCCTTGTTTATCATCAGTGCATATCTTTTATCTCTTGCTATAGATTGGATGTTGTTTTTTGGTTTTTTTCCAACCCAGGTTAAGATCTCAAGATTAGTAGACAATTTTTTTAGAAGCAATTTTACAAATTTTGCCTCTTTTGTTGAATTATTTCTAAGTTTATGATCAACATGAAAATATTTTACTTTTAGATGTTTTTTTATCGAATAAATTTTTGATAAAAAACATAAAGCTAAACTGTCTGGTCCACCAGAGACCGCAACTATAAAATTCTCGTTTAATTCAAGATTTTTTTCAAATTTTTTATAAATTTTAGAAGTTTGTTTATCTTTTAATTGATTTAATAAAAACTTATGAGTCTTGTTTGATACATTCAAATTTTTTGGACTCATATTTTGCTTTTTGTATTACAGACTGATTTGCATTAGGATATTGTAATTCTACACCATTTATCATTTTACATCCTTGGTCTTTTTCACCAATTTGAACCATTGATACTCCAAGTTTTAATAGATTAATTGGAGCTTTTTTTCCTTTAGGATATTTTTGGTAACCTTCTAAATAAGCAGAGGCTGCATCAGTATATAATTGTCTAATTCTGAATGTTTCTGCATACCAGTATTGTGCACTACCCGCTAACTCATGATCAGAGTTTGATATAACAAATTCTCTAAAAGCTCTTTCTGCTGTACTGTAGTCTCCAACTTTTAAAAAACTCGTTGCAAATTCATATTGCTCCACTGGATTTAAATCTTGAGGAAGTATTTTTTCTTCAGATTGAAAAGTTTCTGTTACAATTGAGGCTGTAGTATCAACAGATTGAATTTGTTGTGAAGTTTCGTTTGTCTCTGTATCTTTATATGAAATTGTTCCTAAATCTTGGGGCTGTGAACTACCAGGTAAAACTTTTTTCTCATCTAATTTTGGCTTTGAACTTAATTGGTTTTCTGTATTACCAACATTTCCAGAACTAATATTATTTTCTATGTCTTGAAATCTTATTTGGTTATCTGCTTGAATTTTTGAAACACGGGTAGATAATTTATCCAGCTTAAAATTTATTTCTTCAAATTTATTAGTGAGTTCTCTAAACTGATCCTCAACCTCAGATAACTTTAATAAATGTCTAGTTAAAACATCTTCTGAATTTTGATCCAAATCTGAAACTGAACTATCATTAGTGTTAGCTTTCAATTCTATAGATCCAGAATAAACTGCTCTTTCAAGAGTTTTAAGATCATTTTTTATTATTTCTAATGTTTCATAAATATTATGGTTATCTGCAAAAGAAATATTAATAAAAACTAAATTTAAGATTAAAAATAATTTTAAAATTACTAATTTAAATATGAGTATCATTTAAATTAGATATATGATTATAAAAATGGCAAAAAAAAGACCCTAAATCCAAAAAAGGTTTTAGGGTCTTAAATTTTAAATAATTAATTTGCTTTAACAGTTACTGATCTTCTGTTTTTTGACCAAGCTAATGGGTTTGAACCAGAGTCAACTGGTCTCTCCTTACCATAACTCAATACCGTAATTCTGTCAGAAGATATTCCGTAAGTCATTAAATAATCTTTAGCTGCATTTGCTCTTCTTTCACCAAGAGCCAAGTTATATTCTCTTGTTCCTCTTTCGTCAGCATGACCTTCAAGAACTACATTTATGTTTGGATTCTTTCTTAACCAAGCTGCTTGAGCTCTTAAAGTTTCTCTTGATGCAGTTGTTAATATCGACTCATTTGTTGCAAAGAAAACTCTGTCTGGAACACCATCAGCTAAATATTCAACTGTGTCTGTTCCTGTGTAAACATCACCTTGCATTTGACCTTGAATGTCTGTTGCTACTTCTTTTTTAGTTGCACATGCAGATAGCACTAGGCAAGCTGCTAATACTAAAAGTGTGTTTTTAAAAATTTTGTTTAATCTCATTAAATTGCTCCTTGCTGCTAATTTCAATTTCTTAACTTTTTCACAACTAAGTAAAGGTTTCAAGTCTAAAAATCAAGAAATTTAAAAAAATTAATCTTTAATTACTTAATAAAGATGACCATGATGGGTCTGAAGCATCTGTTGGTGTCTTTATTAGCCTCTCATTATAACCTGTTAAATCTATAGACCACAATTTTGCTGAAAAACCTTCTCCTTTAGAGTTAGTTTTTGTCTCTCTATAAAATATTAATACTCTTCCATTTGGAGACCAAGATGGCGCCTCTTGATAATAATTTTCTGTTAACAACCTTTCACCACTACCATCAGTTCTCATGACACCTATATAAAATTTACCTTTATGTAATTTTGTAAATGCAATTAAATCTCCTCTTGGAGACCATACAGGTGTTCCATACAAACCGTTACCAAAAGAAATTCTTTTTACATCACTTCCATCATTCTTCATTACATAAATTTGCTGATAACCACTTCTATCAGAATTAAATGTAATATACTTTCCATCAGGAGAATAAGATGGGGAAGTGTCAATTGATGGATGATTAGTAATTTTTTCAACAATTCTGTTTTCTAAATCCATGGTGTAAATATCTGACTTTCCGTCTTTAGCAAAACTCATAATTATTTTTTTACCATCAGGTGAAAAACGTGGTGCAAATGTCATTCCAGGAAAATCCCCAACCACTTCTTGTGTTCCAGTTTCTATATCTAATAGATAAACCCTTGGCATATTTTTAAAGTAAGACAAATAAGTTACCATTTGGCTTGCAGGATTAAATCGAGGTGTTAAAACTAACTCATTCCCTAATGTCAAAAATTTATTATTAGCTCCGTCTTGATCCATGATTGCTAATTTTTTTACTCTTTGTGTTTTTGGTCCTTCTTCTGAGACATAAATTATTCTTGTATCAAAATAACCTTTTTCTCCTGTCAGCCTTTCGTAAACTTTATCAGAAATAATATGCCCTACTCTTCTCCAATTATTAGGTACTGTGGTAAAAGCTAAAGCCATCATTTCTTTAGCAGCTAAAACGTCCCATAATCTAAACTCAACTCTTAATTTATCGTCAACATAATTTACTTTCCCAGTTATAAGTGCTTGAGCTTTTATTAAATTCCAATCTTCAAATCTTGGTTTTAAATTTGCAATATCAGGAGCTTGTAAAAAAGCCTTTTTATCAAGAGGGTTAAACAATCCTGAGGTCCTCAAATTGTTCTCAACAATATTTGATATTTCAGAACCAATATTTTCTTTTTTTAGTATTTTTTCAAAACCTTTTCTAGACTCTTCATCAATTGATAAGGGTGAAACTGCTAATGGAAGTGGATTTAAATTTCCCCGAGTTATATCAACTTCTATTAAAGCATTTGAATTGATAGGTATTAATATAAATAATAAAACTAAAATTTTTTTTGTCATTTAAATATACTACCCTTCTAACATCTCTCTTGCATCAAAATTTAATTGTAATTCTTTCCATCTTTCATATCCAGTTGTTGGAACTCTTAATGGTTGACATAACTTGACAGCTCTCAAAGCACTTTCTGCTAAAACCTTGTAAAATCCTTGGCCTGGTTTATTCATTCTTGCATGGTCCAAAATTTCTGTTTTTGATACTGTTCCATCAGGTTTTAATTTTAACTTTATTCTTACCAATAAATTTTCATTGTATGGTAATCCTAATGGAATACTCCAGCACCCAAATATTTGTGCCTTAAGAGCATCCTCTTCGCTTAGCGTAAGACCTGTGTTTTCTACATTTCTTTCTTGATCTTGAGTAATGTCATCATTTGTTTTTAAAACTTCTGCACTCTCTTCTTTTGATTTATCAATTAAAGCAGCAATATTATTTGGATCAAACAAATCTTTTTTTTCAAATTCTGATACTTGTTTAACTTCATCATCTACTTTTTCAGGATTTTGTTTTTTTTCCTCTTTTGTTTCAACCTTTTTTAAAGTTTTATCTGGAAGTGGAATTGCCTCAGGTGTTTCATTCTCTATTTTTTTATTATTTTGATCAGGAGCCAGAACAGTTTTTGTTTTCGTTTTTTCTACTTTTTTTGGTGGAGCTTGTTCTGAAACAAGTTTTTTTTCTTTCTCTTTTACTTTCTCAATTATTTTTTTAGCCTTAGGTGCAAATGGAATATTGGTTTTTTCTGCTATTTGAATTAACTCAACTGATACTATTGGTGGAATATCAAGTGGTTTCTTTGCCAAAAAAGGTAAGCTCATAGCTGTAATGAAAATTAACAAAGCATGTAAAGCAGAAGAAATAATTAAACTTCTATTCACTTTAATTACCTTTGTTTATATGGTTCTGAAATCAATGCTACTTTAGTAAAACCAGATCCTGACAGTAATCCCATTATTTCTAAAACTCTTCCATAATTTATAGTTTTATCACCTCTAACATAAATTCTGGTATCAGTTCTATTTTTTGAAACCGCTAAAACCTTTGCAATAATATTATCGTATTCAACTTTTGCTTCTTGAATAAAAATTTCACCTTTTGCATTAATTGAAAGTGTTAAAGGTTCTGTCTCTTCTGGCAAAGAGTCTGCTGAACTTTCTGGTAAATCCACTTGAACGCCAACAGTTAATAAAGGTGCTGTAACCATAAAAATTATTAACAACACAAGCATTACATCCACAAAAGGAGTAACATTTATTTCACTCATTGGTTCTTTTGAAGAACGATTTAATTTAAATGCCATTTAAATGATTGTTAAAAATCTTTTTGAAAAATTTTCTAATTTTTCTGAATATTTTTTGGCATCATTATTAAATTTATTGTATGCCACTACTGCTGGTATTGCGGCCAATAGACCAAGTGCAGTTGCAAATAAAGCTTCAGCTATTCCCGGCGCAACTATCGCGAGACTTGTGTTTCTTGAAATAGCGATAGATTGAAAAGAATTCATAATTCCCCAAACAGTTCCAAACAGTCCAATAAATGGTGCTGTCGAACCCACTGTTGCCAAAAAAGTAAAACCTTTTTCAATTTTTGTCATTTGTTTTTCAATTCCAGATTCTAGAGATGCACTCATTCTTTCACTAATGTTAGTTCTTGATTTTTTTTTAAGCAATCCTTCCATTGCATCTTGAAACACAAGTGACATTGGATCCTCTAGTTTACTAGGTAAACTATTGTAAAAAGTCTCAGCTGATTTAGAATTCCAAAATTTTTCTTCAAATTCTTCTGAAGATTTAGTTATTTTTTTAAATAAACGAAACTTTTCAATAATTACAGCCCAAGAATATACCGAGCACAATATTAATATAATCATTACAGATTTAACAATTATGTCTGCTCTGAAAAATAAACTGAATAGTGAAAAATCAGTATTTGTTCCTAATTCAACTGCTTTTGCCGCAATATCTGCTTCCATGCTTACTCATCACACGTAAATGTGTCATGATTTTGTCTTTTAATTTAAATTGATTATTATTCTTTCTGATAAGTTTCGTAGAAAAAACTAGCTATTAGAATAGCATCTGCCTTGTTATTATCTTTCTTTTTTGACAATTGTGATGAAAAATAAGGAAAAATTTCAATAGCTCTTGTTCTGCTCGCATCTTTTTCTGAATTAATAAGGTTAAAATATTTTTTCCACTTAGCAGGCCTAACATAATAAACAGGTAAATGCATTGCACTGCATATTCCCTTCAAAATACCAAAAGATTGACCAAAATTAAACATACTAGTAACCCCTTGGCCAGGCATTGCAGAAACTTGTTCAATTACAACCTTTATATTTTTTTTATCAAATTTGTTTATCCTTTCGCTAATTTCATTAAATATTTGAGCACCATTTACTTGTCGTTTATTCTTCTTACCATCTGTCATGGTTGGCATTTCAATTACATCTTTTATTATACCGTCCTGAAAAAAACAGATTGAACCTGAAATACCTGGATCAATTCCAATAATCATCATTAAATACCACCTAAATTAACGTTTGAATAAACGTTCTGAACATCGTCATCTTCCTCAAGAGTTTCTAAAAAATCTACAACACTATCTTTATTATCTTTATTTAGTTCAACACTATTTAATGGGACCCATTCAATTTCTGTAGAAATAAAATTCACAATAATTTTCTCAAGATTTTTTTTTACATTATATATCTCGCTCATTTGACACCGAACCTCATGAAAATCCTCATAAGAAAAACATTCATCAGCCCCTGACTCAATGGCCAAATCTAAAATTTTTTCATCAGATATCTCTTTTTTATCAATTTTGATTATACCTAATTGTTGAAAATTATGAGATGCTGAACCTTGAGTTCCTAAGCTCCCACCACTTTTTTGAAAAATAGTTCTGATATTTGATGCGGTCCTATTTTTATTGTCAGTTAAAGTTTCAACTATAACAGCAATCTTTTCAGGTCCAAATCCTTCGTATCTTAAATTTTCAAAATTTGCTCCTGTAGCTGCAGAAGATTTATCTATTGCTCTTTCAATATTATCTTTAGGCATATTTGCAGATCTAGCAGCTTGTACTGCAGATCTTAGTCTAGGGTTCATTGCTGGATCTTTGTCACCAAGTTTTGCCGCAACAGTAATCTCTTTAGATAATTTTGAAAATATCTTTGATCTTTGCTTATCAGCCTTACCTTTTTTATGTTTTATTCCTGCCCAATGTGAATGTCCTGCCATGATCTTCAAATATTTTTTAATTGATCTCCGTATACATAGCTTTTGATGTCTATTGCTAAACCTGTTTTTATATCACAATCTACTATAACACCACACAAAGTAGCATTTCCAGTAGCAGGAAAGTGTTTCACTGAATTCTTCTTTAAAAATCTATTTAAAGAATTTTCTTTATTCATTCCAATCACTGAATCATAATCCCCACACATACCTGCATCGGTTTGATATCCAGTACCATTATTTAGTATTCTGGCATCATTAGTTGGAATATGAGTATGAGTTCCAACCACTAGAGTTGCCTTTCCATCAAATAGATGTCCTATAGCATTTTTTTCGCTAGTAATTTCACCATGGAAATCAACTACAAGTAAATCAAAATCCTTTTTCATTTCATTTTCTTTTAAAAATTTTTGAGAAACTTCAAAAACATCTTCACACTTTTTCATAAAAACATTGCCCATCAAATTAAGAACACCAATTTTAATATCATTTTTTGTTTTATAAATCTGAAAACCTTTTCCTGGTGCAGGTTCAAATAAATTTTTAGGTCTTAACAATCTTTCTTCTTTATCTATAAATTCCATTATTTCTTTTTGATCCCAAACATGATTGCCG
>CACPPK010000013.1 GCA_902635845.1 uncultured Pelagibacteraceae bacterium | reverse complement strand
AAAAAAGAATTTGATTTTGTTATTCCAATGGATGGTGATGGAGAAGATAGACCTGAAGAAATTAAAAATTTTATTGAACTTTCCCAGCAAAATAGTGAAAAATCTATTGTAGGCGAAAGAGTAAAAAGATCAGAGGGTTTAATTTTTAAAGTTTGTTATCAATTTCATAAATTTCTAACTCTAGCTTTTACAGGAAAATCTATAAAATTTGGAAACTTTACTTGTTTATCCAAAACAACAGTTAAGAAAATGCTACAGGAGAAAGCTACATGGAATAGTTTTTCCGGTTCATTAAAAAAAATAGAAAAAGATTTAATTTCTATTCCATCCACAAGAGGCAAGAGGTATTTTGGTCCGTCTCAAATGAGTTTTTTTAACTTATTAAAACACTCACTTTCAATAATTAGTGTTTTTAGAAAAACTGTTCTAATTCGATCGGCTTTATTTATTATTTTTTATATATTACTGATCAAAAGCTACGCCTCAGTAATTACTACATTACCATTAGTTTTATTATTGATAATGATTTATTCAATTTCTAGTTTAGCTTTAAGAGAGAATATTGAAAAATTTAATAATTCCTTAACAAATATTCACGATATTGATAAAATAAAATAATTATGAAAAACTTTTTTAGAAAAGTTGCATATGGAATTGGGCCTAACGAAGATATTCCTTCAGATCCTTTAAAATGGGCGCTTGATCAACTCAATAATGTTCCAGAATTATCTTGGCAAGGCAAAATTTATACTGAAAAAGAACTTAGGGGTTATTATAGAGATTGGGTTTATAATGATAGAAAAAAATTAAGAAAAAAATATAAAGATAATAAAACGCTTTATAAAACTCATAAAGATATTTTAAGGCGGAATACAGGCCAAAAATTTTGGGAGTCTTTAGAAATTTCTATCAGGCACAACGAGGCTATTAATAGTCAACATCCTGTGCTTGCAAAACTTTGGATGTTTTGGGGGAACTTTTTTGCAATTAGTGAAAAAGACTTTTTAGCAAATTATTCAACAGGTCCCTATCATAGAGAAATTATTAGACCAAACTTAAATCAAACATTTGAAAAAATGGTTTATGAAGTGACCACCTCATGGGCCATGATACATCATTTAGATAACAGCGAAAGTGCTGGCCCTAAAAGTGTTACTGCTAGTCAGGATTGGAGACGAAAAAAGAAAAGACCTGCAACAATTAATGAAAACCACGCAAGAGAACTTTTAGAGCTTCATACAGTTTCACCAAAAGCAGGATACACTCAAGAAGATGTAATACAACTCGCGTACATCATGACTGGTTGGCAGCAAAGATGGAGTAAATCAAAATTAGAAACTGGAAATGTTTGGTTTAATTCTGAATACCATCAGCCTGGCAAAAAAAATGTTCTAGGAAAAGAATACAAAAGAGGGAAAAAATCATTAGCTGTAGTTATAAAAGATTTAGTAAACCATCCTAATTGTAGAGATTTTGTTGCTGAAAGACTTTGTAGATATTTAATTACTGATGAACCTACAAAAGAAATGAAGCAACCAATCATTGACGCTTTTAAAAGGTCAGATGGAAATCTTACAGAAATACATAAAGCAGCAATCAAATTGGCATTTGATTACAATGATAAATATAAAAAATTTCAAACACCTGAAAATTGGTTTATTCAAGTTGCTAAATTAGGAGATTTACAATGGCCTCCATCTCCTGAAGAAATGGCATCTTATGAATTAGGAACACAGCCTACAAGAAAACAAAGATCACCTGAAAGATTATTAAGAAATATTGGACATCATCCTTATAGAGCTAAACAACCTAATGGTTGGTCTGATCATTCGGACGATTGGATTTCACCTGAGCTCATAATAAGAAGACTTGTTTATGCTAAGCTAAGTCACTCATTTTCAAAAATGCAAAATAATAATGAGGGATATTACCAAAATATAGTTGAAAAAAATTTTGATAATCCTGATAAAATAATGAAATATTTAAACCAAAAGAATAGAATTGTTGAAAAACAAACATTGCTTTTTAACCACCCGGAGTTCCTAAGATCATGAAGATAACAAGAAGAGATTTTTTAAAAACTACAGCCCTTACTTCATTGTATTTTGCTGGTTTTGGTGGAACAGCTTATGCAAATCCTGGAACAAAGAAAAATTTAGTAATCATAATGCTTCGTGGTGGAATGGATGGTCTATGTGCTATTCCAGTTAAAGGTGACAAAAATTTCGAAAAATTAAGAAGTAAAATCAATCTTGATAGAACTTTAAAATTAACTTCAGATTTTGATTTACACCCAGCATTAAAAACATTTAAAAGTCTTTGGGATCAAAATTTAAGTGCTGCAGTACATGCAACAAACATTCCTTATACAGGTCGATCACATTTCGATGGACAAAACTTAATGGAGTCAGGTGGTAAAATACCTTATCAAGAAAAAACAGGTTGGCTTGGAAGAGGAATGAAAATTGCTGGAATGACTGGTAATGGATTAGCTTTAGCGTTGCCTATGCCTTTACTAATTAGAGGTGTTCCAATGAATAATAATTATTTTCCAGTGGGTCATAAATTACCATATCCATCAACTCTAAAGATGATTCAAGATGTGTATAAAGAGTATGATGAAAAATTATTAAGTGAAAATTTAGAAATCATTCAAACAAGAGAATTAAGTAATACATCAACTGATAGCAGCTGGGTACTTGCTTCAAATGCAGCTAATGAATTATCAAAAGCTGATGGACCAAGAGTAGCAGTATTTGAAGTTGATGGTTTTGATACCCATGCAGCTCAAGGTGCAACCAATGGAGCTCATGCAGATTGCCTTTCAGATTACGATAACATTGTTAAATCACTTAAATCTTCAATGAGCAAAAAGGCTTTTGATAACACTTTAATTTTAACATTAACTGAATTTGGAAGAACAATTAAACAGAACAGCAGTAATGGAACTGAGCATGGTTATGGTTCAGCTATCTTAATGGCAGGAGGATTAGTTAAAAAAGCACAAGTTCATACAGATTGGCCAGGATTAAAGAGAAAAGAATTATTTGAAGGAAGAGACTTAAATTCTACAATAGATTCAAGAGCAATTTATGCATCCGCAATGTCTACAGTCTTTGATATAGATTTCAAAAAAGTTACCAAAGAAGTTTTCTGGGGTGAAAATCTACCAAATTTATCCGATAAGCTTTTTAAGGCTTGATGAAAAAATTATTAATTATTTTACTATCTTTTTTATTTTTAACTAATTTTGCAAATTCTCAATCGAGATTTGGTGAATTGACTGAAATACGAGACGAAAAAATGCGTGGTAAAGAAAACCAATGGGTCAGACCTCATCCAGGGCCTTTTATCTGGAATCACATTGAAAAAGAAAAAGGAAAGTTTAACTGGGAAGAAGCAGATAAATATGTTGTTTACGCTCAAGAGCATAATCAAACAATTTTAGCAACTATCTGGCCTCATGCAAATTGGGAACAAAAATCTTGCAAAAGAAAAAAAGCTAAAAGTCCTTTTGGAAAACGTTTTACAAAATATTTAAGTAAACCTTGTTCAATGGATGATTATAAAAATTTTCTTATAAAATTAGTAGATCGTTATGATGGTGATGGATCAAATGATATGCCTGGATTAACAAAACCTATAAAATATTGGGATGTAATGAATGAACCAGAGTTTAAAATGTTTTTTAAAGGAAGTAAGGAAGATTTTATTGAAATCTTTAATTTCTCATCAAAAGTGATCAAAGAAAAACAACCAGATGCAGTTATTGTCATGGCTGGAGCAGCTGGAATGTTTCCAGAAAGTAAAAAGTATTGGAAAGTTGTTTTACCAAAAATTAAAGATAATTTTGATATTGCAAACTTACACCACATAAGTGGCCCAGATGGGCAATGTGATAAACAGCTTTGGGTTGATGAATTTGCTGCTTTGTTAAAAAGTGCAGATGTTGATAAACCTATCTGGTTAACAGAGGCAATGACCTGTGGTCCTCCAGTGAAAGCTTGGGTCAATGCATTTTTAAATGGAGCTGAACTAATCATTGATGTTGGTGTTAATGCTCCAGGAAGAAAAATGAGCAAAAATGGTAGAAAAAAATTAAATGAATTTATTGCTGAATATGACGGGTTTACATCAATAAAAAGTATTTCAGAAAAAAAAGTAGAGTTTTCTTATAAAGATGGATCTAAAAAAATTTTAGAATTTTAACAACAACTACAGCTTTTTTTATTTGCTTTTGGTTCATCTTTAGCTTTTGCAGCTTCTAATTCTTTTTGTTTGTCCTCAATAGCTTTTTGTTTCTTTGAAATCTTATCTTCAAAGTAATCATAAAGAGAAGCAAAACCTAATTTGGAGGCTCTTTTTTCCTCATAATTTCTTCGTCCTTTTAGGTTTTCTATTATTTTGACTATTTCTTGGTTCTGCATGCTTTCTTTTTATTAAAAAAGGCAAATAATTCAAGCTGTAAAAATTGGCAAATTATAAAAAGGTTTTTTTGTGCTAGGATAAGATAATGAATATTAGTCAAAAAAAACTAGAAAAATCTAAGGGCAGATTAGAAATAAAAATAAAAAATCAAAATTTTCAAAAACTTTATCAACAGGGATCCTTAAAAGCTTTGATGCCAGATTTTCATGAAAATTTAAAACAACTGATGCTTATCAATACTGCTGGTGGAATTACTAGTGGAGATGAATATGACTACGAATTTGAAATTGATAGTTCGAATCTTTGTATTTCAACACAGGCGGCAGAAAAAATTTATAGTGGTTTTGGTAATCCAGCTAATTTAGAAATTAATTTAAATTTATTAAATAATTCAAATTTATTTTGGTTACCTAAAGAATTAATTTTATTTAATTATTGTAATTTAAAAAGAAAAATTAATTTTAATTTATCAAAAGACTCAAATTTATTCCTTTGTGAAAATATTATTTTTGGACGAACTTCCATGAAGGAGGAGTTTGAAAAGGGATATTTTTCAGATTTTTGGAATATTAATATTGATAAAAAATTAATTCATACAGAAGCAATAAATACAGGTTTATTCGAAAAAAAATATTTGAATAGTTTTTCAACATTAAATAATAATTCTGCAGTTGCGACAATTATTATTGCAGGAGATAAGTTTTTGAAAAAAGTTAATAATCTGTCTGAAACTTTAACTAACAATGAAAATACAACTTCAAATTATTCTCATTGGGATAATAAATTGATCGTAAGACTTTTATCTAAAGATAGTTATAATCTTAAATTTGCAATTGATAAAATTTTGTCTTATTTTTTTGAAGGTTCAAAGATACCAAAAGTATGGAATATATAATATAAATGAAACTTACTCCTAGAGAAAAAGATAAACTCTTAATTAGCCTTGCTGCGATTGTCGCTAAAAATAGATTATCCAAAGGTATAAAATTGAATTATCCAGAGGTTATCGCTTTAATAACAGATTTTGTTGTCGAGGGAGCTAGAGAAGGTAAAAGTGTTGCAGAACTTATGGAAGCAGGAGCTCATGTAATTAAAAAAAAGGATTGCATGGAAGGTGTTCCTGATATGGTGAAAGAAGTTCAAGTAGAAGCCACTTTTCCTGATGGAACTAAATTAGTAACAGTGCACAAACCTATTAGATGATATTATTATGAAGCCAGGTGAATTATTTACAAAAAATGAGGAAATAAACCTAAATAAAGACTCCAAAGTTACAAAAGTTAAAATTTCAAATACTGGAGATAGACCTGTGCAAGTTGGAAGCCACTATCATTTTTTTGAAACAAACGAGCATTTAGTGTTTGATCGAGATTTAGCTTATGGAAAAAGATTAAATATCCCATCAGGAACTGCAGTGAGATTTGAACCGGGTCAATCCAAAGATGTTGAGCTTATAGAAATAAATGGATTAAAAAAAATATACGGGTTCAATAAGAAAGTTATGGGTAATTTATAATGGTCAAAATTTCTAGAGCAGCTTATGCAGATATGTATGGGCCTACAACTGGAGATAAAGTAAGGCTCGCAGATACCGACCTATTTATTGAGGTTGAAAAAGATTTAACCACTTATGGTGAAGAAGTAAAGTTTGGTGGTGGAAAAGTAATAAGAGATGGGATGGGTCAATCACAAATTAGTAGAAAAAAAGGAGCTGCTGATACAGTTATTACCAATGCTTTAATAGTTGATGTAAATGGAATTTATAAGGCTGATGTTGGCTTAAAAGACGGAAAAATATTTGAAATTGGTAAAGCTGGCAATCCAGATACTCAATCTAAAGTAAATATTATTATTGGTCCAGGAACAGAGATAATTGCAGGTGAAGGAAAAATTTTAACAGCAGGGGGTTTTGATAGTCATATTCATTACATATGCCCTCAACAAATTGATGACGCCTTGCATTCAGGTATTACAACAATGCTAGGAGGAGGCACTGGACCTGCTCATGGAACACTTGCAACAACGTGTACACCTGGACCATGGCACATACGAAGAATGATTCAATCTGCTGATGGTTTTTCTATGAATTTAGCTTTTGCAGGAAAAGGAAATTCTTCATTACCGGAAGGTCTTGAGGAACAAATTTTAGCTGGAGCCTCAGCTTTAAAATTACATGAGGATTGGGGAACTACTCCTGGAGCAATTGATAATTGTTTAAATATTGCCGACAAAAATGATGTTCAAGTAATGATTCATACTGACACTTTAAATGAAAGTGGGTTTGTAGAAAATACTATCAAAGCAATTAACAAAAGAACTATACATGCTTTTCATACAGAGGGTGCTGGTGGTGGACATGCACCAGATATAATTAAAGTTTGTGGAGAAGAGTATGTTATTCCTTCCTCAACAAATCCGACCAGACCATATACAATCAATACAATAGAGGAACATTTGGATATGCTTATGGTTTGTCACCATCTTGATAAATCTATTCCAGAGGACGTAGCATTTGCCGAAAGTAGAATAAGAAGAGAAACAATTGCGGCAGAAGATATTCTTCATGATTTGGGTGCATTTTCAATTATTGCATCAGATAGTCAGGCAATGGGAAGAGTCGGAGAAGTTATAATTAGAACTTGGCAAACTGCACATAAAATGAAAGTTCAAAGAGGAAGTTTACCAGAGGAAAAAGGGGATAATGATAATTTTAGAGTTAAAAGATATTTAGCAAAATACACAATTAATCCAGCAATCGCTCATGGAATTTCAAAACATATTGGTAGTATTGAAAAAAATAAACGTGCAGATTTAGTTTTATGGGATCCAGCATTCTTTGGTGCAAAGCCAGAAATGATACTAATAGGGGGAAGTATAGCTTGTGCTCAAATGGGAGACCCAAATGCATCAATTCCAACTCCACAGCCGGTATACACTAGACCAATGTTTTCATCATTTGGAACTTCTTTAGAAAAATCTTCAGTAATTTTTACAAGCAAACTAGCTCTTGAAAAGAATTCATTAAAAGATGCAAGTATTAGAAAAGACTTATTACCTGTAGAAAATACAAGAGCTATTTCAAAAAAAGATATGATTTTAAATAATAAGTGTCCAAAGATTGAGGTTAATCCCGAGACTTATGAAGTAAAAGCTGACGGTGAAATAATTACTTGTGAACCAGCTAAAGAACTTCCTTTAGCACAAAGATATTTTATGTTTTAGCTTATGGATAATTGTTTTTTAATAGTTAATAAAATAGCCAAAAATAAAGCAAAAGATCACATATCTTTGTCTTATGATGAGAGATTTTTAAGAAGAAAAAAACTTATTTCAGATAATGGTTTTGAATTTTTAGTTAATTTACCAGAGACAAAATCACTTTCAGAAAATCAAGCTTTTAGACTTCAAAGCGGAAATTTGATTTTAATCAAAAACAAAA
The DNA here is from genome assembly GCA_902635845.1 of uncultured Pelagibacteraceae bacterium. Taxonomy (GTDB): domain Bacteria; phylum Pseudomonadota; class Alphaproteobacteria; order Pelagibacterales; family Pelagibacteraceae; genus Pelagibacter. The sequence continues at coordinate 28,347 of CACPPK010000013.1, read as the reverse complement.
AAGAAAGTTTATTAGAAATAAAAGGAAAAAATTTAATGCAACTTATATGGCATATTGGAAATAGACATATGCCATGTCAAATTGAAAAAGATAAAATTTTTATCCAGTATGATGAAGTAATAAAAAAAATGATATTAAAATTAGGCGGAAAGGTTAAGAAAGTTTCAAGACCTTTTAAACCAGAGGGAGGAGCATATGGAATTGGTAGAACCCATAGCCATAAACACTAAATTAAAAAATAAAAAAAATTTGAAAGAGTCTTTACAAATTCTTCAAACTTGGTTTTCACCCTCATTTCCTGTTGGAAGTTTTTCATATTCTCATGGTTTAGAGGCGATGATTAATGATAATTTAATTAAGTCAAAAGAAGATATTTTGGATTATTTAAAATGTATCTTAAAATATGGAACTGGCAAAAATGACATAATTTTAATGAAATATACTTATCAGGGAGAAGAGTTAAATGAACTCGCTCTATCACTTTGTCCAAGCAAGGAAAGGAAAATAGAGTCAATAGAGATGGGTAATGCTTTTAGAAAAGTGTTAGCTGATAGTTGGGAATATAAAATTCATGAAAATACTGCATATCCAATTGCAGTTGCTAAAGCAGCCAAACATTTTGATATACCCTTAGATTTAATAACTGTATCTTATCTACAATCCTTTGTATCAAATCTAATAAATGTTTGTATAAAACATATACCTATTGGACAAAAAATTGGACAAGACTGTATAATTCAGACTTATGAATTAATAAGAGAAATAGAAAAAGAAAGTGAAAATTTGAATTTAGAAGACTTAGGTGGAATTTGTTTTAATAGTGATATCTACAGTATCAAGCATGAAAATCTGAAAACACGGATTTATAAAACATGAAAAATATAAATGGACCATTAAAAGTTGGAATAGGTGGACCTGTTGGTGCAGGAAAAACAAGTCTGACTGCTGAACTCTGTAAGTTTTTATCAAAGAAAATTTCTATGGCTGTAATATCAAACGATATTTATACAAAAGAAGATGCAGAATTTTTGATGAAAGTCCAAGCTTTACCTTTAGAGAGAATTAAAGGAGTTGAAACAGGAGGATGTCCACATACAGCAATTCGTGAAGATGCTTCAATTAATATGCTTGCTGTAGAAAATATGAAAAAAAAATTTCCTGATCTTGATTTGATTTTAATCGAGTCTGGTGGAGATAATTTAGCAGCAACTTTTAGTCCTGAATTAGTTGATCTATCTATTTATGTTATTGACGTTGGTATGGGTGGAGATATCCCTAGAAAAGGTGGCCCTGCCATTCAAAAATCAGACTTGTTAATTATTAACAAGACAGATTTAGCTCCTCATGTAGAAGTTAATCTCGAAAACATGAAAGAAGACGTAAAAAAGGCCCGAAATGGCTTACCTTATGTTTTTTGCCAGATGAAAAAGCAAATTGGTGTTGAAGATGTTGCTAAATTCTTATTTTCATCAGGTGGTCTTTAGAAAATTTATCTGTTAATCTTATAAAATATAAAGTCTGGTTGTGCTGACTTTTAAATCAAGGGACAACAAACGTTTTAAAAAATTTAAAATATGAAAAAATTGTTTGTTGTAATTTCATTAATTTTTCTTCTAATATAAAAAAAAGTAAATGAAAAAAATTATAATTATTATTTTTAGCTTGGTATTTTTATCCAACAATGTTCTTGCAACTGATAGTTATCTTAACGAGTTTAACAAGTGGTTATTAGACAACGGTCATACTCAGTATTTAAATATTGAACAAAAACCAGGATGCAAAAAATTAATTCAAAAACATGGTTTAAAAGTACCAAAGGTTGGTCTTATTGATGAACCAAAGGTTAAAACTAACGAGTGGTTCTGGCTTGAATGTCATAAAATTCAAGCTACAAATAATCTAAAAATAAAATTTTTTAAATCATCAGAAATCCCTTGGGGCACAAAACCAAATAAAGATACTTTGCTGTATTATTTATTTAGATACATTGATACAGAAGATGAATTTGACCGTGCTGGCTCTAAAGGATCAAAAAATCCTTATAAATTTAAAACAGAATTAAGAGATGACAAAATTTCCAAATACATCAAAAAACATATGCAGAAAACAGCATTACTTAGTTACTTACTTTACGAAGATGGTAAAATTACTATAGATGAGATATCGCCAAAAAATCGTTTTGGAATTTTGTTTGATAATAATACTCAGTTTACCAGCATGTCTGTTGGAAAAAGCATTGTATCCTATGTGACAGGTCATGCAATATGTAAAGGATATATAAATGGTGTTGACCATAGATTAAATGATTGGCCTCTATTAGAAAATACACTTTTTTATGATCAAAAATTAATAAATCTTCTAAATATGGCTGCTGGTCATCAAAAATATGCAGATAAGGATTTAAAAACAAATAAATATAGAAAAAATGCGAACGCAAATACTGTTGAATTTCACTTGCAGAAGGGAGTTTTTAAAGACTCAAAAAAGGTAAAAAGCAAATATCAATACACTAATTTTATAACCAATATTTTAATAAACTATGTTTGGTTTAAATCTGAAGGTCAATTTCAAAATCTTTTAGATGAAATATTTATAGACAAAGCAAAAGTTAAAAATGATGTGTGGTTTTTAAAAATGAATGACAGAACTATTAAATCCAATAATAGAAATAATAAAATTTTAAAAGAGTATAAAGTAAGAGATGAAGATGGTCCTTTAAGATATTCATTCAGAGCTTCAAGGTATGATTATCTGAGAATAGCTAAAGCAATGCTAGATGATTGGCAAAATGATACTTGTGTTGGAAAGTATTTAAAAAATATTCATGAAAGAAGAATTCCAAAAAACGATAAGTGGAAAGATGACAAAAGTCCAGGTTTAAATCCTAAATCATATGCTGGGCAGTTCTACGCAGACTATTCAGGAATGCGTGGAAGGAATATAATGGGAATGGTTGGTAAAGGTGGACAAAGTATTATGATTGATTTTGATAAAGGTAGAATAAACGTAATTAATACTATTCACATAGATTATAATTGGAAAAAAATAGCACATTCAGTAATCAAAAAAGGTAAATAAATTAAGCTCTAATCGTTGGCAAACAATAGAAATCAGCCGTATCAATTTTAGAAGAATACTGTCTTCGCATATTCCACTTCTTATGAACTCCAGCACTTGCAACACTCAAGGTAGATCTTCCGTATCGATGATTAGTGTTATCAATTGATCGCATCAAGCTATTAATTTTTTCATCTTTTTCAGATGTAAATAAATTTGTTTTATCACTTGCATTCGATAATCCTGTTAGCATGACGCCTGCTTTTTGATAACGATATCCATTTTTAAAAATATTCTCTAATATTGAAACTGCTGTCTTAACTGTTTCAATACTATTATTTGTTGCAATTGGAAAATCAACTGTCTTTGCATTTGAGTAATAACCAAAGTTTCTTTGGAAAGGACTTGTTCTAACAAATACAGTAATTGCTTTTGCAACTAAAGACTCTGATCTAATTTTTTCAGATGCATTTAAACAATAATTTGCGATTGCTTCTTTTAACTCTTGGAATGTTTCAATTCTTTTTCCAAATGATCTTGAAACTACACAGCTCTTTCTTTTAGTAGTCGTAGTCTCTAATCCAATACAAGAAATTCCTCTAAGCTCCATTGCGGTTCTTGAGCTTAAAACATTTGAGGATTTTTTGATCCAGGTATTGGACTTATTCTTTAATTGCTTAGCATTATAAATTCCATGCTTTTGATAAAACTTTGTAAGTTGTCTTCCAACACCCCAGACATCATTGATTTCAACTTTCTCTAAAATAGGATCTAAGTTTTCAATTCCGATTAAGCTTGTTACCCCTGATTGTTTTTTCTTTGCAATATGGTTTGCAACTTTACTTAAAGTTTTTGTATTAGCTATTCCAATACTTGTTGGTATACCTGTCCATTGTAAAACTGTTTCTCTAATTTCTTTTCCAACCTTCTCTACTTCAGTGTCAGGAAAGTTTGATAAATCTAAAAATGCTTCATCAATTGAATAAACTTCTATTTCCGAATTAAATCTTTTAAGAGTACGCATCACTCTTCTCGATAAATCTCCATATAAAGAATAATTAGATGAAAATACTTCAACTTTATTTTTGAGAATAATATCTTTTGCTTTAAAGTAAGGTTCTCCCATTTTAATTCCTAAAGCTTTTGCTTCATTTGATCTTGAGATGATACAACCATCATTGTTAGACAAAACTACAACAGGTTTTTTTCTTATTTTAGGATTAAATAATCTTTCACACGAGACGTAAAAAGAATTACAATCAATTAATGCTATTTTTTTAGTATGTTGAATGGATGACATAAGTAACAACCCCCCAAATAAAAATATCTTGTTCTTCGTTAATTAAAATTCTGTCAGAAAATTCTTTAGATCCAGAAGTTAAAAATTTTTTATCTCGTTCTTGAACTAAAGTTTTAACCACAAGCTCATCATGAACATTTGCAATCACTGTTGAAAAGTTTTTTGGTTTTAAACTTTTATCCACCACTAATAAGTCACCATCATTAATCCCAACATCGACCATAGATTTACCTTGAACTCTGATGATGAAAGTTGCTGGAACATTTCTTATTAAATGCATGTTCAGATCAATATCTTCTTCGATATAATCGGTTGCAGGGGAGGGAAAACCAGCGCCTGCTTTATGTAGATAATAAGGGATTGTTAGCTTCATGTTCTTGTTTTGTTCTACTTTATAGACCATTTATTCAATACACTCAAGAGGTTGTATTTTGAGTCCGTAATTGAATCAAAAGTGAATCAAAACGTGAACATCCAAAACAACATTTGGTGGACATGTGGAAAACTTTTACAATAAGTAGTCTTAAAGTGATTTATAAAGGAAATTTATGATTTGTATTAAAGCTGATATTCCAGAAGAGTTAAACGAAATAGATGATGAATTAAAAGCAGTTTACCATAGCAAAGATACCGTTTGTTTTTTCATATTAAAAACAAGAGAATTAAGAAATAAGTTTATAGAAGAAACTAAGGGAATGAACAAAAGTGAAAGAGAAAAAATTTACGAAGTATATAATAGTAAATAAATAAAAATTATGAATATTTTAGATTTTGTAATGGTTGGTTCTAATGATTATAAAAAATCTAGTGAGTTCTATGATGCTATTCTAGAGCCTTTAAAATTAAAAAAAATTGTAACAACAGAAAAATATATTGGTTATGCTCATTCAAGTGAGCCTGATAAGGCTCAATTCTACGTAACAGATCCTGTAAACGGTGAGCCAGCAACCTTCGGCAATGGAACGCAAATAACAATATTAGCAGAATCTAAAGAGGCAGTAGAAAAATTTTATGAAATTGCAATGTCTAAGGGAGCTGTCGACGAAGGTGCACCAGGAGTAAGAAGCGATGGTAATTATTATGCTTATATAAGAGATATGGATGGAAATAAGATTGCAGCAAAAAAAAATTTAAAATAAATTAGAGGGAAATATGAAATTAAATTGTCATTGTGGTGCCATCGAAGCAGAAATTAAAGCTACAGTAAACGAATTAGCAAAAATCGTAAAATGTAATTGTTCTATTTGTAAAAGAAAAAATGCAATAATGGGAATGGTTAAAAACGAAGATTTTAAAGTTACTAAAGGAGAAGATAAATTAAAACTTTATCAGTACCATACTAAAGTTGCTAACCATTACTTTTGCACAGAATGTGGAATTTACACTCATCACAATCCAAGAAGTGCACCTGCTATGACTGGTTTTAATTTAGGTTGCGTAGATGAAGTTAAAGTAGAAGATTTAAAAGAAGTAGCTTTCTTTGATGGTCTTAATCATCCAATGGATCAAGAAAAATAAAAGTTCAATGAAATTATCTGAAGAGTGTTTTAAGAAAGTTAAAAAAGATTGTTACAAATTTATTAAATCACAAGAAACTTCAACTGAAAAGTTTGGCAACAAAGAGGGGATGATAAAGAATTTTTTAATCCCAATATGTTTTTGGATTGCAAAAAAAGCAGATAATAAAAAACCTTATTTTGTCGGTTTAGCTGGAGGACAAGGAACAGGTAAAACAACTATAAGTTCAATAATAAAGATAATATTAGAAAAGAATTTTAAATTGAAAGTATTCAAAATTTCTATTGATGATTTTTATAAAACTAGAAAAGAAAGAATAACTTTATCAAAAAAAGTACACCCCATGTTGCTTACTAGAGGTGTTCCTGGAACTCATGATATCAATATGATGTTAGATTTCTTTAAAAAATCTAAAGCAAAAAAATTTAAAAATATGAAGTTGCCAAATTTTAATAAGGCAATTGATGACAGATTTCCTAAAAATAAATGGAACAAAATTAATAAAAGACCTGATGTTATTATTTTTGAAGGATGGTGTGTCGGCGCAAGAGCAGAAACTAACAAGACGTTAACAAAATCTATTAATTCTATGGAAAAAGCAAATGATCATAAACTGGTTTGGAGAAAATATGTTAATCAACAATTAAAAACTAAATATAAAAAGCTATATTCTCAGTTAAATTGTATGATTTACTTAAAAGCAAAAAACTTTAGTTTATTACAAAAGTGGAGATTAAAGCAGGAACACAAACTATGGTTAAAAACAAAGAAAAAAGGTGGTCATAAAATAATGAGTAAAGGGGATGTAATTAATTTTATGCAAACTTATCAAAGAATTACTCAAAATATGTTCAAAAGTACGCCCAAATACGCCTCTATAATTTTAAATTTAAACAGTAACCATCAAATTAAAACTGCTGTATATAAACTGAAATGAAAAAAATTTTTATAATAGTTATCGCATCAATTTTATATTTTAGTAATGCTTTTGCAGTTACGCTTCTTGATGCATTAAATCAAACTTATAAAAATAATATTCAATTAAATGCCGAAAGAGAAAATATTAAAGTTTCAGAAGAAGATGTAAATATTTCAAAAGCTAATTATAAACCTTCTTTAACTTTAAAAGGTTCAAAAAGTTTTGAGAACACAAACAAATTAACCAATCAAAGTGGTGGTGATGCAAGTGTCAGTGATGTAGACCCGTTTACAACTTCAATTAAATTAGAACAAACATTGTTAGATTATGGAAGAGATCTTACACTTGAAAAAAATATTACTGCTTTAGATTTAGCTAAAGCACAGTTGGTTAAAAAAGAACAAGATATTTTACATAAAGCAATTGATGCATTTACAAATTTAATTCTAGCTAGAGAAACACTAGATATTAACGCTAAAAATTTAAATCTTTTAATCAGACAAGTTGAAAATGATAAAATTAGAAGAGACAGAGGTCAAATTACAAATACTGATTTGGCACAATCTGAGTCGTCACTTGCAGGTGCTCAAGCACAATTTGCTAAAGCAAAAAGTGATTTATTAATAAGTAAACTAAATTATGAGAATATAATTGGTAAAATCAATGACCCAAATCAATTACAAAAAAATTCAAATGCAATAGTTAGTATTCCAAATACTTTAAATGAGGCAATTAATCTTTCAAAACAAAATAATCCTGATATTCAGATTGCGAAATTTGATTTAGCTAAAGCTGAAAAAGAATTAGCAATTTCAGAATCAGACTTGAAGCCAACTGCTTCTTTATCTATAGAAAGATCTTATACAGAAGACCTTAGTTCAACTTATGATGAGAGAGAAAAAGATATTTTAAAAGCAGAGATTAGCTGGCCGTTTTATTCAGGTGGAAAAAAAAGATCGACTATTAGTAAAAATTCAAATTTAACTACAAGAAAAAGACTATTGTTGGATGATGCTGTAAGAACCAATGAAACTAATGTAGCAAGTGCATGGTCTAGTTTAGAATCTTCTGAAAGTTTTTTAAATTCAGTTAGGGTTCAAGTAAAAGCAGCTGAAATAGCTAATGAAGGAATAGCTGCAGAATACGAAAGAGGTTCAAGAACCACTTTAGATGTTATCCAATCAAATGCTTTATTACTTTCTGCTCAAATTTCTCTAGCAAGTTCTGAGAAAAACTATCTAATGGCCCAATACAATCTGCTTAAAGCAGTAGGCTTGCTTAATAGTCAATATCTAAAACTCAAGTAATTATTTGATTTTTAGGGGTAAAAAATAAATATATTGCTAATGAGAACAAAATGTGTACATTTATTTTATGATTCGAGTGTTAAAAAATTTAAAAAAAGAGGCAAAAAATGACGAAAAATAACCTAAAAGTAGTTAAATCTACCAAAGATCAAGAAATGGATTTTAAAGAAAAGAACAAAGCGCTAGACGCTGCGATAGCTCAAATTACAGATAATTTTGGAAAAGGCTCTGTAATGAAGCTTGGTGAAAAGAGAGCAATGGATATCGAGTCTGTTTCAACAGGTTCTTTAAGTCTTGATTTAGCTTTAGGTATAGGTGGATTACCAAAAGGGAGAATTATTGAAGTTTACGGACCAGAGTCATCTGGAAAAACAACATTAGCATTACAAGTTGTTGCTGAAGCTCAAAAATCTGGAGGCATTTGTGCATTTGTTGATGCAGAGCATGCATTAGATCCAGTTTATGCAAAAAAATTAGGTGTAAATACTGAAGAACTTTTAATTTCTCAGCCAGATACTGGTGAACAAGCTCTAGAAATCGCTGATACACTAGTAAAATCAGGCTCTATTTCAGTAATCGTTATCGACTCTGTTGCAGCTTTAACTCCAAAAGCTGAAATCGAAGGTGAGATGGGAGATCATCACGTTGGTCTTCAATCAAGATTAATGAGTCAGGCATTAAGAAAATTAACTGGTTCAATCTCAAACACAAACACAATGATGATTTTCATCAACCAAATCAGAATGAAAATTGGAGTTATGTTTGGAAGCCCAGAAACAACATCGGGTGGTAATGCACTTAAGTTTTACTCATCTGTAAGAATGGATATTAGAAGAATTGGTGCAATCAAAGATAAAGATGAAATTATTGGTAACTCTACAAGAGTGAAAGTAGTTAAGAATAAAGTTGCGCCACCATTTAAAGTTGTTGAGTTTGACTTGATGTATGGAAGAGGAATTAGCAAGATGGGTGAACTAGTCGATCTTGGTTCTAAAGCAGATATAATTGAAAAATCAGGTGCTTGGTATGCTTATAAGGGTGAGAAAATTGGTCAAGGTAGAGAAAATGCTAAGACTTATTTAGCTCAAAATCCTAAAGTTGCTGCAGAAATTGAAATGGCAATTAGAGAAAAAGCAGGTGTGATTTCTAAGAAAATAGAGGGAAATCCAATCGATCCTGAAAAATTGGAGAAGGAGAAGAAAGTAGCTGAAAAAGAAGAAGCTGCAAAAGCAGAAGTTACTCCTCCATCTAAAAAGAATTAATAGGTCATCTTTATTAATAAAAGGCGCTTAATTTAAGCGCCTTTTTTCCCTTCGATATCTAGACATAAAATAAAAAAGCTGTATTTTAAAAAATATGGCAGACAAAACACTCAATGAAATAAGAAATACTTTCTTAAAGTATTTTGAAAAGAATGATCATAAGATTGTGGAATCTAGTAATTTAGTACCCAATAACGATCCTACATTGATGTTCGCCAATTCTGGGATGGTTCAGTTTAAAAATGTTTTTACAGGATTAGAAAAAAGAGATTATGTAAGAGCTACTACTTCACAAAAATGTGTAAGAGCAGGTGGTAAACATAATGATTTAGAAAATGTTGGTTACACACCAAGGCACCACACTTTCTTTGAGATGTTAGGAAATTTTTCTTTTGGTGATTATTTTAAAGAGCAAGCAATTCATTATGCCTGGGACTTAATAACCAAAGATTTTGGAATAGATAAAAACAGGCTTTATGTAACTGTATTTAATGAAGACGATGAAGCCTTTAATTTTTGGAAGAAAATAGCGGGTTTTAGCGATGATAGAATTATAAGAATAGCAACCTCAGATAATTTTTGGTCAATGGGTGAGACTGGTCCATGCGGCCCTTGTTCAGAAATTTTTTTTGACCACGGAGATCATTTACCAGGAGGTTTACCTGGAACTAAAGATGAGGATGGAGATAGATTTATAGAAATTTGGAACTTAGTTTTTATGCAGTTTGAACAAGTTACTAAAGATAAAAGAATAAATCTTCCAAAACCATCTGTTGATACTGGAATGGGACTTGAGAGAATTGCAGCTTTATTGCAAGGTTCACATGATAACTATGAAACAGATCATTTTAAAAAAATTATTGGTTCTGCATCTGAAATTACAAAAGTTAAATCAGATAAATCTAATCTTGCAAGTTTTAGAGTAATAGCTGATCACTTAAGAGCAAGTTCGTTTTTAATAGCTGAGGGAGTTTTGCCTTCAAATGAAGGAAGAGGATATGTTCTTCGAAGAATTATGAGAAGAGGGATGAGACATTCTCATTTACTAGGATCAAAGGAACCAGTATTTTTTAATTTGTTTGATACTCTTAAAAATGAAATGTCTGGAAACTATCCAGAATTAGTTAGAGCAGAGTCTTTAATTAAAGAAACTTTAAAAATGGAGGAAGAAAAATTCTTAGTACTATTAGATAGAGGAATAAAAATTTTAAATGATGAAATATCTAAAATAGATAAAGTTTTGCCAGGTGAAGTAGCTTTTAAATTATATGATACCTATGGTTTCCCGTTAGATCTTACTGAAGATATTTTAAGAAATAAATCAATGTCAATTGATACTGAAAAGTTTCAATCTTTAATGAAGGAAAGTAGAGAACTTGCTAAAAAAAATTGGAAAGGTTCTGGTGATGCGGCAGTTGAAGATATTTGGTTTGGAATAAAAGATAAATTAGAAGCAACTGAATTCTTAGGATACGAAACTAATCAAGCTGAAGGTGTCGTATTGTCTCTCTTAAAAGATAACAAAGAAGTAAATCAGTTAGAAGAAAATGATGAAGGAATGATTATAGTAAATCAAACCCCTTTCTATGGTGAGTCTGGTGGACAAGTTGGTGATACTGGTGAAATAGTATCAAATGATTTTAAATTTGAAGTAACCGATGTTCAAAAAAAATTGGGAGATTTATTTGTCCATTACGGAAAGGTTAAGAGTGGATCTATAAAATTACAGGAAAGTGTAGAGTTAAAAATTGATGTGGAAAGAAGAGATAATACTCGTGCTTATCATTCAGCAACCCATTTATTGCACGAGTCTTTAAGAAGAGTTCTGGGTACCCATGTAACTCAAAAAGGATCTTTAGTAGAGCCAAGTAGATTAAGATTTGATTTCAGTCATATGAAGCCAATTTTGAATGAAGAAATTGATAAAATAGAGGAATTTGTAAACAAAATGGTGTCTAAAAAATCTGAGGTTAAAACTAGATTAATGACACCCGATGAGGCAGTTGAAAATGGTGCTTTAGCATTGTTTGGTGAAAAATATGGAGATGAAGTAAGAGTTCTTTCAATGGGAGACGAGGACGGTAAGTATTTTTCTACTGAATTATGTGGTGGAACACACGTCAAAAACACTGGAGATATTGGTAAATTTAAGATTGTCAGTCAGTCCTCAATTGCTGCAGGTGTTAGAAGAATTGAGGCTTTGAGAGACAAACAATTAGAGGAATATTTAAAAAATAAAGAGAAATTATCTAACCTATCTGCAGAAAAAGATGAGGAAACAATTAAAGATTTAAGTCAGCAAATTATAAAACTTGGTGGAAAGGCAAGTTTAGAAGAAGCTGATCAAAAAACTTTAATAAAAAATTTAACCAAACAATTAGAAACTATTTCAGTAAATGCAATTTTAGAGGATAAATCAAAAAATATTATTAAAGACGAAGAAATTAATGGAGTTAAATTAAGACTTCAAAAAATAGATGGATTACCTCCAAAAGAATTAAGAAAACTTGTAGATAAAGGCAAAAAAGATTTAGGCGAAGGTATTGTGGTGGTGTTTGCAAATAAAGATGACAAGGTTGGATTAGCGGTTGGAGTAACTGACAAATTAACCAACAAGTTTGATGCAGTTCAATTTGTAAAAGTTGGATCTGAAATAATTGGTGGTAAAGGTGGTGGTGGAAGAAAAGACTTTGCTCAAGCCGGCGGACAGGATCAATCAAAAATTGAAGAAGCTTTCGAAAAGCTTAAGAGTTTAGTTTAATTTCTTTTTTAAATTACCATCAATTTCTTCCAAAAATTGATTAGTAGTTAAGAATTTACTATTTGGACCAACAAGAATTGCTAAATCTTTTGTCATTGATCCACTTTCCACACATTCAATACAAACTTTTTCTAAAGTTTGTGCAAATTTAATAAGTTCATCATTACCATCTAATTTACCTCTATGAGATAATCCTCTTGTCCATGCAAAGATTGATGCGATAGGGTTGGTTGAAGTTTCTTTTCCTTGTTGATGCATTCTGTAATGTCTAGTTACTGTTCCGTGTGCAGCTTCTGCTTCCATTACTTTTCCATCTGGAGTTAACAGCGTACTTGTCATTAAACCTAAAGATCCATAACCTTGAGCCATAGTATCTGATTGCACATCTCCATCATAATTTTTACAAGCCCAAATATATTTTCCACTCCACTTCATTGCACATGCAACCATGTCATCAATTAACCTGTGTTCGTAAGTTAAATTATTTTTTTCAAATTCACTCTTATATTCTTTGTCAAATATTTCTTGGAAAATATCTTTAAATCTTCCATCGTATTGTTTTAGAATTGTATTTTTTGTAGACATATAAACTGGCCATTTTTTAATTAAGCCATAACTGAAACAAGATCTTGCAAAGTCTTCAATAGACTTATCTAAATTGTACATTGATAAAGCCACACCAGGACCTGTAAAATTAAATACCTCATATTTAATTTCATCTTTTCCATCTTCTGATGTCCACTTCACTTCCATTTTTCCTTTTCCAGGAACTTTAAAATCTGTTGCTCTATATTGGTCACCAAACGCATGTCTTCCAATAATCACTGGATCAGTCCAAGAGGGAACAAGTTTTGGAATATTTTTACAAATAATTGGTTCTCTAAATACTGTTCCTCCAATTATATTTCTTATAGTTCCGTTAGGAGATCTCCACATTTTTTTTAAATCAAATTCTTCTACTCTTGCTTCATCAGGGGTAATTGTTGCACACTTTACTCCTACACCAATTTTTTTGATTGCATTTGCAGAATCGATGGTGATCTGATCATCAGTATTGTCTCTGCTTTTCATGCCTAAATCGTAATACTCGATACCAAGATCTATATAAGGGAGTATTAATTTATTTTTGATGAACTCCCATATAATACGAGTCATTTCATCGCCATCCAGCTCTACAACTGGGTTTTTTTACCTTGATTTTGCTCATTAAATAAAAATTATCTTATTAATTGAATTTGATCATTTTATATACATATTAATCGAAAATTAGCAAATAGAAGAATATGTTTAGTAAGATATTTCCAAAAATTCACACCGAAGGATACAAGTTTATAGTAATAGCTGTATTCATAACTATCATTTTTTTAATTATTAATAATTTTTTAGGATTAATAGGAATTTTACTAACTGTCTGGGTTTATTATTTTTTTAGAGATCCAGAGAGAACAATTATAGGCGATGATAGCTATCTAGTTAGTCCTGCAGATGGAGAAGTGATTAAAGTTGAAGAAGTGGATGGACCAAAAGAACTTGGACTAGAGAATAAAAAATTTAAAAAAATAAGTATTTTTATGAACGTCTTTGATTGTCATGTAAATAGAACACCGTGTTCAGGTATTGTTGAAGATATTTTATATAAACCAGGTAAATTTTTAAATGCATCTTTCGATAAAGCAAGCGAAGACAATGAGAGAAATTATTATAAAATTAAAGATAAACATGGGAATGATATTGTAGTCGTTCAAATTGCAGGGTTAGTCGCAAGAAGAATAGTTTGCGAAACAAATAAAAACCAAGAGTTGCGTCAAGGTGATAGAATTGGAATGATTAGATTTGGTAGTAGAGCAGACGTTTACTATGAAAATTATGAACCACTAGTAAAAGTTGGTCAAACAGCAATTTCAGGAGAAACACTACTGGCTAAAAATTAATTTATGGAACAGCCAAAAAACAATTTAAAAATTGTTACAGATAAAAAAACTAACGCAAGAGTGATTTTACCTAACATGCTAACTCTTATTGGAGTTTGTATAGGTTTATCATCAATCAGATTTGCATTGGATGGAAAATTTGAATTTGCAATTATTGCAATTATGTTTGCTGCTCTTATTGATGGATTAGATGGAAGAATTGCTAGACTAATTAAAGGCACATCAAAAGTTGGCAAGGAGTTAGACTCTCTTACAGACATGATAAGTTTTGGAGTAGCTCCAGCATTTATTATGTATTTCTGGAAACTAAATACATTAGGAAGATTTGGATGGTTGTTATGTTTAATATATGTAATTTGTGTTGCATTACGTTTAGCTCGTTTCAACGTAAATACGGGTCAAGCACCTTCTTGGAGAGATAATTTTTTTGAAGGAGTTCCATCACCTGCGGGAGGTATTTTAGTTTTAACTCCATTGATATTTAGTCTTACGAGCTTTGATTTTATAAAGATAAATTATGATATTGTTGTTCCAATTTTTTTTATTGTAACATCTTTATTACTCATCAGTAAATTTCCAAGTTATTCTTTTAAAAAAATCGTAATTCAAAGAAAAGCAACTATTTTTCTTTTGTTTGGAATAGTTTTATTTTTTGGATTACTTTTAATATATCCATTTAACGTTATATCTATTAGTGCAATTATATACTTAGGTATGCTTCCAATTAGTTTTTTTCATTATCAAAAATTAAAAAAACAAAACGAAGATCAGAATTACAAAGATGAAGATGATGATCTTGAAGATATTTTGTGATGAAAAAAAATGTTATCGTATCATTAGCTGATTCAAATTATTTCCCTTTATTAAATGAGTTAATAGACTCTGTAAAAAGATTTAAAGAGAGCTCTGAAGTTGCAATATGTATTTTGGATGCTGGTCTATCAGAGGATCAAAAGACAGAATTATCATCAAAAGTAGATGAAATAAAAGCAGCAGAATGGGATATAAAAGTTCCAGATAGTAAAATCAAAGGGCGTGAATGGTTAAAGAGCCAAGTATCCAGGGCTTTTTTACCCAAATATTTTCCAAGCTATGAAAAATATTTATGGATCGATTGTGATGCTTGGGTCAATGATTGGCAATCTGTTGAGCTTTATTTTAAAGCGTGTGAAAATGATAAATTAGGAATTACACAAACTATCGGACCAGGCTATAAGATTACTTCCAGAGTAAGTTGGTTATTTGGAAAACTAGCAATTATTAAATCTCAAAATTTTAAACACGCAATGAAATCTAATATTAGTTTAGAAAAAGCTAGAAAGTTAGCCTTTGCTCCTCATATTAATATTGGTGTTTTTTCATTAGAAAAAAATTCAATGTGTTGGAATTCATGGCAGGAAAACTTAAAGCAAACACTTAAAGGCGGAGAAATATTTGGCTCTGAACAATTAGCGATGAATATGTCAGTTTATGTTGATAACGTCAAAACTGAATTTCTTCCTTTAAACTGTAATTGGATTACTAGTAATCTTTTGCCAAAGTTTGATGAGGATAAAGATACATGGGTAGAGCCTTATTTACCTAATTATAAAATTGGAATTATGCATTTAGCTGCTGGTATCTGGAAAGATAACGAAGATATGAGATTAAACAAGAATATTAAAATAGATATTCAAACTCTCACAGGTAAAATTTTAAATAAAAGTTTAAGATTTAATAACTAATTGAAAAAAAATAAAATCTCCAAGAACTGGGTAAATAAACAGCGTAGAGATATCTATGTAAGACAGTCCAAAGTGGACGGGTATCGCGCTAGATCAGCTTACAAATTAATTGAAATTGATGAAAAATTTAAAATTTTTAAAGGTGGATTATCGGTAATTGATATTGGTGCAGCCCCAGGAAGCTGGTCGCAATATGCTCTTAAAGCAGCTAAAAGCGGAAAATTGATATCGATAGATTTAAAAAAAATGGAGCCCATAGGTAATAGTGTTCAAATTCAAGGAGATTTTACTGAAGAAAAAACTCAAGAAGAAATTAAAAAAAATATAAATGGCAAAGTTGATGTCGTAATGTCTGATATGGCCGTAGATACAACTGGTATTAAAAATATAGATTCAATACAAACTGGAGAACTGTGTAAAGAGGCAATGTTTTTTGCTAAAGATTTAATGAAAGAAAATGGATATTTTATTTCAAAAATTTTTATGGGAGGAACATTTAACGAAATCGTCGCAGAGGGAAAAAAATATTTTAAAGAAGTTAAGGTTTTTAAACCAAAATCTAGCAGAAAAGATTCAAAAGAAAGTTTTATAATTTGTAGAAAAATCCGATAGAGACTTTTAATTTAAAAGGAATCGTATATAAAATATTATGGTTCCCATAAAAGAAGCACTTACCTTTGATGATGTTACATTAGCCCCAAAGTATTCAGAAATATTACCTTCTGATGCAGACACTAGTGTATCTTTAACAAAGCATTTGAAACTTAAAATTCCACTTTTATCATCTGCAATGGATACTGTCACAGAGAGCAGAATGGCAATAGCTATAGCTAAGGCTGGTGGTATTGGGGTAATTCACAGAAACCTTGATATAAAAACACAATTATCAGAGATAAAAAAAGTAAAAAAACAAAAACTAATTGTTGGAGCAGCTGTAGGTGCAGCATCGAATGAATTTATTAGAGCTAAAGAAATAATTAAAGAAGGTGTAGATTTAATCGTAGTAGACACAGCACATGGCCATACAAAGAAAGTTGCCGAAATAATTAAATATATTAAAAAAATAAAAACTAACAAAATTGCTTTATGTGCGGGAAATATTGCTACACCTGAAGCTGCAAAATTCCTAATAAAGTTAGGAGTAGATATAATTAAAATTGGTATTGGACCAGGTTCTATTTGTACAACAAGACTGGTTGCTGGAATAGGAGTTCCTCAATTAAGCGCAATTTTAGCTGTAAGAAGTGGTTTAAAAAATAAAAATGTTAAAATAATTTCAGATGGTGGAATAAAATATTCTGGTGATTTAGCAAAAGCTTTTGCTGCAGGAGCTGATGCTGTGATGATCGGTTCGTTATTTGCAGGTACAAACGAAACACCAGGGAAATTAATTAAAAAAAATGGACAGCTTTTCAAAAGTTTTAGAGGCATGGGGTCTGTTGGAGCTATGAACAAAGGGTCAGCTGATAGATACTTTCAAAAAAAACAAAAAGACTCCTCAAAATATGTGCCAGAGGGTGTTGAAGGTTTTGTAAAATATAAAGGAGATGTTGCGAGTATTATTTATAAATTAATTGGTGGATTGAAATCTTCAATGGGTTATCTTGGATCAAAAACAATCATTAAATTAAGAAACAAACCACAATTTGTGAAAATTACAAAAGCTGGATTTTATGAAAGTATGGTTCATAATGTAGATGTGGTAAAAAACGATAGTAAATATTAATGAGCAAATTTTTTAAATTAATAGGATTAATACTTTTAACAGCTTCTTTTAACAGCACGTCTTTTAGTAAAGAAAATTTTTTTAATGAAGCTTTAGAATTGTTTAAAAAAGAAAAATATGAAGATGCGCGTTTTTTATTTGAAAGAAATATTGTTTTTAATCCAAAAGATGCAAGTTCGTACTTATATTTAGCAAAAATTTATAACCAAGAAGAAAATCAAAGAAAAGAAGAATACAATTTAGAAACAACACTTTTAATTGAGCCTGATAACGAAGAGGCTTTATTAATGTTAATGAAAATTGCTTTAGAAAAATCTAATTATGAAAAAGTCAAAGATCTTTCAGATAAGTTTGTAAAGGTTTGTAAAAATTTATGTGATGAAAACAAAGATATTCAAGAGTCATTAAAAAATATAGAACCTGAAAATAATGAGTCTTGATCAAAATCTTAATAAAATCTTAATAATAGATTTTGGTTCACAATTTACTCAATTAATTGCAAGAAGGGTAAGAGAATTAGGTGTGTTTTCAGAAATAGTTAGTCACAAAAAAATAAAATTAAAAGACATAAATAACAGTATTAAAGGAATAGTATTATCCGGCGGTCCATTAAACGTTTATCAAATAAACAAGTACTCATTCGATAAAAAAATTCTACAACTTAGTGTACCAGTTCTTGGAATATGTTTTGGGCATCAAATTTTATCAAAACTTAATGGTGGAAGAGTAAAACAATCTAAACATAGAGAATTTGGCCTAGCTAATGTTTATAAAAAGAATAACAGTCCTTTAACAACTAACTTTTTTGGAAATAAAAAATCTAAACAAGTTTGGATGAGTCATGCCGATCAAGTTTCAAAACTTCCTAAGAATTTTAAAGTTGTAGCATCAAGCACTAATTCAAAATTTGCAATTGTTGAAAATAAAATAAAAAAATATTATGGAGTACAATTTCACCCAGAGGTAACTCATACAGAGAATGGAAAGAAATTAATAAGTAATTTCATTTTTTTAATTTGTAAAATTAAAAAAAATTGGTCCTCTAGGGATCAAAAAAACCAGCTTATTAAAGATGTTAGAACACAAGTTGGAAACAACAAAGTTATTTGCGCTTTATCAGGAGGTGTAGATAGTAGTGTAGTTGCTCAATTACTTAATAAAGCTATCGGTAAAAAACTTTATTGTATTTTTGTAAATACAGGCCTTTTAAGAAAAAATGAGGAAGTGCAAGTAGTTCAAACTTTTAAGAAGCGTTTAAAAATGAATTTAATTTATGTAAATGCTGAAAAAGAATTCTTAAAAAAATTAAGAAATGTCTCTGATCCTGAGAAAAAAAGAAAAATAATCGGTAATTTATTTATTAAAATATTTGAGCGGTATGCTAAGAAAATCAAAAATGTTAAATTTTTAGCTCAAGGAACTCTCTATCCAGACTTAATTGAAAGTAAATCAGTTACTGGTAGTCAAACGTCTAAAATAAAATCACATCATAATGTTGGCGGTCTACCAAAAAAAATGAATTTAAAATTAGTAGAACCACTAAAATTCTTATTTAAGGATGAGGTAAGAAAATTAGGATTAGAGTTAAATTTAAGAAAAGAAATTATTTCAAGACATCCTTTTCCTGGACCAGGCTTAGCAATTCGAATGCCAGGTATTATAACTAATGAAAAAATTAAAATTTTAAAAGAAGCTGATTATTATTTTATTCAAGCCTTAAAAGATCACGGTCTTTATCATAAGATTTGGCAAGCCTATGCAGCATTACTTCCAGTAAAAACAGTGGGTGTTATGGGAGACAATCGTACTTATGAATACTTATGTTTATTAAGAGCAATTACATCTGAAGATGGAATGACAGCTGATTATTACGAATTTAAAAAGTCTTTTATGCAAACTATTTCAAATAAAATAGTTAACAGTATAAGAGGTATAAATAGGGTAGTGTATGATATTACTTCAAAACCACCTAGCACTATTGAATTAGAGTAGTTTTTAATTATAAATTAACATTATGAAATATTTACATACAATGATTAGAGTTAAAAACGTGGAGGAGTCTCTAAGGTTTTTCTGCGATGGGCTTGGTTTAAAAGAAACAAGAAGAATGGAAAATGAAAAAGGAAGATTTACATTAATTTTTCTTGCAGCACCATATGATGAAAAAGCAGAAATAGAATTAACATATAATTGGGATGGTGATGAGCTTGGAGAAGGTTCAAGAAATTTTGGTCATCTTGCCTATAGAGTAGATAATATTTATGAAACTTGCCAAAGATTAATGGATATGGGTTATACTATTAATAGACCTCCAAGAGATGGCCATATGGCTTTTGTTAGATCACCAGACAAAATTTCAATTGAAATTCTCCAAGAAGGAAATTTAGAACCTAAAGAACCTTGGGCTTCTATGGAAAATACCGGCTCTTGGTAAGTCCATGAAAAAAAAAATTTCAGATTTAATTAAAAAAAAAAATAAACAAAAAATTGTAAGTTTAACCGCTTACTCAAAAAACGTTGCATCAATTTTAGATAATCATTGTGATATTATTCTTGTTGGAGATTCTCTTGGATCTGTTTTGTATAATTATAAATCTACGAGAGAAGTTACTTTGAATACTATGATTGAACATTCTAAAAGTGTGAGAATGGGTATAAAAAAAAGTTTAATGATTGTTGATATGCCACATAACACCTATCGAAATCCTAAAGAAGCAGTGAAAAATGCAAAACAAATAATGAAAAAAACAAAATGTGACGGTGTAAAATTAGAAGGTGGAAAAAAATTTTATGAAATAATCAAATCTTTAGTTAAAAACAAAATTCCAGTTATGGGCCATTTAGGGCTACTTCCTCAGTCAGATAAAACTTTTAAATTTAAAGGCAAAAAAAAGCTAGAGAGAGATCACATCCTAAGAGACTCGCAATTGTTAGAAAAAGCTGGAGTATTTTCTATTGTTTTAGAATGTGTTAAGACTTCTTTAGCAAAACTTGTTACTAAAAATATTACAGTGCCAACAATAGGGATTGGAGCTTCTAAATATTGCGATGGTCAAATATTAGTAGTTGATGATTTAATTGGATTAAATCCAACGAATTACAAATTTGTAAAAAAATATGCCAATATTAGAAATGATATTTCTAAAGCTGTTTCAAATTATTCAAAAGAGGTTAGAAAAATTAAATTTCCTAATAAAAAAAATTCTTTTTAGTTAAAAGTATTTTTTAAATTCTTCATTAATATTTAATATTTCAAGATCAACCAATCCACCAATTACTAATTGCAGACCAACGATTAAGATAAATACTAATCCTATATAAGCTATCCAAATATGTCTTTGTATATAATTAGCCATATATGTTGCTAAAGCTCCGGTTAAAACTACTGATAACATCAGTCCAAATATCATAAATCCAAAATACCCTTTTGCTGCTGCAACTACACCAATGACATTATCAAAACTAATCATGATATCTGCAAATAAAACTTTTCCAATGCTACTAATGTATGAAGGCTCTTTCCCTTTTTTAGTAGTGGGTTTTACTTTTTTAATATCTAGTAAATCTTTCCTTAAATCATTTACAATCCAAATTAATAATAAACCACCCAAAATTTTTATAAAATAAAATTCAAATAAAAAAGTCGCGAAAATCGCAAAAAAAATTTTAAAAA
Organism: uncultured Pelagibacteraceae bacterium; assembly: GCA_902635845.1. Classification (GTDB taxonomy): domain Bacteria; phylum Pseudomonadota; class Alphaproteobacteria; order Pelagibacterales; family Pelagibacteraceae; genus Pelagibacter. The sequence goes on along the minus strand of CACPPK010000013.1, from coordinate 7,169 downwards.
CAAAGGCTCCAATTACACCCCAAAGAATTATTTGTTTTCTATTTTTTGGAACAAAATTTGAAGCAATAGACCCAACTATTACCGCATTATCTGCTGTTAATATAATTGTGATAAAAATTATATTGGTTAAAATTATGAGCTCTTCAATCAAGATAACGTTATAATAGTATAATCTGACGAATTTTCAATGAGACCATAATAATAATTTTATTGATTTAATCTCTGAGAGATAATTAAATGTTAACTTTAAAAAGGAGGATAGATGAAATTATTCAAATTATTTATATCTATAATTACTTCAGTATTATTATTTGCAAACATTTCTTTAGCTGAAAAATGGGATATGGCGCTAGCTTATGGTGCTGGAAACTTTCATTCTGCTAATGCAACAGAATTTGCAAAGAATGTAACTGAAAAAAGTGGTGGAAAACTTACAATTGTTACTCACCCAGGTGGTTCATTATTTAAAGGTGGTGAAATTTTCAGAGCTGTAAGAACAGGTCAAGCACCTATTGGTGAAAGATTCATGTCTGCTCTTGGAAAAGAAGATCCTTTATATGAAATTGACTCGTTACCTTTCTTAGCAACTACTTATGATGATGCTATGAAATTATATGAAGCTTCAAAGCCATATATTGTTAAGAGTCTTGATGAAAAAGGACTAGTATTTCTTTATGCAGTGCCATGGCCTGCACAAGGGCTTTACAGTAAAAAGCAAATCAAAAAAGTTGGTGATCTAAATGGATTAAAATTTAGAGCATACAACTCTGCAACAATTAGAATTGCGGAGTTAACAGGAATGGCGCCAACAAAAATTGAAGCAGCTGAAATTAGCCAAGCTTTTTCTACAGGTGCTGTTGAAAGTATGATTACTTCTCCTACAACTGGAAAAAATAGCAAGATTTGGGAAAATGGTGTTAAATATTTTTATGATATAGCAGCATGGTTTCCAAAAAATATGATTATAGCTAATAAAGCCGCTTGGAATAAACTTGATAAAGCAACTCAGGATCTAGTAATGAACCAAGCAGCAATTGCTGAAGAAAAGGGTTGGGAATTATCTAAACAAGGTAATACTGGAGACAAGAAAGCTTTAGCAGATGCTGGAATGGAAGTAGGCGAAGTTAATTCAACTTTGAAAAAACATTTTGAAAAAGTTGGAGCAACAATGTCTGAAGAATGGAAAGCAAAAGCTGGAGACAGAGGTGCTGCAGTTTTATCTGCTTACAAATAAATAGTCTTAAAAAAAAGGCCAACTTGTAGTAAGTTGGCCTTTTTACTAAATGTTTCAATCAATAAATTATAATCTAAATAAACTTTATAAATTTTCAGGATATTTAGCCGCTTTTTTTTTAATACTTGTCGCAGTTTTTATTTTAATTGGAATTTCCTCAAGGATATTTGGTTTTTACATAAGAGGTTTAGCTGAGTACTCAGGTTACTGCATGGCTGCAGCTTCCTTTTATGCTTTAGCATTTACTTTTGTTGAGGGTGGACATATTCGAATTACTCTTTTTTTAGAAAAAGCTTCTTCATCCTATAAAAGATTTTTAGAAATATGGTGCCTGATCGTAGCAACAATTTTTTCAGGTTATTTGTCTTTTTACTTATGGAAAATGTTATTAATCTCTTATGATTTTCAAGAGAGAAGCGAAGGTGCAGATGAGATCTTAATTTGGATACCTCAAACTAGTGTTGCTATTGGATCTTTAATTCTTTTTATAGCTGTTTTACATAAATTTATTTTAACAATTTTAAACAAGAATGACTGAAATATTTCTCATAATATTTTTTATAAGTGTACTTTTATTTTTTCTTGGATCTGGCATCTGGGTAGCGATAAGCATGATAGGAGTTTCAACAATTGGAATGATGTTATTTACTTCAAGACCAGTTGGGGATGCTATGGCAACTACGATTTGGGGTACTTCATCATCATGGACATTAACAGCTCTACCATTGTTTGTTTGGATGGGTGAAATATTATTTAGGACAAAGTTATCTGAAAATTTATTTGCTGGACTATCACCATGGATGCAAAAATTACCAGGTGGATTAATTCATGTAAATGTTGTTGGTTGCGCACTTTTTGCTGCAATTTCTGGCTCTTCTGCTGCAACCGTTGCAACAGTAGGTAAGATGTCTATCCCAGAACTAAGAAAAAGAAAATATCCAGAAAAAATTTTGTTAGGCAGTCTAGCAGGTTCGGGAACTTTAGGACTTCTTATCCCTCCTTCAATAATTTTAATAATTTATGGAGTAACTGTTCAAGAGTCTATAGCAAAGCTATTTATTGCAGGAATTATTCCAGGGATAATGATTGCACTTATATTTATGTCTTACGTGATGATTTGGTCTTTAATAAATAAAAAAAGCATGCCAAAGTATGTGGAAAATTTTTCCTTTCTAGAAAAAATAAGAAAATCAAAACAATTATTACCAGTAATTATTTTAATATCAGCTGTGATTGGATCAATATACACTGGGGTAGCAACAGCAACTGAGGCTGCTTCTTTGGGCGTAGTAGGGGCTTTAATTTTATCTTACTTTCAAAAGAGCTTAACCATTGAAACATTTAAACAATCATTATTAGGAGCAACTAAAACATCTTGTATGATTGCTTTTATTTTAGCTGGCTCTACATTCTTATCACTAGCTATGGGATTTACGGGTCTTCCAAGAAATCTAGCTATCTGGATACAAAATATGGAGCTATCACCTTACGTGTTAATTTTTGTATTAATGATTTTTTATATTATTCTTGGAATGTTTCTTGATGGAATTTCAGCAGTAGTATTAACAATGGCAATCATTGAACCAATGATTAGACAAGCTGGTTTTGACATGATTTGGTTTGGAATATTTTTAGTAATTGTAGTTGAGATGGCTCAAATCACACCACCTGTGGGGTTTAATTTATTTGTTTTACAAGGAATGGCTAATAAAGATATGGGATTTATTGCAAGGAGTGCATTTCCATTATTTATGTTAATGATCCTTGCAGTAATTCTTGTTGTTATCTTTCCAGAGATAGCTTTATGGATGCCACAACAAATGGTTCAAAACATTAACTAATATTTTGATTTTTTTGTGCCTGCAATTATTTGTTTTAAACTTTCGTACTCTTTACAGTTACAACTCTCTAGAATTTTTAATCTTTCATTAGCTAAATCAATTCTGTTTGTCACAACATAAAGCTCTCCTAAATATTCATTTATACCTATATGATTTGGCTCAATTGCAAGACCTTGAAGATAATATTTTTCTCCAGTTTCGAAATCCCCAAGCTTCCTTGTTGTAAAACCTAAGTAGTTTAATGTATCTGCTTTATTTGGTTTGCTTTTGTTTGATTTAATTAAAAGTTTTAAAGCTTTCATATATCTTTTATTTGCTTTCTCCACTTTACCGTCATTTTCATATTTTTTTGCTGCTTTTACTAATTTTACAGCTTTACTATAGTTGTTAGCACTATTGGAGTCTGAACCAGTGCTAGTACCCGCAGAATATGAATTAGTAGATAAAAGAACTAATAAAAAAAAACTAATTAATGTATTTTTTATCATTATCTAAATTTCTCCATTTTAGTTAAAGGTTTTAAAGTTAGTCCGTTATCTATTAAATTTTTTTTTATAGATTTTGCAGTAGCAAGCGAACTAGCATTGTCCCCATGTATGCATACAGAGTCTATTTCACAAGGTATTTGCTTTCCACTGTGACAATTAAGTGACTGATTTTTAACCATATTTAATACGTGTTTTTGAGCCTCTAAAGGATCTGTAATTAGTGCGTGTGGTTTCTTTCTGGAAACCAAATTTCCATCATCCTCATAATTTCGATCAGCAAAAATTTCACAAGCTATACGCATGTTTAATTTTTTTGCTGCTTCTTCCATTTTAGATCCAGTTGGAACTAGATAAATTAAATCTTTATTAATTTCATTTATGGCTTTTGCTAAAGTCGTGGCTAAATCTACATCCTCACAAGCCATATTGTTTAAAGCACCGTGTGGTTTAATATGAGTGACATTCTCTCCTTGATCTTGAGCAATTTTTTGAAGAATTTCATATTGATCAATTATCAATTGCCTTACCTCATTTGGCGGAAGATTCATTCTTTGCCTTCCAAAATTTTCAGGGTCATTAAATGACGGATGCGCTCCAATACTAACACCATTTTTTTTTGAAATTTGAACTACTTGATTCATCGACTCATTATCACCTGCATGATAACCACATGCTACATTTGCAGAATTAACTATTTCTAGTAAATCTGGATCATACTTATTTGAATGATGTTTTGATTTTTCACCTAAATCGCAATTTATATTAATTTCCATAGTCTCTAATGTTAAGTATAACATGACATGATAAAAAATATATCAAATCTTGGTGACGCAGCTTTGTACTGTGATTTTGGTGATGAAGTAAATAAATCAATTAATTCACAAGTTATAAAATATTTTAAAACTATTAAAGAAAAAAAATTTGAAGGGATCAATAATTTAACACCTTCATATAATAAATTAATTATTTCTTATGATCTAAAAAAAACAAATTTTAAAGAAGTTAAAAAATTTATCGAAAATATAAATATTGATGACTCAGAAAAAACAAACTCCAAAAAATTGGAAATACCAGTTTGTTGTCACGAAAATTTCTCTATGGATATTAAAAGATTGGTAGAAATATTAAAATTAAGTAGAGAAAAAATTTTAGAGAATTTTTTAAATAAGGAATATTTCTGCTACATGACAGGTTTTATTGCTGGCATGCCATTTCTTGGTGACTTAGATGAAAATATGCGAGCTCAACGTTTAGAAACTCCTAGAGTTAAAGTACCCAAGGGGTCTGTTGCATTAACTGAGCAATTTGCAAACATTTATACATTTGAAAGTCCAGGTGGATGGAATATTTTAGGAAACACACCTTTAGATGTTTTTGATAGTTCAAAAGAGGACAAACCAAATCTAATTAACCCAGGAGATACAGTAATTTTTAAGGAAATAACTTTAGATCAGTATAAAAATTATAATGAGTAATAATTATTTTGAAATAATCAGACCTGGTATTAATACCACCTTTCAAGATAAAGGCAGGGATCATCTTTATCATATTGGCATTCCGTTTAGTGGTGCTATGGATAATAGAAATTATCTTATAGCTAATAAACTTGTTAATAATAAATTAGACTCAGCAGTTATAGAGTTTGCATATCAAGGTCCACATTTAAAGTATTCAGGAGAAAGAATTAATTTTGCTGTTACCGGAGATGTAATTTTTTTAATTAAAAAAAAAGATACTGAAATTGAGGGTAATTGCTATCAAAGCTATCAAATTGAAAATGGAGATGAGATAAATATCGTTTCTACAAATAAATCAGTTTATGGATATTTATCATTAGGTGGAGAACTCGATTTAAAATTTCAATGGAATAGTTGTTCTATAAATACTAAAGCAAACATTGGATCCAATGATGGAAAAAAATTAGATGTAGGGCAAAGAATTAATCTTAAAAAAATAAATCTAAATAAGGATATTAAAAAAACTAATTACATTAATACTAAAATAGAAAACATAAGAGTGATCAAAGGTACCAATTTTGATTACTTTTCTGAAGAAGGTAAAAAAATATTTTATGAGAAAGAATTTATTGTGTCAAAACTTTCAGATAGAATGGGCATGAGACTTGAGGGTCCTAAAATAGAGAATATTGTTAATACCAATATTAAATCAGAGGGATTAATCAAAGGTGTTATTCAGGTACCTGCTGACGGCAATCCAATAATAATGCTCTCAGATCATGGAACTGTTGGTGGCTATCCAAAAATTGGTGTAGTTGCAAGTGCTGATTATGATCGATTGGTACAAATGGCACCAGGATCAAAAATAAAATTTAAAGAGATTAATTTATCGGATGCAGAGACACTATTTAAGTTATATGAAATGGAAACTCAAAATTTTCTTTCTCAAATTTAATGAATTTTTTATCAAAAATACCAGGCCCTTTTTTAGTTTTTTTAGGAGCATGTGCGCTAAGTTTTGGTGGTTTAATAGTAAAATCTTTTGAAGGATCTACCCTATGGCAAATATTATTTTGGAGATCACTTTTCTTTATTGGAGTAATTACAATTTTTTTAATATTAACTTACAAAGGAAAAATTTTCAGTGCTCTTTATAAATCAGGAATTCCAGGATTAATTGGAGGTATAATTTTATCTATTGGATTTGCTAGCTATGTATTTGCTATGTACGAAACAACAGTAGCCAATGCAAACTTTATAATTCAAACTCAAGCTTTGTTTTTAGCAATTTTTGGTTATGTATTTTTAAAAGAAAAAATTTCAAAAATTACTTTAACTTGCATTATTACAGCAGTAGCTGGTATCATTTTAATGTTGGGAAGTTCACTAACACCAGGTCAAATGACTGGAAACTTAGTTGCATTTATTATGCCGATATCGTTTGCAATCTTAATTTTAATTGTCAGAAAATATCCAAAAGTCGATATGATACCTTTACAACTCATTGCTGGAATTTTTGCAACACTAATAGGTTTGTTCATGTCACCAAGTATTTTTGTTTCAACAAATGATATTTTTTTAGGTTTTATTGCAGGATTTTTTCAAGTTGGACTTGGATTTATACTTATAACAATTGGAGCAAGATCAACTCCTTCAGCATTTGTTGGAATCATTATGTTAACCGAAGCTGTTCTAGGACCTTTGTGGGCATGGATGTTTGCAAATGAAAATCCACCACTCACAGTACTTTTTGGGGGAACGGTAGTTATAACAGCAGTAGTTACACAGTTTTTGTCTCCATTACTTGTCAAAAAGGTCGCTAAATAAATTTCACATAAACATTTCAAATGTGCTATAAATTCTTATACGGGAGAGACTACTTTTGTAGCGCCGAAGGAGCAACCACCCCGGAAACTCTCAGGCAAAAGGACCGTACATATTAACTCTGGAAAGAGAATTATTCTCGCCGAAGGAGCAAATCTCTCAGGCACCAAGACAGAGGGGGCAATGAAGAGTTAATATGGAAATAAAAAAAACATCACTAAATAAACTTCATCAAAGTAACAACGCTAAGTTTGTTGAATTTGCGGGATATGAAATGCCTATTCAGTATAGCAAAGGCATTATTGAAGAGCATAAATTTACAAGA
>CACPPK010000012.1 GCA_902635845.1 uncultured Pelagibacteraceae bacterium | reverse complement strand
GGTATAGCGGTCTATACCTATCTGACAAAACAGCCAATGGTGTATCGTCCCCCATAGATCCAGTTGCTTCTTTAGCATCTTCTGCCATAGGATGCAGTATAAGCTCAAGATCTTCTAAACTTATTCCAAAAGTATATTGCCTTCTTCTTAAATCATCTCCTGAAAAAGAATTTTTTTCATCTGAAATAGTTAACTTATCATCTAGGTCGATTATTTGTGAATTAAAATGTTTATATTCTTTTGCTAAATAATCTTTTATTTGCTTGTTAGTAAATACTTTACCTTTTTCTATTCTAACTCCAATTATTTCTCCGGGACCCAATCTTCCCTTTGACAAAATTCTTTTTTCATTTAATTCAATCATTCCTGTTTCAGAACCTGCAAATAATAATTTGTCTTTTGTAATTGCGTATCTTAAAGGTCTTAATCCATTTCTATCATTTGCAGCTATAACCCACTCATTATCAGTTCCAGCAATAGCTGCCGGTCCATCCCATGGCTCCATAGTACTGTTTAAAAAATTAAATAATTGTTGATGATCTTTTGGTAGAGTTTTATTTTTTTTAGACCACGCGTCCGGAACCAACATAAGCTTCGCCAAAGGCGCAGGCTGACCAGATATATTTAATAATTCAAAAACATTGTCTAATGCAGCAGAGTCTGATGCTCCCTGTTGTATAACAGGTTTTAAGTTTTCGACATCGTCAAAAAGGGGACTGTTCATCTCTTGTTCATGAACCTTCATCCAATTTTTATTTCCTCTATAGGTATTAATTTCTCCATTATGAGCTATAGCTCTAAAGGGTTGAGCTAAATTCCAACTAGGTGCTGTGTTTGTTGAAAATCTTTGATGAAAAATAGCAAACCTTGAAACAAATCTCTCATCTTTTAGATCAAGGTAGAAATCTGAGATAGCTTCAGCTAAAAACATTCCCTTGTAAATGATAGATTTAGAACTCAATGAACAAATGTAAAAATTGTTTAAAGACTTTTTAAAAGCTTCATTTTCTATCTTTCTTCTAGTTTCATAAATTTTTCTTTCTAAATTTTTATTTGTTAATTCTGGATCATAAGGTTTAAACAATACTTGGATAATTTCAGGCATTGTTTGGAATGCCTTTTCTCCTAAAACTTTTGGATTAACTGGAACTTGTCTCCAGCCGTAAATACTAAAATCATTTTTTGTTAATTCACTTTCAACAATAGTTTTGCAACTTTCTTGTGCTGCGTAATCATTCCGAGGTAGAAATATCATGCCCACACATATTTCAGAATTATCATGTGTGTGTCCTGTCACTTCTATCTTTTCAATGAAGAAATCTTTTGGTATTTCAACATGAATCCCAGCTCCATCACCGGTTTTCCCATCGGCATCTACAGCGCCTCTATGCCAGACTGCTTTTAACGCTTCAATTCCATACTCTACAACTTTACGAGATTTTTTACCTTCAGTTGATGCAATTATACCAACACCACAAGCATCATGCTCCATGTCTTCTGAATAAACATTATTTTCTTTTAAAATGTGAAGGTTCTTTTTATAATTTTCCATTAAGCCACTCTTTTTTCCACTTTAGATTTACTCTCTAGATAAGTTTTAATTGAAGCTGCCGCATCTCTTCCATCTTTTATCGCCCAAACAACTAATGAAGCTCCTCTAACTATATCACCAGCAGCAAACACCCCTTTTATATTTGTTTCCATAGTATCAAAATCTGTTTTAATGGTTCCCCACTTTGTTACTTGTAATTCACTACTATCAAATAAATTTGGTAAATCCTCAGGATCAAAACCTAGTGCTTTGATAACCATATCTGCTTTTGTTTCGTAACTTGAACCTTCTTGTACCTGTGGCTTTCTTCTTCCTGTGTCGTCTGGATCACCTAATTTAATTTGATCTACAATTATTTTTTCTACTTTATTTTTACCTTTAAATTCTTTGGGACTTGATAACCAAACAAACTCAACACCTTCTTCTTCTGCGTTTGCAACTTCTCTAGCAGATCCTGGCATATTTTCTTTATCTCTTCTATACAAACATTTAACAGATTTTGCCTTCTGTCTTATAGAAGTTCTTACACAATCCATTGCCGTATCACCTCCACCGATTACAACAATATCTTTGCCTTCTGCGTTTAAAATTCCTTTATCAAACAACTCAACATCATCTCCTAAACCTTTTTTATTAGATGCTGTTAAAAAATCCATTGCAGGAAAAATATTATCAAGATCATTTCCAGGTAAGTTTACTTCTCTTGCTTTATAAACTCCTGTAGCAATTAAAATTGCATCGTGTTTTTTTCTCAATTGGTCTAGGCTTGCATCCTTACCAACTTCAAAATTTTGAACAAATTCAATCCCTCCATCCTTTAAGAGTTTTGTTCTTCGCTCTACAACTTCTTTTTCTAATTTAAAATTTGGAATTCCATAAATTAATAATCCTCCTGCTCTATCATATCTATCGTAGACAGTAATTTTATACCCATTTTTTCTTAATTGCTCTGCAGCAGCTAATCCAGCAGGACCTGCTCCTATAATTCCTACGCTTTGATTTTTTTCATTCGTTACCTTAATTGGTTTTACCCAGCCCTGAGCCCAAGCATTATCTGTAATATATTTTTCTACTGATCCAATAGTTACTGTTCCATGACCAGACTGTTCAATTACACAATTTCCCTCGCATAATCTATCTTGAGGGCAAATTCGGCCACACACTTCAGGCATATTGTTTGTACTTTGGGATAAATCATAAGCCTCTTTTAATCTTCCCTCAGCTGTCAGTTTAAGCCAATCTGGAATGTTGTTACTTAAAGGACAATGAACTTGGCAAAAAGGTACTCCACATTGCGAACACCTACTTGACTGTTCTTTTGCTTTTTCATTGATATACTCGTCATAAATTTCATTAAAATCTTTCTTTCTCGTATCAACTTCTCTTTTAGGTGGAGTTTGTTGACCTATTTTAACAAATTTAAGCATTTTATCTGGCATAATATTATTTAAGTTTTGGCAAAATATACGTTGATTTTTGTATATAAAGCATAAAATAGGTCATATATATTGACCTTAATTTTTAAATTATTACCGCCAATAAACAAGTTTTTAATTATTGCATAGCTATTATGCTTAAATCGAATTGTTTTAAATAAATACTTTATAAGTTACGAAGAAATAATGTTTCAAAATATTATAGAAGTTTTAATTCTGTCTGCAATTCAAGGAATATCTGAATTTCTACCTATAAGCTCCTCTGCTCATTTAATTTTGGTTTCCACGTTATATGAATTTAAATCCAGTTCTCTGTTAATTGATATAAGCCTCCATTTAGGGTCTCTAATGGCAATAATCTATTTTTTTAGGGATGAACTATTTGATGCTAGAAAAAATAAAAGACTTTTAAGTTTAATTATACTTGGATCTATTCCATTAATAATTGTTGGTTATATACTTTTTAATACAGGTTTAATTTATCAGTTAAGAGACATAGAAATTATAGCATGGACTACACTAATATTTGCAATTATTTTATATATGTCAGACAAAAATCGATTTGATAAAAAAATTTCTACAAATTTAAATTTTCAGTCAATAATATTTATAGGTATTTTCCAAATTTTCTCTCTTGTACCTGGAGTGAGTAGGGCGGGAATTACTATAACAGCTGCAAGAATTTTAAAATTTAATAGAGTAGATTCAAGTAAGATATCTTTTTTACTTTCCATACCAGCATTGGCTGGAGCTAGTGTCTTAAGCTTAAAAGATGTTTTCGAACAATCAATTGAATTTAACTACTTAATAGTTATTGCAATTATATCTTCTTTTATTTTTTCTTTCTTAACAGTAAAATTCTTTTTAATTTATATTGATAAATTTTCAATGAACGCTTTTGTAATTTATAGAATTGTAATTGCCTTAATTTTATTTAGTTTAATTTATTAAATATATTTTTTTTTAACTAAAGGTAGTAATTGAGATAAAAGAACCCCACATAGAATAAAAAAACAACCAAGCAGATTATTAACATCTAGAATTTGATTTAAAATAAACCAAGCAGCTATTGTAGCAAATACTCCTTCAAGTGAAAATATAATGGCTGCTGGTGCAGGTGTAATATTTCTTTGTGCATAAATTTGCAGAACAAATGCAAATCCACCAGATAATATCCCAGCGTATAAAATTGAATAAATTTCCTTTAAAATATTATTTAAAATAAATTCTTCATAAATAATTCCAATTATAAAAGAAAAAATAGCCACAATTAATGTCTGCGCAGCTCCTAAAGTAAGTGGTAGATTGTATTTAGTTATAATGATCCCAGTAAAAATTATATGAGTACTCCAAAATAAAGCTCCGAGAACAACTAAAGTATCTCCTAATCTTACTGTTGCATCATGAAAATTTGTTAATAAATAACCTCCAATTAAACATAGAACTACAGAAGGCCATACACTCCAATGTATTGATTTTTTACTAAACAAAAAAATGATAATCGGTACCATTGGCACATAAAAAATTGTAAAAAAAGCAGCATTTGCAACATCTGTATAAAGCAAAGCAACTTGTTGTAGTGCTGAGCCTAAAAATAAAGAAATTCCAATTAATAATGAATAAATTATGAAAGTTTTTTTATCTAATTTAAATTCTGATTTAAAATTTTTTAATTCAAATAAAATCATAAGCGGAATTATGGCTAGAAAACCAACAAAAAACCTAACAGAATTAAATGTAAAAGGGCCAATATTATCCATGCCCGTATCTTGGGCAATAAAAGTTGTTCCCCAAATAAAAGTGCACAACAAGGCACTAAATAATGATATGGATTTACTCATTTTAAATTAGACAGCTAGTTTATAGGCAAAATTTTTGCCTAAGTTTTCTTTTAGATTATTATTAAACCTAGCTGCTTCAGCACCATCAATAATTCTGTGGTCATAAGATAAAGAAATTGGCAGCATAGTCCTGGTTTGAAACTTTCCATTCATAAAAATTTGTTTTTTTTCTGATCTTCCTACTCCTAATATAGCAACTTCAGGATAATTAATTATAGGAGTAAAAAATGAACCTCCTATACCACCTAAACTCGTAATCGTCATTGAGCCGCCAAACAATTCTTTTTTATCAATTTTTAAATTTCTACAAAGTTCGCTTACCTCTTTTAATTCTTTACTTATCAGAGAAATTTTTTTGTTATTTGCATTTCTTATTTTTGGAACCATTAATCCATTTGGCGTGTCAACTGCTATACCAATATGGTAATATTTTTTTAAAGTCATTTTACCAGTCTCAATTTCGTCGATAGAAGAATTAAAACTAGGAAATTTCTTAAGAGATGCAACTAAAGCCTTTATTATAAACGCTAGAGGTGTAATTTTAATTTTTTCTCCAGTATACATATCTGTTAATGAACTTCTAAAACTTTCCATCTCAGTTATGTCGGCTTCATCATGGTTTGTAACATGGGGAATTGTTGTCCATGAATTTGTAAGATATTTTGATGATAATTTTTTTACTCTTGGTATGTCTTTAATTTCTATTTCGCCAAAATCATAATGTTCAAATTCGTTTTTAATTTTATCTGGTTTACTATCTTTCACTACAACTTTGTTTTTTGAATTAGATGAAACAAATTTTTTAATATCATCTTCAACAACTCTGCCATCTTTCTGACTTCCTACTACTTGATTAATATCTACACCAAGTTCTCTAGCAAATTTTCTAGCTTTTGGACTTGCAGATGAAATGTCTGAAATATTATTTTTAGAAAACATTTTTTCTTGGATTTCAGGTTTTATAACCTCAATATTTTTTGACTCTTTTTCAATTTCTGGTTTTTTTTTAACCCCTTCCTTTTTAACTTCTGAATCACTTTCTACAGTTAAAATTAAGTCGCCCTCAGAAACTTTGTCTCCTACTTTTATTTTTAAATTTTTAATTTTACCTTCTAAATTTGATGGTATTTCTACGCTAGATTTATCACTTTCAATTGTTACCAGAGCATCATTTTTTTTAATTGATTGACCTTCAGAAACTAATACCTCAATGACCTCAACATCTCTAAAATCTCCAATATTAGGTACTTTAATCTCAGTTTCTGACATTTATAATTTTGTTGGCATTGGTTTGTTACTATCAATATTATACTTCTTCATTGCATCTTTTGCATATTTAGAAGTTATAAGCTGTTCTTTTGCCAAAATACTTAACCCGTAAGCAACCAAATGTTCTTTATCTACCTCAAAAAATTTTCTTAAATTTTTTCTTGTATCACTTCTTCCAAAACCATCTGCTCCTAATGAATAAAAAGTTTTATTAGTATAAGATCTGATTTGATCTGAATTCATTCGCATATAATCAGATGCAGCCATAATTGGGCCCTCTGTTTGGCCCAGGCATTGCTCAACATAAGATTTTTTAGGTTTTTTATCTGGGTTCAAAAGATTATATCTTTCTACCTCCATTCCATCTTTTCTTAATTCATTAAAACTTGTTACACTCCATATCTCACTATCAATTTGATATTCATTTTGTAAAATCTCTGCAGCAGACATCATTTCCCTTAAGATTGTTCCTGATCCTAAAAGTTGGATTTTAGTTTTTTTGTATTTTTTAAATTCTTTTATTTTATACATGCCCTTTAAAATCCCTTCCTCACAATTTTTATCTATTGGCATTTCTGGGTGTGAGTAATTTTCATTCATTGTTGTAATATAATAAAAAACATTCTCATTTTTCTCATGCATTCTTCTTAGACCTTCTCGAAAAATTACAGCTAATTCATAATGAAATGTAGGATCGTAAGCTACACAATTTGGAATAGTTGATGCAATTAAATGACTATGCCCATCCTGATGTTGTAAGCCTTCTCCAGCTAGTGTTGTTCTTCCAGCTGTTGCACCCACTAAAAATCCTCTAGCCTGACTATCTCCAGCTGCCCAAGCTAGATCTCCTACCCTTTGGAAACCAAACATTGAATAAAAAATATAAATTGGGATCATTTCGATATCATGATTAGTATATGCAGTGGCAGCAGCAATCCATGAAGACATAGCACCTGCTTCATTGATACCTTCCTCTAAAACTTGACCACTTTTATCTTCTCTATAAGAACTTAATTGAGCTGCATCCTCAGGTTCATATTTTTGTCCCTCATGCGCATAAATCCCTATCTTTTGAAAAAATCCTTCCATGCCAAACGTTCTTGCTTCGTCAGGAATAATAGGAACCAGTCTCGGAGATATATTTTTATCCCTTAATAAATTTGTTAACATTCTCACAAGTGCCATAGTAGTAGACATTTCTTTTTCACCAGTTGATACTTTCATGAAATCGAAAATATCTTTTGAGGGTGCTTTGATTGGTTTAGCGAAAGTCGAACGTTCGGGTAAATATCCACCTAATTTAATTCTTTTTTCTTTTATGTATTTTATTTCTGGAGATTTTTCGTCAGGCCTAAAGTATTCAATATTTCTCACCTGTTCATCTGTTAAGGGAACATCAAATCGATCTCTATAGTACATCAAGTCATCAACATCTAATTTTTTAGTTTGATGAGTAGTATTTACACTTTCTCCTGATTTTCCCATTCCATAACCTTTAATAGTTTTTGCAATTATTACTGTTGGGCTTCCCTGATGTTTAGTCGCTTTATCATATGCTGCAAAAACTTTATGAGGATCATGTCCACCTCTGTTGAGTCGCCATATATCTTTATCAGACATACTTGAGACTAATTCCAATGTTTCAGGAGATTTTCCAAAAAACTTTTCTCTTACATAAGCACCATCTCTTGCTTTCATTGCTTGATACTCACCATCTACGGTTTCATTCATAATTTTTATTAAGTGACCAGTTTTATCATTAGATATCAATGAGTCCCAATATGATCCCCAAATAACTTTTATTACATTCCACCCAGCTCCTCTAAAACTTCCTTCAAGTTCTTGAATAATTTTTCCATTACCTCTAACTGGACCATCTAGTCTTTGAAGGTTGCAATTAACTACAAAAATTAAATTATCCAAGTTTTCTCTTGCTGCTAGCCCGATTGCACCCATGGACTCTGGTTCATCCATTTCTCCATCACCTAAAAAAGCCCATACTTTTCTTCCTTCATCTTTAATCAAACCTCTATTGATTAAATATTTCATGTACCTTGCTTGATATATTGCGAGCATGGGACCTAATCCCATCGATACTGTAGGGAACTGCCAAAATTTTGGCATTAACCAGGGGTGTGGATATGACGATAGACCTCCAGGTTTTACTTCTTGTCTGAAACTATCTAATTGTTTTTCATTTAATCTACCCTCTAAGAATGCCCTTGCATACATTCCTGGAGCACTATGTCCCTGAAAATAAATTAAATCTCCACCAAATTTGTTATTTTTTGCTCTCCAAAAATGATTCATACCAACATCATATAATGTTGCGGCAGAAGCAAATGTACCAATGTGTCCACCAAGTTCAGGATATTTTTTATTTGCACGTACCACCATCGCGGCCGCATTCCATCTAATTAACGATCTAATTCTTCTTTCAATATTTTGATCACCACTAGACTTTACTTCAGCCTCTGGAGGTATTGTATTAATGTATGGTGTATTTTGAGTATAGGGAATATTTGCTCCTTCACGATAAGCTTTATTAATTAATTCTTTTATTAAAAAATGTGCTCTGTGATTTCCATCTTTGGAAATTACCGCAGATAAAGATTCCAACCAATCTTGAGTTTCAAGTGGATCGATATCAGAACCATTAGCAAGTTGAATTGTAGATTGTTTTTTCTCTTCTACTGGCTCTCTAATAATTTTTTTTTCCTCTTTTTTTTCAGCCATTGCTTCTTCAGCTTTTTTAATTATATTTTCTGTATCTTTTGGAAGCGTGCTTTCAGATGATGTTTTTGATGATGAAGTAAGATTGAGCAATAAATCTCCCTTAGAAACTTTATCACCAACTTTAACTGCTACATTATCTACTTTTCCAGCAACAGTAGATGGAATTTCAACACTTGATTTGTCACTTTCAATTGTAACTATTGGATCATTTTCTTTAATTTGATCACCAGGTTTTACAAGTATCTCTATAACCTCAACATTTTCAAAGTCACCAATGTCAGGAACAAGTAATTTTTCGCTCATTATTTAAAACGTTTTATATACCTAAAAAAACATTATTGGACTTTATTTTATCATATTAATAAGTTTTTTTCCTAAATCTTGTATTTTTATTATAAAAAAAATAAAAAAATAATTGAATTTAAAGCTTTTTAGCTTCTCTCAATACACATAGCTATCCCCATACCACCACCAATACAGAGTGCCGCACAAGCTTTTTTTTTATCTTGCTTAATCATTTCATGAATAAGTGTAACTAAAATTCTTGACCCAGAAGCTCCAATCGGATGACCTAAGGCAATTGCTCCTCCATTAACATTAACTTTTTGTTCAGGAATTTTTAATTCTCTAATTACCGCAATACTTTGTGCTGCAAAGGCCTCATTAATTTCAAATAATTCTACTTCATCCATTGCCCAATTCGCTTTAGATAAAGCCTCTTGAATTGCAGGTATAGGTCCAAGTCCCATTACTGAAGGCTCAACCCCACAAGTAGCCCAAGAAACAATTTTAACTAATGGCTCTAAAGATTTTTTTTCTGCTTGATCTCTAGACATTAACACTAAAGCAGCTGCACCATCATTTATTCCTGAAGAATTACCAGGTGTTACAGTCCCATTTTCTTTAAATACTGTTTTCAATTTTTTAAAATCATCTATACTTAAATTTTCTCTAGGATGTTCATCTTTTTCTAAAAGAAATTTTTTATCACCATCTTCAATTTGTAATTTAATAAGTTCATCTTTAAATTTATTTTCGATGTAAGCTTTTTCTGTTTTTTTCTGAGAATTTAAAGAAAAATTATCTTGTTCTTCTCTAGAAATTTTATATTTCTCAGCAACATTCTCAGCTGTGACTCCCATATGATAATCATTAAAGGAATCAAGTAGACCATCTTTTATCATTGTATCTACTAATTTGTTTTCAGAAAATTTTTTATCTTCTCTATAATAAATTGCATGAGTTGCTCTAGACATATTTTCCTGACCACCTGCGATGACTATTTTATTTTCTCCTAAACTAATTGATTGATATCCGGAAACAACAGATCTTAGTCCAGATCCACAAACCTGATTAATAATATGAGCAGGTTTAGAGACCGGTATTCCAGCGCCAATTGAAGCTTGCCTAGCAGGGTTTTGTCCAAGCCCAGAAGTTAAAACATGCCCCATAATTACTTCATCGATCTCCTCTATGTCTAATTTTGATTTATAAACTACTTCTTTAATTGCTATTGATCCTAATTTTGATGCGCTAAGATTTTTTAATGAACCTTTGTATCTTCCAATTGGGGTTCTTAGCGCTGAAGTTATAACAACATCTTTAGAATTTTTGCTCATAAAGTAATTAACATAATATTTTATAAGTTAAATTACATCAAAAACTTTGATACATTATAGTATTGATAGTTATGGACCGCTGGCCAAATTGGATAAGGCACCCGGCTACGAACCGGGAGACTCCAGATTCGAATTCTGGGCGGTCCACCATTTAATATTAAGTTTTTTTTAAAAATATTTGTGTGTTTGATACTTTTAAAACCCTATATTTTTTAATAACTTTTAAAAATTTATTAATTGCATAACAAGGATTATTAGAAATATCTGCATAATGATCCCAAATATAATCGTCACAAATCATAATTCCATTTGTTTTAAGATGTTTCCAGGAATTTAAACAATCTTTGTATACTTGATCTGCTCTGTGATAACCGTCTACATAAATTGCATCATAACTTAAAAAATTATTTTTAAAAAATTTATCACTAGAGTTTTTAATTTTATAAATATTTTTATAATTTTTTACATTATAATCAAAATTTTTCTCTACATCATTAAAATCAAGATTTGAGTATCCATCCTCTGTTTTAATCCAATTATCAACACAATATATTTCTGAATTTTTAAACTTATTTGCAATAAATATCGCAGATCCTCCCTCAAATGATCCTATTTCAAGATATCTAAAGTTAGAGGGTAAAGATGAAAGATGTACAAGAAAATTGTATGCATTTGCTGAAAAAAATTCAGATGATATTTTTTTATTTGAAATTAAATCTTTAAAATTTTTTTTGTAGAACTTTATTTTTTTCTTAACAAATAAATTTAGGATTTTTTGAAATAAAAATTGTAGTATAATAACTTTGCTTGCTTTACTTTTAAATAAAAAAACAATTTTTTTAAACATGATTAAAAATAACATAAAATAATTTTGATGATAGAAGAATTTAAAATTTATGTCGTAAATTTAAAAAGAGATAATGCAAGAAGGAAAAATATAATCAATGAAATTGAAAAACAAAATATTAAAAATTATGAAATTATTGATGCTGTTGCTGGAGATGAGCTTAATAAAAATGAATTGGATAATCTTACATTTAAAAATAAAAATAATATTAATCCATGGAATAGTAAAATGTCTCCTTCGCAAATTGGCTGTGCATTAAGTCACATTAAAATTTATAAAAAATTTATTAATACTAATTCTGAACTTGCTTTTATTTTAGAAGATGATGCAATTTTTTTAGAAGATTTTGCAATTAAAATTAAAAATTTAATTATTAAAAATTTTAAATATAAAAAACAAATAATGTTATTGAGTGAATTAAAAGAGTTTTATCCAAAACCGATAGATGCTGAAGATGGTTATGAAATAGTTAATGTTTCTAACGCCTTTTTTACACATGGATACATAATTAATAAAGGAGCCGCTAAAGCAATAATTTCATTCAATTTCCCAGTAAAAACTGTTGCAGATAATTTTGTCTTTTTCAATATTTACTGTGGTGTAAAAATCACAGGCTTAAATCCCTTTTTATTAAAACAGGATACAATAAATTTCAAAACTTCTATATTTTGGGTAAAGAGAGACAAAAAAGTTTTTTTGTTTAAGAGAACAATATATAAAGTTAAAAATAAAATTTTAAAAAAATTTATAAGTTTTAAATCACATAATAATTAAGTTAAGTTTTTTTATGCCATTTCCAAGCTGTAAGTAAGATTGTATTAATATTTTTATATTTTGGTTTCCATTTAAGCTCCTTGAATATTTTTTTACAATCAGCAACTAGTATTGGAGGATCTCCCTTACGTTTTCTTTTAAAAATTATGTTAAGTTTTTTTTTTGTTATTTTTTCTATACCGTTAAGTATCTCTAAAACTGAATGACCTCTTCCTGTGCCAATGTTGTAAGTTAATGTACATTTTCTATTTTTAAATTTTTTTAAACCATAATAATGAGCTCTAGCTATATCATTTACATGTATATAGTCTCTAATACATGTACCATCTTTAGTATTATATGTATTTCCATATACATACATATTTTTTTTTCTATGCTTTACTGATTCTAAAACTTTAGGAATTAAATGAGTTTCTGGATGATGGCTTTCGCCAATTTTTGCTGACTCGTCAGCTCCAGCTGCATTAAAATACCTAAAAGATATTGATTTAAAATTTTTTTTTTTTCCAAATTTAATTAAAATTTTTTCAATCTCTTTTTTATTTTTGCCATATTCTGATATTGGCCTTGTTCTGTGATTTTCAGAAATTTTTTTTGTAGTTGGCAAACCGTAAACTGATGCTGACGAGGAAAATATTAAATTATTGATGTTATATTTAATCATTGATTTAATTAAATTTTTAGTTGCTAAGACATTATTTAAATAATACTTTTTTGTTTTTTTTTCGGACTCCGAAACTATTGATAAGCCTGCAAAGTGAAATACTGCATCAAATTTTTTATTTTTCATTGATTTATTAAGTTTACTTAAATTAATTAAATCAACTTTCTCAAATTTAATTCTATTTTTATTTATGAATTTTCCTGTAGAAAGATTATCAAATATAGTTACGTCATGATTTTTTTTTAATAAAAAATTAACCATGTGAGAACCTATATATCCTGCGCCACCGGTAACTAAAAATTTCATTTATTTAAAAATAGTTTAATATATTATAAAGTAAATGTTAGACTGGATAAAAAAAATTTCTCTACAAAAATCAGTAATTTATTTTTTTATAATTATCTTGATAATTTTGTTAATTTTAACTTATGTATTATAAAAAATTATGAGCAAAGAATTTGAGCAAATAAGTATTAAACCTGGATTTATGAAACACAATGGAGGTGTTTTATTTAGGTCTATATCAGAAACCGAATACGAATTTAAATCTATAATTAGTGAAAATCATTTAAATGCTGCTGGTATTACTCATGGTGGCTATTTGTCTGCATTGATAGATGCTGGTGCGGGCACAGCTGCACATAGAGCTGCAGGCAATACTCCATGTGTAACTATCTCTTTAGATATAAAATTTATAGGTAGTTCAAAAGTTGGAGAAGAAATTATTGGACATACAAAAATTTTAAAAAAAACAAATACTCTAATCTTTTTATTTTGTGAACTAAAGTGTAATGACAAAATAATAACTTCAGCATCTGGAGTATGGAAAATTTTGAAAATAAAACCTTCTAATTTAGGACCAGGTGGATAATTCTACTCTTTTCTCCTTGAGTTAAAGTATCCAAATATGAATAGTAAAAATATTGCTATAGGATAAACAATATTTTTTGATGGTCTATCTGAATTTTCAATTTTAAACTCACTTATATAGTCTCCCATTTCAAAACCACTTTTTTTTGCTTCTCCATTCCATTTTAAATTATCGACAATGATTTTATCATCTTTTTTTAATAATGTTATTCCATAATCCTCTAGAGTAAATTTATCCTCAAAAGTATTTTTTGATATCACAAATAACTTGTATCTTTCTCCATATAAACTAGGCCTTGTAATTTTTATTTGAATCTCTTTTGTTGAGTCTAATTTTATTGAATTAATTTTAGTAATATCCTCATAATTATATTTTGGATAAAATTTGTTCAAAACAAAATCAGGTGATAACAATGAAATAGAAATAGCTAAAAAAATAATTATTTCATACCATTTAAGTTTATTAACAAACCAACCTTGAGTGGCTGAGGTAAATATTAAAATTCCAATTAAAGAAGTTACAATTACAATCAATCCATGCCAAATATTTTCAATACCAATAAGTAAAAGTTCATGGTTAAATAGAAATACAATCGGCAAAATTCCTGTTCTTAAACTATACCAAAAAGCTTGCACTCCTGTTTTTAAGGGATCTCCACCTGATATTCCTGCAGCTGCATAAGAAGCAAGTCCTACGGGCGGTGTTACATCAGCCATTAAACCAAAATAGAAAACAAATAAATGAACCGCAATTAAGGGAAAAATAAAACCTGAGGCATTCCCAACATCCACTAAAACAGTTGCCATTAAAGAAGCAACAACGACATAATTTGCCGTTGTTGGCAAACCCATTCCTAAAAGTAAACACAAAATAATTGTTAAAAATAATAAAATAGTAACATTATCTTTAGCTATAGACTCTATAACTATTATTAAATTTGTGCTTAAACCCGTAGATCCAACTGCACCAACAATAATTCCTGCGGTTGCAATTGCTATACCAACAGCAACCATATTCAGAGCACCCTTTTCAAAACCAACTATTGTTTGATTAAACCATTCTTTAAGAGCATCTTTTTTAATTTCGTTTTTTATTAACAAATTTATTAAATTTACTAAAACCAAACTAATTGTTGCATAAAAAATTGAATAGGATGCGGTAAATCTTAAGTAAACCAAAGTGTAAATTAAAATAAAAATTGGAATTAAAAAATGTACACCAGACAAAAACGTTTTTTTTAAATGAGGAACATCTGCATCATCCATTCCCTTAAGATTTAATTTTAAAGCTTCTAAATGTGAAATATAAAATAATGCTATATAGGAAATAATAGCTGGTAAGAAAGCATGTTTAACTATTTCAAAGTAGGTCACACCAATAAAACTTGCCATTACGAATGCTGCAGCCCCCATTACAGGTGGCATGATCTGGCCATTGACAGATGAAGAAACCTCAATAGCACCAGCTTTTTCTTTTGAAAAACCAGTTTTTTTCATAATTGGAATTGTAAATGTTCCAGTAGTAACTGTGTTTGCAATTGAAGATCCTGAAATTAATCCAGTCATACCTGATCCTAATATTGCTGCCTTTGCTGGTCCTCCTCTCATTTTTCCAACCATTGCAAAAGCAAGATCTAAAAAATATTTTCCACCACCAGCAGTCTCAAGCAAAGCACCAAATAAAACAAATAAGAAAATAAAATCTACCGATACCCCAATTGGAATTCCAAAAATTGCTTCTTGATCAAGCCACTGGAAGCCTACAAGTCTATTTAAAGATAAACCACCATGCGAAATTATTTCAGGTGCATATCTTCCAAAATATGAAAATAACAAAAAACAACTAGCAATAATTACTAAGGGTAAACCAATTGCTCTTCTAGTAGCTTCTAAAAGAATTAAAATTCCACATCCTCCTAAAATTAACTCTAACGGAAAATTAAATGTATCTGTGATTTTTAAATTTAGAAGAACACCACCTCTCTCAACTAACTGATCATAAAAAAAATAAATATAAAGACAGGATATTGCGCCCATAAAACTGATTAAAACATCAAAAAATGAAATTTTCTTACCCTTTGATATCGGGTAAATTAAAAAAGCTAAAGTTAAAGCAAAACCTAGATGAATTGCTCTTGCTGGCAATCCCTTAAATATTCCAATATTTAACATAAAAGGAAATGGTGAAGCATACCAAAGTTGAAATAAAGACCAGATAATTGCTATTGCTGAAACAATTTTTAAATGAAAACCAGTAATATTTCTGGTTGGTGATAAGTCTTCGCTTATTTTATTTTTAATTTTAGTGCTGACAGCGTCGCTCATTAAAATTATTCACACCATAAAAAAAAGGCCTAGTAAAAATTACCAGGCCTTTTTAATTAATAGAATATTAGATTACATTAACCCAGCTTCTTTATAGTACTTTATTGCACCTGGATGTAATGGAGCAGATAAACCATCTTTAATCATGTTTTTCTTTTCCAAAAAACCAAATGCTGGATGTTGTTTTTTGAAATCATCAAAATTTTCCATAACAGCTTTTGTAACTAAATAAACAAGCTCTTCAGAAACATCTGCAGAAGTAACAACAGTTGCTTTTACACCAAACGTCGTAGCATCTTTTTTCTGTTTAGTATAAGTGCCTTTAGGAATTACAGCTTTTGCGTAATAATCTGCACCATCAATTAAACCTTGAACCTCTGGCCCTGTTAAATTGATTGGTGATGCTTTTGCTGCACAAGTTGCTGCTTGTTCCATAGCACCATTTGGAAATCCAACAGAATAACCAAATGCATCTATTTTTCCATCACATAGCGCTTTAACTTGTTCAGAAGAAGTAAGTTCAGTTGTTGACTTAAAAAAACTATTATCAACACCCATAGCTTTCATCAGTTCTTCCATAGTTCCTCTTTGACCTGAGCCTGGGTTGCCAATGTTAACAACTTTTCCTTCTAAATCTGCAAAATCTTTGATTTTTGCTTTTTTTCTAGCCCATATTTGAAAAGGCTCATTGTGAACT
This sequence comes from uncultured Pelagibacteraceae bacterium, assembly GCA_902635845.1. Lineage (GTDB taxonomy): Bacteria > Pseudomonadota > Alphaproteobacteria > Pelagibacterales > Pelagibacteraceae > Pelagibacter. The sequence goes on along the minus strand of CACPPK010000012.1, from coordinate 20,568 downwards.
GAAAACACTGCTCTTAAATCGCTAAATTGTTTTCCTTCCCATTTACTAGATCCATTAACAGCATGATACTGCCAGTCTGATTGTGCTACACCAAATTGGAATTCTCCAGCTGCGATTTGACCAATATTATAATTAGACCCACCGGTTGATGGAGCAGTACATCTGTAAGCTTTAGCTGTACCTTTTTTTCTACCATGTTCAGCACTAATTGCTGACTTGTGAAGCATTTTACATATAGCGTTACCTGTTTGGAAATATACTCCTGTAGGTCCGCCTGTTCCTATCGTAAAGAACTCAGCTGATTTAGCAACAGTTGTCAAAGACAATGATGCAAATAAAATCAGTAAAGCACTTGATAGAGATGTGATTATTTTTCTCATTATTTACCCCTCTATATTTATATGTCGTTATTTTTATAAGTTTATTCTAACAAAAAATAAACATAGGTGTACAGAGTGATTTTATAAGTTTTCTGACCAATTTTTTAGTTTATTAACACCTTCAACTACTTTTGGTGCAAACTTATTAATTGAATTTTCATCAATTTTTTTAGTTTCATCAATATTTTCCATAAACTCTTGTCCATCAAAATCTGTAAAACTTAATCTTGCTATCATCTTATCTGGATTAAATCCAAAATCAGAGCCTGGTAATAAAGCAACTCCAGTATTATTTAATATATCACTACACATGTCTGATGAAGTTTTAAATTTATTATTTAAAAATTCTGGCATCAAATAAAACCCTCCCTGAGGCTCATTAATCAATACCTTATTTGATTTTAAATTTAAAAAAACATATTTACCAACTGCACTTAAAATATTTATTGATTTTGTAATATAATTTGAATGATCATTTTCGTAAGCTTTGATTGCTGCATACTGAATAGGTGCGCTCACAGCAGAAAAGGTTTCACTAGCTAATACATTAATCATATTTTTTATATTATTCAATTCATCTGGAATTATAAAATAACCAAGTCTCCATCCCCCAGCACCACACCATTTACTAAGTCCTGTACTAATAATAGTTTTTTCAGGACAATAGCTTGAGATAGATTTGAAATTTTTTGAAAATGTTAATTCTGAATATATTTCATCTGATAAAATTATAAGATTATACTTTTTGGCAATCTCTGAAATTTCTTCAAGTTTACTACAAACCTGCCCGGAAGGATTGTTTGGTGAATTTAAAAATAATAAATAATTTTTATTTTTGTCTTTTGAGATAACTTTCTCAATTTGTTCCCCAGAAGGAAACCAGTTATTCTCTCTTTCTGTTTGAAGAATTTGAATTTTATTTCTCCCTAAGATAGCTTGTGGTGCATATGAAACCCAACTAGGTGCCGGTAATATAATTTCACCATCAAATATTACCTGTAATAAAAACATTAATTCTTTAGATCCCGGTCCAATTATTACATTATTCACTTTGTAGTTATAATTTTTCTTTTTAGATGTATATTTTGCAACTGCTTCTCTTAATTCCTGAAGACCCTGCATAGGTAAATATTTGTTTTGATAGGCATTACTTTTTAATTCTTCAACAACATCTTCAGGTACTTTAAATGGCGATTGTCCAAAACCAAATTTAAAAATTTTTTTTCCTTGTTGTTCTAATTGTTTTGAAGTTTCGTTAATAGCAAGAGTAGATGATGGCTTCAGATCTTTGACAAGATTTTTTAACATTTAACTACTCAATTCTTTTAAATTATTAAACTGTTCAAGAGCTTCGGGGTTTGCTAAAGCTTCAATGTTTTTAATTTGACTTCCTTCTATCTTATTTTTAACTGCTAATTCAACTATTTTGCCACTTTTTGTTCGAGGAATATCTTTTACAACAATAATTTTACTCGGAACATGTCTGGGAGATGCATTTTTTTTTATTTCCGATTTTATTTTATTGATTAATTCTTCTGTTAATGAATAATTTTTGCTCATTACAATAAATAAAACTATTCTAACATCATTATCCCATGATTGTCCTACAACTATAGATTCTTTTATTTCTTTAAACTTTTCAACTTCTGAATATATCTCTGCTGTTCCAAGTCGAACACCTCCTGGATTTAAGGTGGTATCGGATCTTCCATGAATTATATATCCACCATTATTCTTTATCTCTGCATAATCTCCATGGTGCCATATATTTTTAAATTTATTGAAATAAGCATTCTTGAATTTAATATCATTTTTATCATTCCAAAACTTTAACGGCATTGATGGAAAAGGATTTTTACAAACAAGCTCTCCTTTAATGTTTTTTAAAGACTTCCCTTTATCATTTAGTACATCTACATCTAGAGCCAAACCTTTGTTTTGTATTTCTCCTATATTTACTGGCTGATATAAATTTCCTAATACGAAGCATGAAACAATGTCGGTCCCACCAGAAATAGATGACAAGTGCACATTTTTTTTAATGTGCTTATAAACATACTTAAAACCTTCCTCTGAAAGAGGTGACCCAGTTGAACAAATTGTTCTTAATTTATTTAGTTTAAATTTATATTTTAATTTTGGTTTAAACTTTCTTAAAGCATCTACATACTTTGCACTTATTCCAAATAAAGTTATTTTTTCTCTTTCAGCTATTTTCAAAAGCAAATCAGATGATTTAAACATTGGCGATCCATCAAATAGAACAATAGATGCCCTAGAAGCTAATGAACTAACTAACCAATTCCACATCATCCATCCACATGTGGTAAAATAAAAAACGTTATCATTTTCTTTAATATTACAATGTAATTGATGTTCCTTTATATGCTGGATTAAAACACCACCAGATCTATGACAAATACATTTAGGCTTTCCAGTAGTTCCACTTGAATATAATATTGCTAACTCTGATTCAAAATCAAATCTTTTAAAATTAATTTTTTCAGGATTAGTTTGCATTAATTTATTCCATTTAAAAAAATTAATTTTTTTGAATTTATTTTTATTCTTATTTTTAATAAACTTTTTTCCAGGGTAGTTACTAATTACAACACTTTTAATTGATGGGATAAATTTTAAAATCTCTGGAAGTCTTTTTAAAACATCTATTTTTTTTCCATTATAAAAATACTGATCAGTGATGAATAAAACTTTTGGATTAATTTGAGAAAATCTTTCTATAACCCCTTTAGAACCAAAATCAGGACTACAAGAAGACCAAATACCTCCCAAAGAAGTTGTAGCAATGAATGCTTCAACAGTTTCAATAGTATTTGGCATATAAGCAGCTACTCTATCTCCTTTTTTAATATTTATTTTTTTTAGAAACTTTGAAATTTTATTAGTATTTAAATTTAATTGTCTCCATGACCTTTCTTCTCTAAATCCATTTTCACTAATAAAGGTTGCTGCTTTTTCTTTATTATTTTTTGATAATAAATTTTCACCAAAATTTAGTTTACTACCTGGTAAAAATAAATTTTTATAAAAAGTTTTTGATTTTCTAAATTTTTTTTTACTTTTGGTACCTTTAATTTTACTAAAATCCCAAAATCTACTCCAAAACTCAGGTGAATTTTTAATACTCCAATTTAATAATTTTTTATAATTTCTATTAAATTTTATATTTAATTTTTTTGAAATGTAATTTTCAAAAGCAAATAAATTTGAATTTTTTTTTACAATTAGAGAAGGTTGCCAAAGTTTTTTACTCATTTTATTAAATTAAATTACTGTTATAGAATTAATCTTATTTATGATAACCTCACTAACATTTAAAAGAAAATGAGAACTTTTTACCCTCCGATTCGGTCATGTTTTAGTCTATTTTTGTTCTTTAGCAGTAACAATATCTGGTAGGTAAAAAAAAAGAAGCACAAAAGATAGAAATGACTAAAAATAAAATTACAGCTGTTCTCGGTCCTACTAATACAGGCAAAACCCATCTTGCTATCGAAACCATGCTTTCTTTCGAAAGTGGTATGATTGGATTTCCACTTAGATTACTCGCAAGGGAAGTATACGACAAAGTAATCAAGAAAATAAGTTTAGATAATGTTGCGCTTATAACGGGAGAAGAAAAAATAATTCCATCAAACGCTAAATATTTTTTATGCACAGTTGAGTCAATGCCAATCGATAAACATCTAGAGTTTGTTGGCGTAGACGAGATTCAAATGTGCTCTGATCATGAAAGAGGTCATATTTTTACTGACAGGCTTTTAAATATGAGGGGAGAAAAACTTACAATGTTAATGGGTTCAAGTACCATTAAAAATATTATTTCAAAATTAGATGGAGACATTGAATTTATAAATAGAGAACGATTATCTAATCTTACCTACGCTGGTCATAAAAAAATATCTAGAATTAATAGAAAAACAGCAATTATTGCATTTTCATCAGAAGAGGTTTATGCCATTGCTGAGTTAATTAGAAGACAAAAGGGTGGTGCAGCTATTGTAATGGGATCACTAAGTCCAAAAACAAGAAATGCTCAAGTTGAATTATATCAATCTGGTGACGTCGATTTTTTAGTTGCAACAGATGCAATTGGAATGGGAATAAATATGGATTTAGATTTTGTTTATTTTTCAAATATTAAGAAATTTGATGGAAAAAAATTAAGAAGATTGAATCTATCTGAAATAGGTCAAATAGCAGGAAGAGCTGGTCGATACCTTAACGATGGAGGTTTCGGTATTACTGGTGATTGTAAAGAAATATCTCCAGAAGAGGTAGAATTATTAGAAAATCATAAATTTGAGGAAATAAGAACTTTGTTTTGGAGAAATTCAAGTCTTAATTTCAATAACCCTATTAGTTTAATTAAAAGTTTAGAGGAAAAACCGCAGGTGGAATGGCTAAGAAAAATTCATGAATGTGAGGATGAAAAAGCACTTAAATATTTTTTAAAAGATCAAAAAATTTTAAATAGAGGATTTGATAAGAAAACTTTAATGCTCTTATGGGAATGTTGCCAAATACCTGATTTTGTTAAAAAAACTTATGGAAATCATTTTGAGGTTATTGGAAATGTATTTAAATTTTTAACTAACAAAAAAGGACTAATTTCTGAAGATTATATGAGATTACAGCTCATGAAACTTGATAAATTAGAGGGAAATGTAGATTCTTTATCAAATAGAATTGCAAATGTTAGAACTTGGTCATATGTTTCGAATAAAAATAATTGGGTAGAAAATCAAAGTTATTGGATTGAAAAAACTAAACACTTAGAAGATAGACTTTCAGACAGACTACATGAAGAACTTACTAAAACTTTTATTGACAAAAGAGCAAGCGTACTCGCTAGAGGCTTAAAACAAGATATGGAATTTAAAACTGAAATTTTAAGAAACAATGACGTTAGAATTGACGATCAATTTATTGGAAAGATAAAAGGACTAAAATTAGAACTAGATCTAAAAAAAGGTGCTTTAGAAACTGACATTAAATCTTTAAAAAAAGCTGCGAGACAAACTATTGGTCCAGAATTAGAAAAACGTATTCAATCAATAATTGATTCAGGATTAATAAATTTGAATGAGGATTTTAAAATTTACTGGAACGATTTCCCAATTGCCAAATTAACAACAGGTAATGACTATTTAAATCCAAATTTTGATTTAATCTTAGATGATATAGTTGAACAAAACACTAAACAAAAATTAAATGATTATATTAACAAATGGATACAAGCAAAAATAAATAATGTTCTTAAAAGTTTAATTGATTTAAAAAATATAAAAGAAAATAATTCGTCAATTAAAGCGCTAGCATACCAACTCTATGAAAATAATGGAGTATTAAAGAGAGACCAAGTTTCTGAATACCTAAAAAACCTAGAACAAAATGATAGAAAAATTCTTAGAGACTTGGGAGTAAAATTTGGAAGATATCATGTTTTCCTTTATCAATTAATTAAACCAGAAGCAGTATCTTTACGAACACTATTATGGAAAAATTTTTATCAAAATTTTCATAATTTAAAACCACCTACATTTGGTTTGAATTTTTTAGATGATAAAGAAATAAAAAATAAAAACTTTATGCTATTATGTGGATTTGAAAAATTTGATAATTTTTTTGTAAGAATTGATATTTTAGAAAGATTATTTGTATTAATAATAAATTCTAGTTCAAAAGAAAATCCTGAAATAAAATTGGTTCCAGAAATGCTAAATCTTTTAGGATGTAGTAAAGATAATTTTAAAAAATTACTTCAAAGAATGAACTATAAAATATTTGAAAAAGAAAATGAAACGTTTTTCAAATATATTCCTAGAAAGAAATCTAAAAAAATGACTACAAAAAAAATCTCAAATGAAAATCCATTTAAAATATTAAAAGATTTAAATTTAAATTAAAATGTTTTTTAAAAAAGAAGTAATAAAAAATAATAATTTTCTCATAAAAATTTGTGCTTTATTGATTCATGCTGCTAAGATCGATGAAAATTATACAGATAAAGAGGAAGAAATTATTAAAAAAACTCTTATTCAGCTTGGTGTCGAGAATAAAGACATTTCTAAAACAATCGAAGAAGCAAAAATAATTGAGGAAAGCTCAAATCAAATTTTAGATTTTACTCGAGAAGCAAAAGCTTTGTCTGAAGAAGATAAAATTAAAATAGTAGAGGCTCTTTGGTCTATAATTTATTCCAACAAAGAAGCAGATATGTACGAAACTAGTTTAATGAGACGACTTGCGGGGCTGCTTTATATTGACAATAAAACAATGGGCGATATTAAAGAAAAAATTAAAGGAAATTCAAAATGACATATATCGTTAACGACAATTGTATTAAGTGTAAATTAACAGACTGTGTTGATGTTTGCCCAGTTGATTGCTTTTACGAAGGTAAAAATATGCTTGTAATTAAACCCGATGAGTGTATAGATTGTGGCGTTTGCGAGCCAGAATGTCCTGTTGATGCCATAAAAGCTGACACTGAACCTGGAAGCGAAAAATGGTTAGAGATCAATAAAAAATACTCTGAAATCTGGCCTAATATAAGTGAAAAAAAAGATCCCCCTGCGGATCACGAAAAATTTAAAAATGAGCAGAATAAGTACGAAAAATATTTTAAAGAAAATCTTTAAAGGTAAAACAAATAGCAAAGTGAAAAAAAAAGTTTCCAAAAAAAAAGAAGTAAAAATAAAAAAAAAAGTAAAAGTTAAAAAAACAAAAAAAATTTTCTCAAAAAAAACCAAAAAAGTCATAAAAAAAATTACTCCGAAAAAAACAAAAATAAAAAGAATTGTTAAAACGACTGAGAGCTCAGTTGATCCGAAGGTAGATAATTTAAGAATATCTAAAACAAATGAAGTTAAACCTGAAATCAAAAAAGTAAAAAAGCAAGAAACTGAAAAAAGAGAATATAAAATTAAAGACTATGTTGTATATCCAAAACATGGTGTTGGTCAAATAACAGAATTCAAAAAAATTAATATAGGTGGAATTGATGTTGAAACATACGTAATAAAATTTGAAAAAGATAAAGCTAATGGAATGGTTCCTGTAAATAAGCAGTCACATTTAAGACCGTTAGCAACAATTAACCAAGTGAATAAATGTATTTCTATATTGAAAAGTAAACCAAAAATAAAAAGATCTATGTGGAGCAGGAGAGCACAAGAGTATGAAGCAAAAATTTCTTCAGGAAAAATTTATGAATTAGCTGAGGTTGTGAGAGATTTAAATAAAGGAGATGATCTTATGGTTGATCAATCCTATAGTGAAAGACAATTGTTTGAAAAAGCTTATGAAAGAATTTTATCCGAATTTCAAATAATACTAAATTCATCTCTTGAAGATACTCAAAAAAAATTGGATAAAGCTCTAAAAAGAAATTTGGGTGGTCAATCGCACCCTACAACTGCTGCCAAAGCTCCAACATCTGAATTGCCTGAAGATGAACCAATCTCAGATACTGATGAACCTATAGAGTAATAAAAAAAACGCCTCTCATACAAATTGTAATGAGAAGCGTTTTTTATGAAGAATACTAAGTTATTATTTTCTTCTTCTTCTTTTTTTAGCTTTCTTAGCTTTTTTCTTAGCTTTTTTCTTAGTTTTCTTTGCCGCTTTTTTTCTTTTCTTAGGCATCTTTAGCTCCCTTTTTTAGTTAAACGAATCAAATTGATTCGTTGTTACCATATTTTTATTTTTTTCTATAAGTTATGTCAATTCTTTAATTAAAAGTTAAATTTTACAAAATTAATTTTAGGTTTTATTTTTATAAAACTTTTTTTTATTAATTTAGTTAATGTTTATGCGGTTAATAAACAATTTAATTAAATCAATTTAATAAAGATTTTCAAGCTGATTTTTATATTTTTCTGTAACTTTTTTTCTTTTTACTTTCATTGTTGGTGTCATTAAACCATTTTCAATAGAAAAATTTTCATCTATTAATTGAATTCTTTTAATTTTTTCCACTAGAGTTAATTTTGTATTTATTTTTTCAATTACTTCATTTATTTTTTCTTTTTCATTTGAAAAATCTTTATTGGGTACAATTAAAGCTACTAAATAATTTTTTTTGTCACCATAAACCATGCATTGATCTATCTCTGGCTCATTAGTAATCATATTTTCGATTTTAGCTGGTGAAATATTATCCCCTCCAGCACTTACTATGATATCTTTTTTTCTATCAGTAATTTTTAAATAACCATCATTTGGATCTATTTCTCCAATATCACCTGTATGAAGCCATCCATTTTTAATTACTTTTTCAGTTTCTTCTTTTTTGTTCCAATATCCCAGCATTACGTTTTCACCTTTAACTAAAATTTCTCCATCTTGAGCAATTTTAACCTCATTCCCTTTAAATGGAGGTCCTACAGTTTCCACTTTTATTTTGTGTATAGGATTACAACTTACCACTGGTGATGTTTCTGTTAAACCATATCCCTGGAGAGTCGGTAATCCTATGGCATTTAAAAATTCACCTATTTCTTTATCTAAAGCACCACCGCCTGAAACAAAAGCTTTTAAATTTCCACCAAATTGCTTTTTAATTTTTTTTCTAACTAATCTATCAACTATAAAATTCAGTAATTTTTCAGAAAAATTCATTTTTTGGTTTAATAGTTTTTTTCTTCCCAAACGAATAGTTGCTTTAATTAACTTTGCTTTAAAACCTTCCTGTTTTTTTAAATTCATGTTTATTTTGTTGTAAAGGTTTTGGTAGAATCTAGGAACTGCTGTCATAACTGTTGGTTTTGCATCAGATATATTATCTAAAAGTTTTTCTATTTTTTCTGCATAAAAAACTTTTGCTCCTACAGCAATTTGTAAAAACTGGACACAATGTTCATAGGAATGAGAAAGAGGAAGCCATGTTAAAAATACAGGTCTTGAAGTAAATAGCGGCTGTGTAATTTCACATGCTCCTACAAGATTATTTAAAATTCCACCATGACTTAAAATTACTCCCTTAGGATTACCCCCAGTCCCAGAGGTATAAATAATACATGCAGGGGAATTTCTTTTTAATTTATTATTTTCAATTTTATCTTCTGCTAATAAATTATTTTTTATAATAGAATTATAATCTAAATATCTTTCTTTGTTATTTAAATTTAAATTATTTATTACCTTATCTATTTGATCTAAAGTAATAATTTTATTAATAAAGTCTTTTTCATTAATTAAATTATTTAACTTTTTTAGCATTTCATTATTAGAAACAATAACTAAGCTAGGTTCACAGTCTTCTATCAAATACTTATAATCATTCTCTATATAAGTTGTATATGCTGGAACTGTAATTCCACCAGCTAACATTATAGCTAAGTCAGAAACAAACCACTCAGGTCTATTCTCTGAAACTAAAAGACATCTATCGCCTTCTTTTATATTCTCTTTAATAACTTTTGATAATTTTAAAATATTCTTTTCAGTTTGTTCCCATGTGTATGTTTTTTTATTGCTTGGGTTTAACCAATCTAAAAAAATATCTTTTTTATTTTGTCTATTTACTTGATTAGCAAATAATTCTATCAAATTATTTAAGTTATCTAAATTCATAGTTACTTGGTGGGCGAAGAGAGAATCGAACTCTCACTTCTTGCGAAACACGATTTTGAGTCGTGCGCGTCTACCAGTTCCGCCATTCGCCCTTGGTATTCAATTAAATTATATTTAAATAGTATAAGAACTAAATTTATATTAAAACCAAAAAATGTTTCAAACACTTTACAAAAAATGTTTAGAATTAGCTGCACATAAAAGTTCAAATTTTTACTTAGGACTTGTATCTTTTATAGAGAGTTCTTTTTTTCCTATACCTCCAGATGCAATGATAATTCCAATGGTTATTGCTAAAAAAAAGGAATATTTTAAAATATTTTTAATAGCATCAATATTTTCAGTCTTTGGTGGAATTTTTGGGTATTTAATTGGGTATCTATTTTTTGATTTAGCAATGTATGTAATCGAATTTTATGGATATCAAGATAAAGTTGAAAATTTAAAATTCAGCATGTCCCAAGGTAATGGATTCCTTGCATGGCTGAGTATTCTTTTTTTAGCTGGCTTTACACCATTACCTTATAAAGCCTTTACGATTTCAAGTGGCTTAATCGCTTTTAATCTTCCTGTTTTTATAATTGTTAGCTTAATTTCAAGAAGCCTGAGATTTTTTATAGTTGCATTTTTATCTTATAAATTTGGAGAATTATTTACAGAGTACATGGAAAAACATGGATCAAAATGGTTCACCATAATTGGAATTATTATAGTTATAATATTTATTATTATTTATTTATTTTTTAAATTTAATGGTTGAGATTAACAAAACAATTACCTTAAAATTAATTTTTTTAATCAGCATTATTGCTTTATCTTCGGCATTTTTTATTGAATATGTTTTAGGTTATCAGCCTTGTAACTTATGTATTTTAGAGAGAATTCCATACTTAATGGCTATAATAATTATTGTACTAAATTATAAATTTATTCATCTTGAAAAATATTTTATACTTTTGCTTATCTTGGTTTTTTTAGCTGCTACAATTTTATCTTTATATCATCTAGGTATTGAGCAAGGTTTTATTGAGGAATCGTTAGTTTGTGATTTAAAAAAAGGGTCAGATTTAGTATCTAAAGAGGACATATTAAAACAATTACAAGAAAAAAATATAAGCTGCAAAGATGTGACATTTAAAATTATGGGATTATCACTTACAAGTTATAATATTTTGATTTCTTTGCTAATAACTATTAGTAGTGCAAGAATTTATTTAAACTATGACAAAAATTAATAAAAAAAGAGTTGAAGAATTCATAAGAGTTGACCACGCAGGTGAACGTGGAGCTGTTAAGATTTACGAAGGGCAATTGCTAGCTTTAAATACTTTTGTAAAAGATGAAAATCTTAAAAAAACTATTGAAGAAATGAAAGTTCACGAAAAAGAACACTGTGAATTTTTTGAAAATGAAATTAAAAAAAGAAATATACAACCAACTAAATTTTTACCTTTGTGGGATTTATTGGGTGTTGGACTAGGATTTGGATCAACTTTACTTGGAAAAAAAGCTGCAATGTTATGTACTGCCTCTGTTGAAGAAGTTATAGATGAACATTACTTAAATCAAATTAACCAACTGGATAAGAGTGAGAAAGATTTAAAAAAAAAGATTTCAAAATTTAGACAAGATGAAATAGACCATAAGGATATTGCATATGATGAAGGTGCAACAAAAAAAGGGCCCTATTTATTGCTAGATAAAATTATTAAAACTGGCTCTAGAATTGCAATAAATATCTCTGAGAAAATTTAAGCCTCTAACTCTACATCCCAATATAGATAATCCATCCAGCTTTTATGTAAGAAATTTGGTGGAAAATGTTTACCATTTTTATGTAGATCCTCTGTAGAAGGTCGATAAGGGTGCTGATATAATTTCATACCTGAATGTTTTAATAATTTTCCTCCCTTTTTTACATTGCATGCAGAACAAGCTGTTACAACATTATCCCAATTAGTTTCGCCTCCCTTTGATCTAGGCAATAAATGATCAAAAGTTAACTCTTCATTGCTTCCACAATATTGACAGGAAAATTTATCTCTTAGAAACACGTTAAATCTAGTAAAACTTGGCTTGCTTTGAGGAACAATATAATCTTTTAATGCAATGACACTTGGCAATTTCATATTAAAAGATGGACTTCTTATAGTTCTATCATAATTACTGACAATAGTAACTCGATCAAGAAAAACTGATTTAACTGTATCCTGCCAAGACCATAAAGATAAAGGGTAATAACTCAAAGGTCTGTAGTCAGCGTTAAGTACTAATGCAGGGCACTTTTCTAATGAAACATATTGTTCAATAAAGTTATTCATTAATTTAATTTTAACTTAGTTGAACAATTTTATCAATAATAAGAGATGTTAAATTTTTTTTAAGATAAAATTTAATGCTGTACTTGATGCTTCAATAGGAATATGATGATCACAATTTTTTATTAATAGTGTGTCAACTTTGACATTATTTCTAATTAAAAAATCTTTTGCTTCCAGTAAATGGGTAGATGGGACAATTTGATCAGCTTCGCCATGTATAAGTAATGTTTCAGTATTATTTTTGATTCTATTTTTTAAATCATTTTGATTTATAATCTTTCCAGAAAAACCAACTATACATAAAAAATTTTCTCCAAATGTAAGACCAACATTTAAAGACATCATACATCCTTGGCTGAATCCTGATAAACATATTTGATTATTTGATAAGTTGAACTCTTTTTTTATTTCATTAATAAATCTTTTTAAGACTTCTTCAGCTTTAATTGATTGCTCTAATATGTAATTAGAATCCTCTTTTGTTAAATCAAACCACTGATAACCTGAAGGATTTACAGCGCATGGTTCGTGACCATTAGGACAAATAAAGACTGTATTAGGCATATGTCTTTTCCAGTTTAAGGACAGCATGCTTATATCCTTTCCATCACCTCCATAACCATGAAGCAAAATAATTGCATTTTTAATTTCAACACCATTTTCTGGTTTAATAATTATAGAATCTAGGCAAAATGTCATAGTGGATAAATTATGTTTTTTATGTCAAAACACAATCTAAAATAAAAAAAAATGATTTCAGGAATATTAGTAAAAGTTTTATCAATAGCTCTTTTGATAGCTGTTGGAGTAGTTTTAATCTTAGGTATAGGAACTCTTTTTAAGGGAGGTGAGACAAGTAAGAAATATTCAAATAAATTAATGCAGTTAAGAGTTATTTTACAATTTATCGCTATTATTGCTTTAGTTGGCTTTGCTTATTTTTTTAAAAATTAGTTATACTTTTTTATCCAATTAATAAAATTTTTATCTTCAAAATTAATTGAACCTAATACTCTAGCAAATTCTTTGCCCTCTTTATTAATTAGAATTGTTGTAGGGACACCTCTTAAAGAAAACATTTTTGCTAATGTAGTAGGTGGATCAAAATAAGGTTCAAAATTTTTAATCTTAAGATCTATAAAAAATTTATTAACTTTTTTTGAAGTTTCTTTTCCAATATTAATTGGAAAAATTTTTATTTTATCCAATCCTGGATTAGCTTGTAGTTTATCTAAAGATGGCATTTCTTCTTTACAAGGTTCACACCAGGTTGCCCAAAAATTCAATATCAATAAGTTACCGGTATGTTCATTAATATTAATTTTTTGATCATTTTTGTCTAAAAAAATAACATTATCATATGTTTTTGGTATTTTATGGATTACAATATTTTTAATACCAGGTAGTTCTTCTGCTAAAGCATTTGTTATCAAAAAAATAAATATTATTAAAATTCTCATGTTAAATAGGTATAATTAAATATCATGGCAAAAAATAAAAACAACCAACCAATCTGGAACACACGGATAAAAAAAGATCCATCAAGTTTGTTTCAAAAAGTCGGTAATTCAATAGATATTGATAAAAGACTTTACAGAGAAGATATCCAAGGATCAATTGCACATGTTGAGATGCTTTTTAAACAAAAAATAATTTCATTTAAAATAAAAAATAAAATTATTTATGGATTAACAAAAATTCAAAAAGAAATCACAACCAATAAATTTGAGTTTAATAAAAAATATGAAGATATTCATATGAATATCGAAAAGAGACTTTTTCAAATTATAGGTGAAGAAGCTGGCTATGTTCACACTGCAAGATCAAGAAATGATCAAGTAATTACTGATTTTAAAATTTGGATTAAAAATTCAACTAATGAAATAAATAATAATATTAATAAAGTTATCAAGAGTACAATTAAGTTAGCTGAAAAAAATGTTGAAACAATTATGCCTGGATTTACACATCTTAAAAATGCTCAAGCAATCTCCTTTGCACATTATTTAATGTCTTATGTGGAAATGTTTAATAGAGATAAAAAGAGATTTTCAAATAATTTAAATAGTTTAAATGAAAATCCCTTAGGCGTTGCAGCTTTAGCAGGAACATCTTTCAATATAGATAGAAATTATACAACTAAAAAACTTGGTTTTAAAACACCTACAAATAATTCTATAGATACAGTTTCGGATAGAGATTTTGTTCTAGATTTTTTATATGCCATCTCCGTATGTGCAATGCATATTTCTAGAATTGCTGAAGAGTTAATTATTTGGAACTCTGATGGTTTTAACTTGATCAATTTATCCGATAAAGTTGTTACTGGATCATCAATAATGCCACAAAAAAAGAATCCTGATCTTTTAGAGTACTTGCGTGGTAAATCAGGAAGCGCTTATGGAAATTTATTTTCGATGCTTACAATTTTAAAAGGTTTACCATTGTCTTATTTTAAAGATTTACAAGACGACAAGGAAATTGTTTTCAAATCTAACGACAATTTAAACAACTGTTTAAAAATTTTTAATGAAATATTAAAAAATTGCAATCCAAATAAGAGCAGAATGTTAGAACTTGCTAATTCTGGATACATTACTGCAACTGATTTAGCTGACTATCTTGTGAAAAATCACTCAATATCTTTTAGAAAAGCATATCAAAAAACTGCTGCTGTAGTTAATTTTGCAGAAAAAAGAAAAAAGAAGTTAAATGAATTAACTTTAGACGAGTTAAAAAAAATTGAACCTAAACTTAAAGAAGATGTATTAAAAGTATTTAACTTAAAAAATTCAGTTAATTCGAAAAAATCGTATGGTGGAACTTCTTTTGATAATATTAAAAAAATGATAATGAAATATAAATAAATGACTAAAAAAATAATATTAATACTCTTTATTTCAATTTTATTAGTTTCCTGCGGAAAAAAAGGATGTCCAAAATACTCCAGTTCAGAAAATGAAAAGTGTGATCCCTTGTTTAAAGATTAATGAAATATAATAATAAAAAACTTTTTATAGAAAAAATTAGTATCCAAAAAATTGCAAATAAATTTGGAACTCCATTTTATTCTTATTCTTATTTTAAATTAAAAGAAAATATTAATAAGTTTAAAAAAAGTTTTAGATCTTTTTCACCACTTATCTGCTTTGCAATCAAATCCAACACAAATGTTAATATAATTAGAGAAATTAAAAAATTTGGATTAGGTGCTGATGTTGTTTCAGTAGGAGAACTAATGATGGCGCTAAAAGCAGGAATTAATCCAAGCAAAATAGTATTTTCCGGTGTTGGTAAAACAACAAGTGAAATCAGCTTTGCTATTGATAAAAGAATTTTTCTTATTAACGCTGAGTCTTTGAGTGAAATAAAAGAAATAAATCGAATAGCAAAATCAAAAAATAAAAAAATAAAAATTGGTGTAAGACTAAACCCAAATACAGATGCAAAAACATTAAGTCAAATATCAACTGGGAAAAAAGAAAATAAATTTGGTGTAAATAAAAATACATTCTATGAAATTATAAATTATTGCAAGAATTCAAAAAATATTGATTTAAAATGTCTAAGCGTTCATATAGGCAGTCAAATTTTAGACCATAGACCTTATGAAAAAATGCTTAAAGCGGTCAGTCTAATTCTCAATAAAACAAATCATAAATTTGAATTTATAGATTTAGGTGGAGGTATGGGCATTGCTTACACTGATAAAAATAAAAAACTTAATTATCAAAAATACAACACAGCTATTCTTAAATTTTTAAGCAAGCATAAAGTTAAAATTATATTTGAGCCAGGTAGATCGATTGTTGGTGATACCGGCACATTGGTGTCAAAAGTACTTTATATAAAAGATAGCGGAAGTAAAAAATTTATCATTTTAGATGCTGCAATGAACGATTTAATGAGACCTGCTTTGTACGGTGCGTTTCATAAAACCTTACCTGTTACAAAATCTAACAAAACATCTAAAAAACCATATGAATTTGTGGGTCCTATTTGTGAAAGTACAGATAAATTTGTTACATTAAAAAAATTTCAAGTGTTAAATGAAAAGGATTTAATAGCAATATGCGATGTAGGAGCCTATGGAATGTCTCTTAGCTCAAACTATAATTTAAGACCCAAACCTGTGGAATTGTTAATAAAGGGATCAAAAATTAAAATTATTAGAAAAAGACAAAAGCATAAAGATTTAATTTAGCTTTTGATACAAATGATAAGAAACTTTTTATTTTCATTATTTTTTTTCAGTGGAATCATTTTTATTTCATTAATTTTCTTACCATCTTTTTTTTTACCTAAACAGGTTGTTTTAACAGGTGGAAAATTAATGGGTCATTGGGCTGCTTTTTGTCTAAGACTTATATTATCAGTAAAAATTTCTATCAAGGGAAAAGAAAATATAATTAATAATGAAAAATTTTTTATTGTATCTTCTCATCAATCAATGTTTGAAACTTTTTATTTACAAACAATTTTTAACTCACCTATATTCATTTTAAAAAAAGAATTGTTGTTAATCCCAATATTTGGTTGGTACTTGAGAAAAATAGGATCAATATCAATTAAAAGAAATAAAGTTACAAAAGAAAATTTGAGTTTTTTCGACGATATTTCAGAAATGATAGCTAAGTCTAATAGGCCTTTAATTATATTCCCACAAGGAACTAGGGTTGCTCCAGATGAAAGACCACCATTTAAAAAAGGAGCTTCAAGAATTTATGAACAACTTAATGTTACATGTCAGCCAGTTGCCGTTAATTCTGGATACGTATGGCCTAAGAAAGGTAAAAAGATAGCTGATAAAACTATTACAATATCTATATTAAAACCTATACCAGCAGGATTATCAAAAGAAAATTTTCTTCAAGCAATAGAAAAAAATATATATACAGAGTTAGACTTAATGAATTAACCCTTCATTGGCATAACTACAAATATACTGTCAAAATCACCTGGATCTTTTATTAATGCTGGGGAACCAGTATCATTAAAGAAAATTTCAACTCTTTCTCCATCTAACTGAGATGCAACATCTGTCAAATATCTAGAATTAAAACTTATTTCTAAATCATGGTCGAATTTAACATTTAAAGTTTCTTTACCATCACCACTGTTAGTATTGTTTACTGATAAATTAAGAGTATCTTTTGATAAATTGAATTTAACTCCATCTTTTTTATCTAATGAAACTGAGGCTACTCTATCAACTGAATTTAAAAATAATTTTAAATCTATTTCTAGTTTTTTTTGATTATTTTTAGGGATAACTTGAATATAGTTAGGAAATCTTCCATCAATTAGTTTAGAAATTAAAATGCTATTATTTAATTCAAATTTTATTTTTGATTTTACATTGGAAACTTTTACATCTCCATCATAACTGTCTAATAATGAACAAAGTTGAAAAATTGTTTTTTTAGGTAAAATTATTGGGTCAAAATCAATTTTTTTCTCTAATCTAATTTTCGAAATAGACATCCTATGACTATCAGTCGCAACTGCCGTTAGATAATTTTTATCCTCAACTTCAGTTTGATGAAAATAAATTCCACTTAGATAATGTCTTGTTTCATCATTAGAAACTGAAAATTTACACTTATTTAATAGTTTCAAAAGCTTTTTAGATTTAATTATAAATTCATTATCGTTAAAATTTTCATCAGTTAATGGAAACTCTGTTGCACTTATGCAATTTAAATTAAAAATAGATTTTTCAGATTCTACTTGTAATTTACTAATATCTGATAGGGATAGATTGATTTTTTTTCCCGAATTTAATTTTCTTATAATATCATACATAATAGATGAAGTTGTTGTAGTTTTGCCCTCCTCTAAAATTTCAACATTATTCAATTCATGAATAAATATTAGATCTAGATCAGTAGCTGTAATAGTAAGTTTTGAATTACTTGCATCTAATAAAATATTTGAAAGTATTGGTAGAGTGCTTCTTTTCTCAATAACTCCCTGACAATAATTTAAAGCCTGTTGGAGGTCTTGTTGATTAACGTTAAATTTCATTCTCTTTATTGTTGTATAAAATTTGATTTTTTAATTTATTGATATTATCAACCATCTCAGGATCTTTTTCTTTAATTTTTTCAATAGTTTTTACTGAATGAATTATTGTTGTATGATCTCTGTTCGAAAATTCTCTTCCAATCTCAGGTAATGATTTTGAAGTTAGAATTTTAGTTAAATAAATCGCTGTTTGTCTGGGTCTTACTAAGTATCTTGATCTTCTAGATGATAACATTTCATTTTTGCTGATTTTGAAGAACTTACAAACAATTGTCTGAATTAAATCTATTGTAACTTTATTTTCGCCTAAATTTAATAAATCCTTTAAAACTACTTTTGTTTCAGCAAGATTTGGAGCTTTGTTGTAAATTCTTGAAAATGAAACAACTCTGTTTATTGCACCAACTAATTCCCTTACACTTTCAGTTATTTCATTACTTATAAAATCTTGAATTTCTCTAGAAACTTGTAATTGTTCCGAATACAAAGCATTCAATTCTTCTGCTTTTTTTTCAACTATTTTTTTTCTTAGCTCAAGGTCTGGCTTTTGAATATCAACAACTAATCCACCAGAAAATCTTGATTTAATTCTCTCTTGAATCCTTGACAATTTGTTTGGTGCTCGATCAGCTGAAACAATTATTTGAGATCCCTTATCAAGTAATGCATTAAATGTATGAAAGAACTCCTCCTGCATAGCTTCTTTTCCACTTATAAACTGGATATCATCGATTAATAAAATATCTGTGTTTCTAAAATATTCTTTAAACTTAACCATGTCGTTTGATTTAATTGATTTTACAAACTGATACATAAAACGTTCAGCAGAAATAAACATTACTTTGTTATTTTTTTTAAGCTCTAAACCTATTGAATTTAATAAGTGAGTTTTTCCCATTCCAACACCACCATAAATATAAAGAGGATTATAATGAGATATATTTTCTGAAACTTTTAAAGAAGCTTCGTAAGCTAATTTGTTACTTGAACCTGTTATAAAATTGTCAAATCTCTTATTTGGATCAATTCGATTATATTGAAGGTAAGAGTCTTTTATAAATGAAACATTTTCATTAGTATTCTTCTCATTAATATTATTTTCCTTTAAAGTGATATCTTGAACTTTTTCAACTATTTTGAACTCAATTCTAATAATGTCTTTTTTATATACTTTAATTATCTGTAATATTTGGTCTAAATACCTTGATGTAATCCAATCTCTAATAAACCTTGTTGGAACTGATAATAATAAATAATTATTGAATTCCTCTACAAAAGAAATCTTTTTTAACCAGCTTTCATAAACTTCTAAGCCTAGTTTATTTTTCATTTCATTCTGCACTTGCTTCCATTCAAAACCTTCAGAAGAAAAATTGTTAATATTTTTTGTATTTGTTATTTTATTCATAAATTAAGGGGAAATCTCAGTTAGAACTATTTAAAAAAATTTGCAACAAGTTAATAAAGAAATTTAAAAAAAAATAAAATCTATGATTGTGATTTAGATTAAAAAAAAATTTTAAAATAAACTTAAATTTAAAATTATAAATTGAATCAAATATAGATTGAATCAATTAATTGATTGAATTAAAATTAAATCGAATATAGATTGAATGACTATAATTCAAATATTTACTAAATCTAAATATGGTAACTTAACACAAAACTTAAATATATAATGTGGATATCAGGAGTTGTTTAAAAAATTTTAACTAACGTTTAGATTGCAGCAATTTTTTTTGTAATTCTAGAAACATTTCTAGAAGCATTTTGTTTTTTTATTATTCCTGTTTTTGCAATTTTCATCAACTCAGAGTTTAACTTTGGTAAAAATTTAAGAGCTTCATCTTTCTTTTTACCATCAATTAAAAGGTTCATTTTCTTAAGAGCGTTCCTAAACCTGCTCTTTCTAGCTTTATTTACAGATGTTTGTTTAGAAATTCTTCTAATTCTCTTAATTGCTGATTTTGTGTTTGCCATCTGCGCAGGGGTATAGCTTGAGAATTTATAGTGGTCAACTAAATATTTAACTATTTTTGACAAGAAACACAAAAAAAAGTCGACCTATTTGATGTTATTTTTTTTTTTATAATGCCTTTGCAATTCGTACGCTTACAATCGGCTCCCTCTTGCTGATAAACTTTAAACTCCTTTTGAAAGTTACCTTTGTTACCTGAAATATCTTTAAAATCTCTGATACTTGAACCACCCTTTTTAATTGCCTGTTCAAGTATTTTCTT
>CACPPK010000011.1:7500-37350 GCA_902635845.1 uncultured Pelagibacteraceae bacterium | reverse complement strand
CTGGGTCTATTCCCTCATTTAAAAGATATGATCTAGCAATTGATGTATAAGGCATATTTATATCAGAAATATGATCAACGATTTTTCTATTTAATTCCTCAGGATTATTAAGATTAAAACATCTATTACCAGCTTCTAAATGAAATATTGGAATCTTAAGTTTTTTTGCAGCAAAAACACCCATTGCACTATTTGTGTCTCCTAAAACTACAACAGCATCTGGTTTTAATTTAATTAACTTATTGTAGAAATTTGTTATTATTGAACAAATTGTTTCAACTGCATTTTTTTTAGCTGAATTTAGATAAATGCTTGGCTCTTTCAAGCCAAGGTCTTTAAAAAAAACTTCACTTAATTCATAATCGTAATGCTGTCCAGAGTGAATCAATGTATGGTTAAAATACTTTTCAAATTTAGTTATAGTTGAAGACAATTTAATTATTTCAGGTCTAGTTCCAACTAGTGTAACAACTTTAATCATTTGAAATCATTTTTCTTATATGATGACTTTTATATAAAACTTTAATTACTTGATCTGGATTTAATCTTTCTGTGTTTGATGAATTATATTCATTTGGAATTTTTGACTTTGTATTACCTTTAAAAAAATATTTTGAATAATTAATATCTTTATATTCTGGAGGAATAATATAAAATTTACCTTTATTTTTTGCCCTAAACATCTCCTCTTTTGATATAAGAGTTTCATGAAATTTTTCACCATTTCTCACTCCAATTAACTCATAGCTAATATTTTTATTAAAAATTTTTTTAAATGCATTAAATAAGTTTTTAATTGTTGCCGATGGAGCTTTATGAACAAGTATTTCTCCATTTTTTCCATTTTTAAACGCATGAAGGACTAAATCTACAGATTCCTCTAAAGACATTAAAAATCTTGTCATATCAGGATTAGTTATTGTTAGTTTTTTATTATTTTTTATTTGATTAATAAAAAGAGGAATTATAGAACCTCTCGTTCCCATAACATTTCCATATCTTGTTCCACAAAGTACAGTATTTTTAGTTTTTCTGGATTTAGCGATTAACAACTTTTCCATTAAAGCTTTTGAAAGGCCCATAGAATTAATTGGGTAAACAGCTTTATCTGTACTCAAAAAAAACGCATTTTTTTACATTAAATTTTATACAAGATTCCATTACATTTTCTGCACCTTGTATGTTAGTTTTTACTGCCTCCTGTGGAAAAAATTCACATGAAGGAACTTGCTTTAGTGCTGCGGCATGAAAAACATAATCTACACCAAATCTCAAAACTGAGTCAATAGACTGTTTGTCTCTTACGTCCCCAATTACAAATTCAAGTTTTTTATTATTTAACTCATTCATCATATCAAATTGTTTTTTTTCATCTCTACTAAAAATAATTAATTTTTTAATATTTAACTTTAATAAGGTAGATGCCATTTGAGATCCGAATGAACCTGTTCCACCAGTAATCAAGAATGTTTTATTTTTAAAAATATTAGTATTTTTCATTGTTTTGAAATCTCATTTCTTCAATTTGATCCTTCCATGGTTTTACTAGATATTTTGTTTTTTTTGTGAATTTTTTTGAATTTAATATCAATTTTTTTTTCATTTTAACACTTTTTTTAATTTTAATGTCTTTTTTATAAATTTTTTTAATTAATTTGAGTAATTCAAATTTGCTGATGGGTTTTGATGATACTTGAAATAAACCACTTAAATTGTACTTTGTTATACATCTTTCAATTATTTCAGATAATTGATTTGTAGTTACTCCTGAATAAACAACCTTAGAAAATCCTTTTACGCTTTTTTGGGACAAGAACCATTCCAATAATCCATTTTTCTCACTCATTTCATGACCAATTATTGATGTTCTTATTGTAAGATTTTTTGAATTCCTGATTTCACCTATAAATTTTGTTAAACCATAGAGATCTTGGACATCACAAGGATCAATTTCTGTGTAAAAATTTTTTAGACCTGAAAATACACAGTCAGTACTTATGTGAATTAATTTAAATTTAAGTTTCTTTGATAAACTATCTAGATAATGTGGTAAAACAGAATTTATTAAAATTAAATCACTTGTTTTATTATTTTTTATTTTCTTATTAGTTACACCTATACAATTAATTATAAAATCAGGTCTTATATAATTTATTTTTTTTTTTAAATTGTCAAAATTTAATACATTAAAATTTTCAATTATTTTTTTTTTTTTAAAAATATTATTTTTATTCATACTTCTTAAGGTACCAATGACCTTAAATTTTTTATTTTTATTAAGATTAATAAAAACTCTATGACCTAAGAGTCCATTAACTCCTAAAACTAAAATTTTTTTTTTATTCATTTAAGTTTTTTTAATATTTTATCTAACTTTAAAGTTACTATTTTTCCAGAAAAGTTTTTAAGAAAATATTTTCTACCATTTTTACCTAGTTCTCTCAACTTTGTACTTTTTGTGCTATTTATCTTTTTTATAACTTTTTTCAAATTTATAACATTGCTTTTGCTAACAAAACCACAATTAGCTTTTTTAATTAAATCAGATGCTTCCCCTTCAATACAACAAAGTATCGGTTTACCAGCTGACATATAAGCTTGAATTTTTGATGGAATTGTCAACTTTGATAATTCATGTTTTTTTAATATGGCAATTAATATATCAGACTTTTTATATTCTTTTTTTATCTCATTGTAATCAACTTGTTCTCTATGCTTTATATTTTCTAAATTATTTAATTTAATAATATTTTTAATCTTTTTTGTTTCAGAACCTGACCCAACTATATTAAAAAATATTTGTTTATTATTTTTATAAAATTTTGCTAATTTAACTAAATTAATTATTGCTTGTGCAGATCCTACATTGCCAGCATAAAGATAAATAAACTTTTTTTCTTTTTTATTAATAGAATTTTTGAAAAAATCTACGCTTGGATTATTTAAAATAATAGTTTTTTTATTTGTAATTTTATTTATTTTTTTTTTAAAACTTTCTGACTGGACCAATATTAAATCAGATTGATCATAAATATATTTTACTATTTTTTTTATTAAGTTTAATAAAAACTTATTTTTAATATACCCAGTATATTCAAGACTTTCTGGCCATAAATCTTGAACCCAGATTACTAATTTTGCTTTTTTGATCTTTTTTAAAAAAACTCCAATTAATGCCTGAAGCAATGGAGAAGTAGCATAAACAAAAATATAATCAATTTTCTTTTTATATAAAAAAAAATTTGAAAACAAAATTCCACTTAAAATAAATGAAACATAATTTAAAAATAAATATAAAAAAGAATTTTTAATTCTTGGGAAAATTGGAACACGATAAATTTTTATTTTTTTAAATGAAGATTTTGAAGGATATAATTTAAAATATTTTAAAAAATTTTGAAATTTTGGATATGTAGGATATCCAGTAATAACATCAACATCATATCTTAATCTTTTAATATTTTGTGCTATTATATTTATTGGAAATTGTTCAGGATAAAATACCTGTGAAATAAATAATATTTTTTTTTTTTTCATTTAAACTTATTATTCTTATGGAGAAAGATTAATAATGAGCAAATAATAAATATTTTGAAACTAATTAAAAGATCAAGTGTTATCCCTGCTAAAAAAATATAAACAAATAAGTAAAATGGTATATGTCTTGCTAAGAAAAAAATAATTATCACACCAACTATACCGAATGAAAATAAAATTCTTAAAATAAACGACTCAATATATATCTGTTTGCCAAACCCTGTGCCGAATATAATAGTATAAAAATTAGTCAAATATTCTTGATACAATTTTAACCAAATATTTATTCTATATTGAAAAGATAAATAATCCCAATTAGGTATTTCACTAAAAAAAAGAGGTTTTTGGTAAACAAATAAATTTACTAATGACTTAGCGATAAAATTAAAATCTAAATTTGTAATTGTTGTTATAAACAATTTATTTTCAGAACTTAAAGCAAAAGGATCAAGAGGATTTACTGATAAAATTAAATTTTGATAAATAATATCTCTTAAAAAAAATATAAAAATCAGTAATGACAAACCAGCTAAAAGAAACGTTAATTTTTTATCTTTATGAAATATAAAAAAAACAAAACTTAATGCAAAAGCTAATGCACTTGCTTTTGTTTGAGCTACATTAATTAAAAATATTACTGGTATTAAATAAATTAATTTATCCAGTTTTTTTTCTGAAAAGTTTGCAACAATAAAATATGATAGACCTATGCATGTACTCAGCTCCCAGGGTCCTCCAAATATACCATAAGGTATCGCAAATGGTAATGATTGAAAATATCCCTTAGATGAAATTACCCCAAGATATCCATTTATTTGAAGTATTACCACTAGCAAATTTATAATAATCAAAGTTTTAAAAACTTTTACCAAAAAATTTGAATTAAATTTTATTAAATTCAAAAGTAGTAGAACTAAAATATATTCTATATATCTAAAATAAAAAATTACATTTGTTTCTATTCCATTAAAAATTCCAATTATACTTGAAAATAAAAAATATATAAAAAATAATAAAAAAGGTTTACCAATGTAATCAAATTGCAATTTAGTTTTTCTTTTAAAAATAATGAATAAAAAAATTAATAATGTAATTTCTTCAAATCTTATACCTTGCCAATAACCTGGAAATTTATAAAAAGTAATCTTCGGTAAAAAAATTACAATTACAAACAAAAAACTTAATATTTTTGTTGTTTGTGCTGGAAGATATGATTTTGTTATCATTAATATCTATTCATTAAATAAATTAGCTAAATCCTCAATTTTCCAAACTGCTAAATATTTTTCTTCAACATCATCTGTTGGAATTTTATTTTTTTTTTCTTTGTCATTCATTAAAACATAAGGTTTAGGTAAATTAAATGGTTCAATACAAAGATTTATTGGTCTCCAATTATCAGGCAGATTAGATTTAATATTTTCTTTTATAGAGGGATAAGAAGTTGAAGCAAAAAATCTTGATTTAGATTTCTTAAAATTTTTTAAAGCTTGTATTACATCTGCATCTTTAAAATGCACTAAGCAATCGCGATTAATAATTAAATCATAGTTATTTGGTATTGTGTTTAAAATGTCAAATTCTATAAAATTGACATTATCTATTTTATTTTTAAAATTATTATCTTTAATCAAGTCTTTTACGATATCACCCCCTGTATAATTCAGGTTGGTAAAATTTAATTGTTTAATCCAAAAAAAATCCCCACAGGGAGCATCAAAAATTGTTTTAACTTCCTCCTTGATAATAAAACTTTTTAAATCTTTAATAAGATTTTCTGTTGATGCTATACTAGAGCCATAACCACTTAAAGACTCGTTCTTTTTACTTCTCCAATAAGAAAATTTGTAAATTACTTCAAATTTCTTTTTTTCTGATAAATTACTTAAATAAAGCTCAATAAAAAAATCCCTTATTTTAATATAAATTTTTTTTATAAATTTAATCATTAGCAAAATAATTTAAAAAGTTTTTATTGTAAGTTTTTAATCAAATAATCTTTAATTGTTTCATGATAATTTTTTTTAACATTTTCCTCCATAAAATAATTGTTAACAATATTTTTATAATTATCATTTATTTTATTTTCTTTTTCCAAAAAACTCTCAGATATATCCTTTGCAAATATAATTGCTCTACCAGTTATTTTTGAACAAAATTTAATTGTTCCAATTCTTTGTTCATTTGTAAAACTTTCGTCATCAATATGAATAATTGGTTTATTATCAACAATTCCTTGATAAAGTGCACTTGATCCATGACCCAAAACTAAACTTGAATGCTGAATTAAATTGTAGGTTTTGTGATAAATTAATTTTCTACCTGAATAAGGATTTTTTTCATAATAATATTTTCCTGAGGCTGCAATAATTGTAGGCTTGTTTGACCACTTCTCAATTTTATCTAACATATAATTTATTCTTTTATAGTATCCAACTGGATCAATATTAAATTTTGTATTAAATAAAACTGAGTCTGGATAAAAAATTATATTTTCATCAATAAATACATTATATTTGCGATCTTCTATATTTGGAAGTTTACTCCAGTTAATTAATGGACATGGAACACTTAAAAATTTTGCGTAGGGATAAACTTTACTTGAATATTTTCTGCCTAATTTTCCACATCCTATAAATGTATCTATTTTAAATTTTCTTGATAAAAATTTAGTTTTATACAAGTTTAAATTAAACTTAATTCTCTTCAAAATATTTTCATCAGTTGGAATATTTTCAAATTCTAAAGGTAAAATCTTTTTGGTATATTTAAGTATATTATTATATAACCAGCCATCATCCTTATAATTTATAAATGGATCTCTATTAAAATAAAAACAAATTGTATCTGAATTAAAATTCTTTATTTCATTTATTACATCAGATTTCGTAAAAAAAATTTTATGCCTTGGTCCATTGAATTTATAATCTTTAGAAATCGAGTAAAATTTTGTTAATTTTTCTTTATTATAAAAGATATTACTTAAATCCCAAAATTTAACTTTAAATCCATTTTCGTTAAACCACCAAGGGTCGTAAATTTTTCCAATTATTTTTGATGTAGGTCCAAACCTCAAAAATATTAATTCAGGCATTAATTTAAGTTAATTTGTAAAAAATACTTATCGTGTACAACTCCTAAAGCATTTAGAAAAATCTTTTTATTATTATAAAATGTAGTCCATGATCTCATCGGATCATTTCTTTTTAAAACTTTTAAATTTTTAGGATAATGAATTTGATGAAATTTGAAATTCTTAACTTTTCTATTTTTTCTTAAAAGATCTGAAACATATTTGATTGAAAAAATATTCCAACCCATCTGATTAATTTTTTTTGGATAATTTTTTTTTGATACATCTCTATGTCTAAAAACAATATCAACTGCATATTTATTAAAAGTCTGACAAATAAATATACTTCCCTTTTTATTGCAATTATTAATTAAAAGTCTAACTGTTTTGTCAAACTCATCAAATATATCCATCACTCCAACAGAAACTATAATATCTGTTTTAATTCTAATTTTTTTGGAATTTGTAAAATCATTCGTAAAAAATTTTAGATTTTTATGTTTTATATTTTTTTTTTTTGCATCAGCAACTAACTCTTTTCTTAAATCTGAGCCATACAAATCTTTATTTTTAAATTTGAAATTTACATAATTTAATAATGCTCCATTCGCACAACCAATATCGTGTAAGGATTTAAATTGTAAATTTTTTATAAGTTTAGTAAAAAAAATCGAAGTATATTTAGGTTTTTCAAAATAATTTTTGTCTTTAAAATAAAACTCATCATGAGTTCTTTTTGATATATCAAATGTCATTTTTTAATTAAAATTTTAATACTTTGGTTAACTAATTGAAGTACTCTTTTCAAATTAATTATTCCAAACATTACTATCACAAAAAAATATCCTAACAATAGCAAAGTTTTTAAAAGAATTTTTAAAACCATATCTATATCTAGATAAATTATATAATACACAATAAAAATAATTATAATGTAAAGTATTATCTGTAAAAAAAATTTATTATTCATTTGTTTGTTGTTAAAAAAATCTTTTAATCTAAAGAACATAAACAAATTGGAGACAACTGAAGATATAATCAGTGCAGCAATAAGTCCCCAAGTACCGTAAATTGGAATTAATAAAATATTAAGAGTTATATTAGTTATAAAAGTAATGAATGAAACTGGTATTTGTAAATACATTTTTTTATTTTTAAATATTTGTAATTTAAAAATAAGATTAAATATGTTGCCAATGTAAACATAAAATAAAATTAAAGGCACATAATACTTTACAAAATAAAAATCCTCATTTGTAAGTAAAATTATTACTTCTTCAGAGTAAACTGTAAAAAATACAGATATTAAATTTATTAACACCACAACTTCAATATATTGACCATATAGTTTTTCATTAAAATTTGATTCATTTTTATTTTCATTCATGAATCGAGGTATCCAAGCGTTTGCAAAAGAATTAATAAAAATTTTAGTTAAGTTTCCAAACTTATTTGCTATTTCTAAAAGACCCAAATCGTATAATCCAGAAAACTTATTTAAGTAAACTTTATCAAAAGAATTTTGAAACTGACCCTGTACTTCATTAATACTTGATGGATATGAAAAAATAATTGAATTTTTAAAAGCCTTTAACGAAACTTTAAATTTAATTAATTTTCTATTTAAAAAAAAGACTGTGACCAGCATCAAAATTGAAGTAATTATAGATGAATAAATTAAAGCATAAAAATCATGAATTAAGAAAATTAAAAAAAATATTGAAATGATTGCTGTTAAAATTTTATAAGTTATTTCAGAAGCGGAATATAGTTTTGCATTACCTTGATATATAAAAAAATTCAAAAAATATAAATATAATCTTAATAAACAACCAGCTAAAAAAGAAAGTTTTAAAATCTGTGAGTCAACTTTATTATCAAATATATAATATGAAATTATATCAAAAAAATTGGATATAATTAAATATCCAATTACGAAAAAAAATATAATAAAAAAAATATTTGTAAAATTTATAACCTTAAACTTTTCAAGATCTTCATTTCTCTCATAAAAAAAACGATACGTAGCATTCATTAAACCAAATGAGAGAAAAGCTGCTAAAAAATTACCAAACAGGTAAAATATAGCGATAATTCCAAATTCTTCTGGGGACAAATAATGTGTAAAAATTGGTAACGTTAGAAAACCCAATAATACCGCAATAATATTAAAAATTAGGT
The DNA here is from genome assembly GCA_902635845.1 of uncultured Pelagibacteraceae bacterium. Classification (GTDB taxonomy): domain Bacteria; phylum Pseudomonadota; class Alphaproteobacteria; order Pelagibacterales; family Pelagibacteraceae; genus Pelagibacter. Next base: position 28,559 of record CACPPK010000011.1, on the reverse strand, counting down.
ATAAATAGGTCTCTTTAAGCATTTTTAATTTAAGTTATATAATGGTTCTTCCACCATCAATCACTATAGATGAACCATTCATATAAGATGCCTCATCACTCAACAAAAATTTAATTGCACCTTTGTACTCTCCATAGTTTGCAAGTCTGCCGAGAGGTATTAATTTATTAACTTTATTGATAAATTTTTTGCTATTTTTATTTTTCATTCCCCCTGGACATATAGCATTTACTCTTACTTTCTTATTAGTCCAATAAGTTGCGAAGTATTTTGTCAATCCGATAATTCCATGTTTAACAGCTGAATAAGATGCAGGTTTTACTGAATTGTTATTTTTATCAATATATAACCTTTGATCAGGCGAAATAAGGCCTAAATCAGAGGAGATATTTATAATTACTCCACCATTTTTGTTTTTATTTATTTCATCTCCAAATATCATAGAACAAATCATTGAACCAGTAAGACCGACATCAAGATCTCTTTTCCATGCATCTATATTTAAATTACTGATTTTTTTTTTTTTAATATCTTCTGAGGTATAATTTACAGATGCATTATTAATTAATGCATCTATTTTTTTATATTTCGAAATAATTTTTTTCTTTAAATGTTTTACATCATTTATTTTTGTAATATCACACTTTTCAATATTAATTGTATGTGAAAAATTTTTCTTAAAATATTTTTTAATGTTAGATAAATTTTTCATGTTTACATCTATCAGAATTGGGTAATTACCTCCCTCTAATACTGCCTGTGCATGCTGAACGCCCAAAAAGCCCAAGCCTCCAGTTATAATTACAATTTTTGGGCTATTTTTAGTTTTTTTCATAAATTGTAATTTATTTATTTTTTCTTTAAACCTAATGTATTAAACTTTGATCTAATTGATTTAGCGAATGCTAATTTTTTTGAGTCAGTAAAAAATCTATCGCCAATTTTAATATTTTTTAAAATATTTTCATTTTTCTCATTTAATATCCTCTCAACTATTAAACATTTTCCATCATATAAATTAATTGTAATCCAGTCTTTATCTTTGTTCGAAATTATACCTGACATGAAAGGATGGCCACCACCTACGGCAGAGGAAATTTGAGCAGATTTCAATCTTACGATTTTACCATTTAACAATGTCTTTGCTCCTTCATAAGGTTCATCAAATGCATTAATAAATTTAATCAAATCTTCAGGTTTTAAATTCCAATCAATCCATGAATCTTTTACAGAGTTAATTCTAGGATTGTAACTACTTATATTGTTGTTTTGATTATATAATCGTAATTTTTCTTCTTTAATTATTTTTTTCACTAAACTCTGATAAAAAAATTCTAATTGTTTTTTATCATAAATTTCAAAGTCTAATGGAATTTTACAATCATATGGATAAATAGTATTTCTTGAGAAAATAATTGGTCCAGTATCAACTCCTTCATCTACTAAATGTGCTGTATTAGAATGAACCCTATCACCTTTTAATATCTGCCAAGAAAAAGTAGCTCCTCCTCTATCAAAAGGTAACCTGGACGAATGAAAATTTATAAGATTATTTTTAAAAAAATTGATAGTGGATTTTTTAAAAATCCATCTTGAACTTATTGAAATAAAAATTGTTTTTTCTATATCAAAATTCTTCTTAATAAAACTTCTAAACAAATTATTTAAATTTTTAAAAACTTTTTTTTTCTTAATTTTTTCTAATTTTTTATTTTGATCTGGAGAAGTGATTACAAAAGTGTTTATTTTTAAATTACTATTAATGTCTATAAATTTACTAAGTAAATCTGAATATCCAAGAAATACTACATTTTTTAATTGTTTAATATAAAAACTATTTTCCTTAATCATTTATATTGATGTCCACCCTCCATCTACCATAATTGTTGCACCATTAATATAAGATGATGCATCAGATGAGAGAAAAACTGCAGTTGATGCTATTTCATATGGTTTTCCTAATCTAGACATGGGAACAATTTTTTTGAAAGACCGAAGAAAGTTTATAGGTTGTTTTTTATTTAGTCCTGCTACATGTCCTTCTATACCTCCTGGACAAATAACATTTGTTCTAATATTTTTTTTTCCATAATAAGCTGCCATCTCTCTTGTAAAATTAACAATTCCTCCTTTGATTGCAGCGTAAGCAAAATTTTCTCTCATTTTAGTTCCTTGATAAATATTAATATTTTGACCTACCACACCATACATTGATCCCAAAAGTATAATGCTTCCTTTAATTTTTTTTTTTGACATTTTTTCAGCTATCAATCTTGCTGACCAAATGTAGGAATTAAAATGAATATCAACATTTTTTTTTAATTCATTTATTGAAGAATCAGAAAAATTCAGTTGAGACCATTTTTTTGTTCTGGGCCATGAAGCATTTACAAATATATCAGGTACGCCAAAAGATTTAAAAATATTTTCTAATTCTTTATCAATTTTGTGTGTTTTTGAAAAATCAATTTTTTTAAATATATAATTTTTTGATTTAATATTATTTTTTTTTAAATCAATGCCTAAAACTGTTGCTCCTTGAGATAAAAGAGCGTTAACAATTTCCACACCTAATAAACCATTACTTCCAACTACAATAGCTTTTTTTTTATTTACTTTAAAAATTGATTTATAGTCAATCATTTACACAAGCCTTTTAAAAGTTTCATGTCTTACTTTACCTTTTAACGGCAGTTTAATATTTTTTTTCTCAAAATCTTTTATTTGATTAAATACCTCATACAAATTATCAAGATATCCATTAATTATATTTGAATTGTAAGCATATGTTGTTCCAAGCCTTGTATTGGTTAAATAACCTCTTTTAAGCATCTCTTGATTCAAATAAGTGCTCTTTTCTAAATGATTTTTTTTAAAATTAAATTGTGGAATAGGGTCTATACCTGCAATCGAAATATCAACATCTGTAGACTTAGATATTTGTGACCATCCCTTCTTAATTCTTTGACCATGATCTATCAATTTTTTTTGAAGAGACAATCGCTTAAATTTTTTAATTGTAGCTAAGGCTGAAACAAAACCAATTCTTTCAGTCCACATACATGAGCTTATAAAAGAGTCTTGTGCCTCATCCATTACATCTCTAGTTCCAATTATTGCAGAGCTTGGGTAACCATTTGACATTGCTTTTGACAAAACAGCCATGTCTGGTTTTATTTTGTATTTTAAATGTATTCCTCCAAGATTTTCTCTGAAACCGGATGTTATTTCATCTATAATAAATACTGCCCCAATTTTTTTGGCAGTTTTTTGAATGAATTCCAAGAAACCTTTTTTAGGTAAGGTTGATCTAACTGGTTCCATCATTATTGCAGCAATATTGTTTTTATATTTGTTAACCTTTTTTTTAAATGAATTTAAATTATTATATTCAAATGGGATTGCAGTATTTTTTAGACCTCTTGGAATACCCTTGGCCTTTAAACCTGATAAAAGTTGTGTATCCAATGAATTACTATTTATATTTGTAGACAAATACCAATCGTGCCAACCATGATATCCGCAAAATAATACTTTTTCTTTTTGAGTTGCAGCTCTAGCAATTCTGATTGCAATAGAACAAGCCTCACCACCTGTTCTTGCAAATTTTACTTGATCAGCCCATTTATGAATATTTAAAAGTTCCTCCGCTAAATCAACTTCCTCGTAGGAATTTAAAGTACCCATAGAAGCATTATTAATTGCTTTAGTAACAGCTTGATTAACATCTTTATCTGCATAACCTAAAATAGCTGTAGTAACTCCCATCCCGGCAAAATCAAAATATTTATTATTTTCCATATCCCAAATTTCACAGCCCTTTGCTCTTTTGTAGTATGTGGGCCATAATTCAGGCAAAAAAAGCTCAGCCCTCTTTGAAAAAAGCTGATTTCCACCTGGAATAATTTTTTTTGCTTTTTTAAGAAGTTTTTGTCCTTTGTTCATTTTTATTTTTTAAAATATTTTTTTATAATTCTAACCAATTTTAAATCAATTTTGTCATCAATTTCTATATATTTGTATTTTTCCAATTGATAAGCAAGAGTTTTATTATGATTAAAAGTTTTTTTTGTTAAGTAAGTTTTAACTTTAGATATATATAACGACCCATCAAAAAAAAATAATTTAGATAAATCTTGGCGCCTCTTAAAATCAAAAGATTTTTTAAGAAATGGTTTAATTAAATTATTTTTATCTTTTTTAACTAAGAATACTGGGTGTGATTGTTCAGCTTTTGAAACTGTTACTAAAGCATCTGCTTTAATTTTATTTCTTTCAAAAACTCTAATAGCTTTATCAATATCTATATTTGATGTTAAGGGGGATGTTGGTTCAAGTAAAATAAAATTGTTATATATAAAATTTTTTTTTCTCAAAAAATTAATACAATGCAAGACTGCCTCGGAACTTGGTGATGAATCTAGAGCAAATTTTTTAGGTCTTAGAAAAGGGACTTTTGCACCGTAATCTTTTGAAATTTTAGCAATTTTTGGTGAATCTGTACTAACTACTACATCATTTATCAATTTAGATTTTAGTGCAGCCTTTATCGGATAATATATTAATTCTTTATTGTTTATTTTTTGTAAATTTTTATTTTTAATACCTTTGCTGTTCGCACGAGCAGTAATGATACACAAGAAGTTTTTTTTTACCATAGTGACTTTGTGGCTTTATGATATTCTGGCCATTGACCAATATCAATCCAATCATCACTATGGATTGGATAAACATAAATTTTTTTATTATCTACTAAATCAATTAAATCTGTCATATCAAATTTTTTTTTGTTTGGTATTAATTTCAAAATTTTTGGACTTAACACGTAAAAACCGGTGTTGACCAAATAATCAAGAACAGGCTTCTCCAACATACTTTTTAGAGTTCCTGTACTTGAATCAATCTTACAGACACCATATGGAATAGCTAATTTGCTTGTAGAAGCAACAATTGTTATTTCACTCTTATTTTTAACATGAAATTCATATAAATCTGATAGATCAGTTTTTACTATGATGTCGCAATTAGTAACAAAAAAAGGTTTATTAAGTTTGTTTTTAAGTATTTTTATTCCACCAATAGTTCCCAACTCTTCCTTTTCTTCTACAAAAGAAATAGGGGATTTCAGTTTCAATTCCTTAAAATAAGATTTTATTAGCAAACTTTTGTAGTTAACTGTCATATAAATTTTATTTATATTATGATCTTTGAAACAATCGATAATATGCTCAATTATTGCTTTCTCATTAATAGGTATCAGTGGTTTAGGCAATATCTTGGTAAAAGGTTCTAGCCTGGTACCTTTTCCCCCAGCCATTATCACACCACAAGTATCAACTTTTTTTTTATATTTTTTTTTATTAATTTTAGGTGAAAGTAAATCGTTTATAAAAATTATATTAACTACTCTTTTTAATTTATTTACTATTGGGGCTGCACTGATTTTTTTTTTTAGTAGTATTTTTAAAATTTTCTCTCTAGAAATTTTTTCTTTTAAAAAATATATTGGATGACTATTAAATACGCTTTTTATACTTTTTGTAAGATCATTATTTTTTAAAATTGATCTCCTGATATCACCATCAGTTATTGTTCCAAGCAATTTTTTATTTTTATCTACAACAATTAAAATTTTTTCACCAGATTTAGAGATCTTTTTTAATGCATACTCAAGTTTAGAATTTGGATTGATAAAGTATTTTGTTATTGAAAACATTAAACTTGCTTATTCAAAATTTTAACTTTTAAAATAATCTATATAATATTCTCTTGGAGACAAACCCCTAAAAGAAAATTTTGGAATAGGTGCTCTAAAATCTTTTATGCCAACAGTATTCCACATTCCAACCATTGAAAACCTTATTTCATTGTCAGTTATATTTTGCCCAGATCTGTGAAACAAATGTCCATTGAAAAAAAGCAAATCACCAACCTTCATTTCTAAATCTAAAGGTCTATATTTATTAACAATGTTGGTATCTATAATTATTTGAGTGGCTCTATCTTTTAAATCTCTCCATTCTTGTTTAACAATTTTTTCTTTGTGAGATCCAGGACAGATTTGAATAGTTCCATTTTTAATTGTTGTATTTCTAATTATAGGACACCAGGTTTGTAAATATTTAGATTTCGGCAATGTGTAAAAAACTTCTTGATGCCAGCCATAAGTTCTTCTTTGATCCTTTGGCGGATCAATCCTTACTCTATTAGTGAAACCATACAGACTTGAATTATTTGGTAATTCTAATAATTTTCTTGTTAATTTTTCAATTTTTTCGTTTGATAAAAATCTCAAAAAAGTTGATGTGTAAGAAACGGTATCATATATTTCTCCAATTAGTTTTTTATCTTTTCTAAAAATTTCCATAAGAATTTTATCTAAGGTCTTTATTCCGGATTTATCATATTTAATTTCATTTAATTCCTTAAATTTTGAACTTCTAGATAAAAATTTTTTGTGCATTGAAAGGGAAATATCATAGAACAAAAGAAACATTTCTTTTAGTTCTTTGAACGAAAAAAAATCCTTTTCAATCCAATAGCCATTTTTATTAAAGGCTTCAATTTTTTTTTGCATTTATGATATAATTTTTTTTATGTGATGAGCCAACCTAATTGATAATTGTACTATTGTAAAGGTTGGATGAACATACCCACCAGTAGGAAAAACAGAGCTTCCGGTTATAAATAAATTGCTTAGGTTAAAAACTTTTAAGTTCTTATCTACTACACCATTTTTGATTGTGTCGGACATTTGTGTTCCTCCCAAATGATGGTGACCAGCGTATATAGCATCACTTGGGTAATCCACTTTATAATTTCTTAAAAAATTTTGTGGAATTATTTTTCCAATTTTATTTTTTTTTAGAAAGAGATTTAATTCCTGAATTGAAATATTCAAAGAATTTTTAATATCTTTTTGACTTTTCCAATTCCAATTTAGCTCTGGTTCGGGTACAGAATGAGAATCTTTTAAAGTTTCAGATAGCTTTATAAAATTCTCTTCATCAGGTTTTTGTTCTATCATTGCAATTAATTTTATATTACTTGGAAAATTTAGATTTAATATTTTAAATAATGGATCTAAGATTAAACTAAACTTTTGAAAAAAAGACTTTAGATGATAGAATATTTTTTTCGATAATTTATTTTTTTGAAATTTTAATAAAATATTAAGACTATTTAATCTATTCAGTGTTTCATCTGTAAATGATATATATGTATTATTATAATCTAATTCTTTGTTAAAACAGCTTATTAAATTTTCTAATTTTTCATAATTGCCAACAAATGATCCAATCACTAAACCTGTTATGTGTTCCATCCAATTTGTTCCAATTTTTATATTATGTAAAAAATTTTTCTTAGAAATTTTTTGAGAGTACAAAAGAATTCTTGAATTTTCTATTCCACCAGTTGCCATGATAGTAATTTTTGGAGTTAATTCATTTTTTATATTATCTTTAATATAATAAATCTTCTCAACTTCATTTTCTCCATCAAGAGACAAAACTCTTGTATCGCCTACTAGATAAATTTTTTTTGAATTTTTTATATGATTTAGAAATTTCTTTCCAAAATGAATTTCATGGTGATTTCCTTGTTTTTTTGGCTTACCATAAATAAATTTTGTAATTTGAATGCCCTCACTTACTCTTATATCTTTATTTGAAAAATTGTCTTTTACTTCAAATATTTTAGCAGCTTCAAAAGTATATTTATCAAGCTCTTCTTTTTTAAAAAGCCATTCTTTAAAATCATATTTATCTAAAGGTCTAAGAGTAACTTGATCCTCCCAGTGCTCTGACGAACCTCCAAATTTTCTTACTCTAGTTTCCTTCAAATCAAAATAATCATCTTTTGTTGTCTTTCCGTTATAAAAGGATTGTGAAACATCATCAATATTAGGTCCAACAGGCCCAGCCTCAATTATTAGTGAAGAAATATTTAATCTTTCAAGTGTTAAAGCTGTTGATATAGCAGAAACACCTCCACCAACAATAGTAACTTCAGGAATATTTTTTAAATCATCAATTTTTTGAATAATCATTTGTTTTGTTTTTAAAATTGGTTTTTATAATTTTTTAATATTTTTTATAAATTTAAAAATTGATTTATTAAATTTAAGCCTATTTTTCCACTTTTTTCTGGATGAAATTGGCAACCTATAAAATTTTCATTTATAATAAATGAAGGTACACTGATTTCATCAAATAAATACTGCCCTTTTATGATTTCAGGATTATTTGGTTTCACCATATAGGAATGATCAAAATAAAAAGTTGTTTTTATATTTTTTTCAAAATTAATTTTACAATCTTCTATCAATAAATCTTTCCAACCTATTATGGGTAATTTTTCATTTGAATCTTTATATTTATTTATTCTAACCACTTCACCTTTTATAAGATCTAAACCTTTATGATGGCCAAATTCTTCACTTGATGAAAAAAAAAGTTGTAAACCTAGACAAATTCCTAAAATTGGTTTTTCAGAATTAAAATAATCTTTAATAGGTAAATCAAGTTGTTTTTTTTTTAAATTTTTAATTCCTTCACTAAAAGAACCTACACCAGGAACTATAAGATGGCTTGCATTTTTAATTTCCATATAATCATTTGATACCAAAGTATTTTTCTCAAACATTGAAAAAGCATTTTTAACACTTAAAATATTTCCTAATCCATAGTCGACAATAACAACTTTTCTCATGAAGTTTAAAACCTTATCCGATCTGTAAACTGGTTTAATTCATTTTTAATTTCATTTATTTGCATTTTTTTATAATGGATAAATGCAGCTATAGCCACAGCATTAATGTTGTCATCTTTTATAATTTTCTCGATGTCAGAAATCTTACCCATCCCTCCAGATACAATAGTTGGTACCGTTGAATTTTTTGAAATATTTTCAATTAAATCTAAATCAAAACCTCTAAGAGTCCCATCTCTGTCAATGGATGTTATCAAAATTTCACCTGCCCCTAAACTTATAGATTGTCTTAACCATTCAATAACATCTTTGCCAGTTCTCTCTCTGCCATTATCAATATAAGATTCCCATTTGTTCTTACCAATACTCTTTGCCTCTATAGATATGACAATGCTCTGTGATCCAAAAGTATTAGCTAATTCAGAAATTAATTTTGGATTTTTCAAAGCAGCAGAATTTATTGCAACTTTATCTGCTCCATTTAAAAACATTTTACGAGCATCATCTATGCTTCTTATTCCTCCACCAGCTGTGATTGGAACAAAAACATTTTTGACTGTTTTTTCAAGAATGCCCTCAAGACTGTTTCTTCCATATAAACTAGCTACGGAGTCCATGTAAATAATTTCATCAACCCCCTCATCATAATATTTTTTTGCAAACTCATTTGGATCACCAAGCTTTCTTAATCCTTCTAAATGAATTCCTTTAATTAAGTTTTCATTTTTTATATCTAGTCTTGCAACAATTCTAAGATAATTTTTAGACTTTATGTTTCCCATATTTTATTTTTTAATGTCCACTTGCCATTTTTATTCTCCCATAAATGGGACGGTCTAAATTTATCAATAGTTTCCCAAAAAATATTTTCTGAAATATCTATATATTCTAAAAAATCTTTAAAATAATTTATTGGAAACTCATCATCATATTTTTTTACTAAATTTATACCCTCTTCTCTTGTAATTTTTTTATTTCTAATTTCTTGTGCTGCATCATAACTTGCTCTACCTAAGCCAAATTTTATAAGTGTTGTATAATAATGAAACCAATCTATACGGTCATCAATTCCAGAATATTTTGAGTAACTTCCTTGAGTTCTTTCTGTATTGGCTTGAAATCCAGTATGTTCAGAGGCATAATAATAACACTCTTGGGGATCCCACTTTAAATAATATCCTAAATATTGGTAATCTATATTTAAATTTGCAACCTCTTTTTTATTTAAGGGCAAATATGGTTTAAAATCACCTATTTTAAATTTAGTATTCTTTAAAATCTCATCAATTTTTTTTCCAGCAATAATTATTTCACTTAAATTTGAGTAAGTATAATAACTGTTGTCAAAATTTTTTTTGAAATTATCTTTTATATCATTTCCATATTCAGCCTGATTTTCTCCATAAAATATTAAGTTAATATTAAATTGTTTTGCCATTAAAGGACCAATCATTTTCTGCCCCATTATAAATGGTTGAAAAGGATGAAGTAGATCTAGAAATGCAATTTTAGTTAAATATCTATGAAGAACTCCGTTGGGGGTAAATAGTACGTTGTCAAAGCCACCTACATGTATCCAATTTTCAAAATTTTTCCATCCTATTTCAGTATATTTATGTGGAGCCCATGTAACAGTTAATGGGTTCATTCCATATTTATATTTTAATATATGTGCTGTGAAACTGCTATCTTTACCTCCACTGCCAGGTACTATACAATCATAATTTCCATCAGATTTTCTATAACTATCACATAATTTTTTTAACTCTTTTTCTCTTTCTTCCCAGTTAATTTTATTATCTTTAATCTCTTGGTATTCGCATGCGCTACATACTCCTTCATCATTAATTTTAAGAGTGGGTTTACTTTCTGTTTGTTTGTTTTTAAATTCAATTACCGATGAAGGGCGCTGATTTGACATGGTACAACATTTACAAAAAACAACTTTTTCAGGTAAACCTAAGAAATTTGTTTTTTTATCAGTCATTATTGTTTTAATTTTTGTTTGATCAGGCTTTTATTTTTTTAAAATCGATATCAAAATGATATTATCTATAATTTATTAAAGTGTTCAATAATATCTTGATTTAAATTATAAAATAATATTTAAACATCATTATATGTCAATTTTTATTATAGCTGAAATAGGAATTAACCATAATGGTGATCTGAATATTGCTAAACAATTAATCGATATAGCTAAAGAATGTGGATGTGATGCGGTAAAATTTCAAAAAAGAGATATCAATATAGTGTATAGCCAAGAGTTTCTTGACAGCCAAAGAGAAAGCCCATGGGGTAATACTCAAAGAGATCAAAAAAAGGGTCTTGAGTTTGAGAAGAACGAATATGATGAAATTGATAAATATTGCAAAAAAACTGGTATTGAATGGTTTGCTTCAGCTTGGGATTTAAATAGTCAAAACTTTTTAGAAAATTATAACCTAAAATATAATAAAATTGCTTCAGCAATGAATGTGTATCACGATTTACTTGAAAAAGTTGCAAATGAAAAAAAACATACATTTATTTCCACAGGATTATCAAATTTAGAAGATATTGAAAAAGCTGTAGAAGTATTTAAAAGAGTTAATTGTCCTTTTGAGTTGATGCATTGTGTATCTGAGTACCCATTGCCAACTGAAAAAGCTAATTTAAAAATGATCGATAAGTTAAGACAAAAATTTCAGTGCTCAGTTGGTTATAGCGGACATGAGGTTGGCTTGCCTATAGCGGTAGCGGCTGCAGCGATGAATATAACCTCGTTAGAAAGACATATCACACTTGACAGATCAATGTATGGGTCAGACCAATCAGCCTCTATAGAACCACAAGGATTAAAAAAACTTGTTCAGTATGTTAGAGTAGTTGAAAGCGCAATAGGTGATGGAATTAAGAAATTTGACGAACAAGAACAAAAAATTGCTAAAAAATTAAGAGAACATTTAAGTAAATAATTAATAACTTAAAATCTATATTCATTAGTATCAATGACTAAAAACTTAGTAATTTATGAGAAAAATGCTTTTAGTAAAATAACTCTGTATCAAAGATTTAATAATATTTTTGTAGAAAATAATTATAAAAAAATAATTAGTGAAAATAAAAAATATATAAAAGTAAATCAATTTTATAATGCTATTGAGATAAAAAAATCTGATTATTTTATCTCAAAAAAAATAAATAAAATATTTAACAAAATTAACAAAACAAATTTTGGCAAGGAAAAAGACGAAGATTTAATTTACGCAAAAAATACATTTAAGCAAAAAATTGCTTTGTATGCTTGTGATATTCAAAGAAGTTTCACTTTTGCAAAATTAATTAAAAAAAAATTTAACTTAAAGGGTAAAATTTCTATAGAAAGTAATATTTTTAATTACAAAGTGTATAAAACAATGAAAGAACTACATCTTTTAGAAAAAAATATGGATTTTTCTTTGGTAAGTAAAATTTCAAGCTTTTTGTTTTATTATTTAAAAAATATTTATTTTTTTTTTAAAATATTATTAATAGTTGAGAATAAATTACTTAAGACAAGATTTTTTAATAGTATTAAATTAAATAAAACAAAAAAATTAGTATCGATTTTTATTAAAGATATAAAGTTTAATAAAAACGATCTTAATCTATCATTTTTAGAAAATAAAAATACGAAAAAAGATATTATTTATGTAACAGATGAAAAAAATAAAATAAATACTGATGAACCATTTGACAAAAAAGTTTTAAATTTAGAAAAAGATATTTTAAATAAATTTAATTTTTTTTATTTTCTTAGAAAATTATACTTTTTATTTTCATTGAAAAAATTAAGATTTTTAGTACTTGGAATTAAAAATCCAATATTTTTAAATGTGATATTTAAATCCTTAAATAGTATTATTAATTGGAGGTTATTTTATATTTTATATGATACAAAATTTCATCTTAATGCAATGTCTGATGAAAAAATTTTTATCAAAAATACTCACAACAATAACAATGTTAAAACTATTTTTTTATATTTTTCTACTACAGAAGAATTAATACCAATATCAAATAAAAAAGGATTTACCCGAGTTAATTATGTTTATTTAAATTATGATTATTTAGTTGCTGATAAAATTTCAACAAAATTATTTAAATCACAAAAAATTAAAGTAGAAAACTTTATCAAAATTGGAAATATTGGTTCAGACATCATTCTTAAAAATAAAAATTCAAAGCAAATTAAAATTAATAAAAAAAAATTAAAATTATCAGGTAAAACAAAAATAATTTCATTTTTTGATCATTCTATAGGGAGAGATGGAGTTTGGAACCAATCAGACTATAATAAATTATTAAATAATATTGATTTGTTGCTTCAAAGATATAATTTTCAAATAATTTTCAAAAGCAAAAAAACGTTTGAAGAATTAAATGAAAATTTTTCAACTAAAAATAAAGAATTATTCAATAAAATTTCAAAAAACAAAAGGTTTAAATATTTTGCTGGAGGAAATAAGATTTTAAGCTCCTTTCAAATTATATCATTAAGTGATTTAGTTATAACTGCCCCAGTTTCATCAATTATTTCTGAAACTTTGTGTGCATCCAAAAAAGTTTTAGTTTACGACCCTAATGGTAATTATAAATCAAAAAGATTTTTTATTAGAAAAATTAAGGAATTATATTGTAAAGAAGAAAATAGTTTTATATTTAAGGTACTCAAAATTACTAAAATGCGAAAATCTTTATATTCAAAAAAAATTTATAAAAATTTTATAGACAAAGAGTTGGGATTAAAAAGATTTGGATCTAATTTACAAAATTTAAAAAAAACTTTAGAAAATGAACTATAAAAAAAAAATAAATTCTATTAAGAATAAGTACGGTAAATTTAATTCTAACGAGTTAAATTACGTTTTAAATGTAATTGATGATAAAACTAAAAATATTGATTATGTTAAAAAACTTGAGGATGAATTTTGTAAAAAATTTAAGGTTAAATACTCAATAGCATGCAATTCTGGAACATCAGGTTTACACGCATCTCTTGCAGCAATTGGTATTGGACCTGGTGATGAAGTTATAGTTCCAGGTCTCACAGTTGTCATGGATGCTTATGCTGCTATTCATCTTGGTGCGAAGCCTGTTTTTGCTGATGTTGATAAAGATACTTATTTAGTAACCTATGAAACAATTTTAAAAAAAATAACAAAAAAAACAAAAGCAATAATGCTTGTCTCTCTTCAAGGGTTGCCAGTAGATATTGATCCAATAATTAAATTAGCTAAAAAGAAAAATATTTATATTATCGAGGATAATGCACAAGATTTTTTTGGAGAATATAAAAATAAAATATCTGGAACATTAGGTGATGTTGGAATTTGGAGTTTTGAAAATAAAAAACATTTAAGTGGTGCGTCCGAGGGTGGAATTATAAGTACAAATTCAAAATACTTAGCTGAAAAAATCAGAAAATTTGCAGGTATTGGCTATAAAAATATGACGGCAAATGGTGGAAGAACATCTTTAGCAATTGAAAAGGTACAAGATCCAAATTACGAAAGATTTGATACGATTGGTTTAAATTATAGAATGCCAAAAATTGTTGCAGCAGTATGTTTGGCTCAATTAAAAAGATTTAAAAAAATAATATCAAGAAGAGTTCAAGTAGCAAGAATTTTTAGAGAAGCAATAAATGATTGTAATTGGTTAATAGAACAGAGGATACCTAAAGGTTTTAAACATACTCATTATACTTTTTCTTTAAGATATCTTGGAGAGAGTCAATTTGGAATTAAATGGAAATCCTTTTACAGTAAATACAAAAAAATGGGAGGTGACGGATTTTATGGGGCCTGCGTTTGTCCTCATCAAGAACCAAGCATTAAAAATTATTTTAAAAAAAAATCTTGGAAAATAAATTCCTTACCCGTTGCAGAAAAAATTCAAAAAGAAATAATGCAATTTAAAACTAATTATAGAAATTTAGAGGATGCTAAAAAAAAAGCACTAATACTAAAAAAATTAGTTAAATTAACTAATAATGAAAAAAAAAAATAACAATTTCGGAATTGTACAAGGTAGATTAACTCAATCAACACAACTGCAAAAATTTCCAAAAAATTGGAAAAATGAATTTGCATTAATTAAAAAAACAAACCTTGGATTTATAGAATTGTTAGATGAAAGAAAAATAAATCATTTAAATCCATTAACCTATAAAGATGGATTTAAAATCATAGAAAAAACAATAAAGAAATACAAAATTAAAAAATATAGTATATGCACTGATTATATAATTAATAATAATTTATTTTCTAAAAAAAATAAAAGAACTTTAAAACATGTTGAACGCTTAATTAATTTATCAATTAAACATAAGTATAAAATATTCATACTACCATTGTTAGAGGCTAGTGAAATAAATAAAAATAACTGGGATTTAGCAGTAAAAATTTTGAGAGATATCTCTGGAAAAATTAAAAATTCTAATATTATTTTATGTCTTGAAACTATTCTCAGCGCAAATGACTTGATTAGATTACTTAAAAAAATAAATAAAAAAAATATAAAATGTGTTTTTGATACAGGTAATAGAGTTTTAATTTCTAATTCACTAAAAAATGAGATTTTAAAACTCAATAAATTTATTGGTCATGTTCACATAAAAGATAAAAATAAAAAAAATATCAATGTTATTTTAGGAACAGGTAATGTTAATTTTGAAGAAGTATTTTATGCTTTAAGAAAAATAAATTATAAAGGTAAATTTACATTTGAAACTAATCGTGGTTCTAATCCTTTAAATACAGCAATATTCAATGAAGTTTTTTGTAACTTTTTTATGCAAAATACTAGATAATAAATTTTTTCAATTGACTATTTTTTTCTTTAAATATTTTTCTTGATATTTTTAAAATATTATTTTTAAAATTCTTTACCGAATAAGGATTTTGAAATTTTTTATTTGTTTTTTTTTTATTTAATATTAAATCGCTCATCTTCATAATTTTATTAAAATTAAAATCAACATTTTTAACGTTTTTTGGTGCCAATCGTCCAAGCTGTCTTTTACCTAGATCTAAAACATTACAGTTAAAAAAAATTGCCTCTTTAATACCACTTGAGGAATTTCCCATACAAAAACCATTATTGTAATTTCCACAATAATTTAAAATTCCGTAATATAAATATTTGCCCAAATTTTTTTTAATAATTATATTTTTATTTGACTTAAATTTTTTATATAATTTGATTATTTCTTTATATCCGGGATCAAAATTTGGATAAGTAATAATTATTTTTGCTTTTTTAGACAGATCATCTAAAACTTTGAGTAAAATTTTATAATCTTTCTTTTTTGAATTTGAATTTGTTAAAGGATGAAGAGTAAAAATAATAACTTTTTCACCTTTGTTAAAATTGAAAATTTTTTCAACTTCTTTCTTATTTGCAAAATTTTTTTCTAGTATTTCAACTCCGGGTGGATAACCAATATTAAAAATTTTTTCTTTCTTTTCATCCCATTTCACCAATCTGCTTTTTGATAATTTATTAGTTACTAAATGAAAAGATGAAAGCCTTGATAATGAGTGCCTAATAACATCATCATATGCTCCCCCTAAAGTCATATCTCCACCTTCTATATGAATAATTGGAATTCGTTCTAAAAAAGCTGCAAAACCTGCTGAAAAAGTCTCATATCTATCTCCCGTCAAAACAACAAAATCAGGTTTTAATTTTTTTATTAAAAAACTAAATTTTTTTTGAAATTTATTATTAAAATCATTTATATCTTCTATCTTATTAAACTCACCCTTTACTTGTATTTTAAAAATATTTTTTTTATTTTTTTTTTTTATATTTTTAAATGTTGAGCCAACCATCTG
The DNA here is from genome assembly GCA_902635845.1 of uncultured Pelagibacteraceae bacterium. Classification (GTDB taxonomy): domain Bacteria; phylum Pseudomonadota; class Alphaproteobacteria; order Pelagibacterales; family Pelagibacteraceae; genus Pelagibacter. Next base: position 11,985 of record CACPPK010000011.1, on the reverse strand, counting down.
TTTATTTGAGTGTGAACCACTCAAAATAAGAAAAATTTTATTCTGAGTATAATTTTTTAAAATGTTTAATATTGGTTCTTGGATTGAATAATCTGATCTATTACCTGAAAAAAAAACAATTTTTTTTTTAATAAACATGTTTTGTTTTTAATTGAGTATTTTTTTTAACCCCTTTTTTACAAATTTTACCATAAATTTTTTCTAATTTATCTGCTAAGAAATCTCCATTACCAGGTCTTTTTACCCAAAGATTTTTACTAGAAAATTTTTCACCTTTTTTAATATCTTTTATTGCTACTACTGATGCAAAAGCAAAATTAGCAGTGAATTTCTCCTCCTTAATAGGTTTAACTCCTCCTTTTTTTGATACATAAATTTCATTTAAGTCATTTATCAACTTTTTCAAATCTTTTTCATTAATTGATGATGAAATATCAGGGCCAGATTTAATTGATTCAATTGTAAAATGTTTTTCAACAATACTGGCTCCTAAAGCTACTGCTGTTAAAGATGATAGATTATTTCCACTATGGTCAGAATAACCAATAACTGCTTTGGGAAAGGATTTTTTTAACTCTAAAATTCCATTTAATCTCATCTGTTTTGGTGATGTTGGATACAAATTTGTACAATGTAAAAGTGCGAATTGGATTTTATTATTTGATAATATATTTACAGATTTTTTTATTGATCTTATATCATTCATACCTGTACTTAAAATGATTGGTTTTTTCATTTTTGATATATGCTTTATAAGCGGATAATTATTACATTCTCCTGAACCAATTTTAAATGCCGGTACATTTATTTCAAACAAATCGTTTGCCGCCTGTCTTGAAAAGGGTGTGCTAATAAATATTGAACCCTTGTCTTCAACATATTTTTTAAGAATTTTTTCCTCTTGTTTTGACAGCATACAGGATTTTATAAGATCGTAGATATTTTTATTTGCATTTTTTGGTATAATTTTTTTAGCCTCTAAACTCATTTCATCTTCTGGTACATGAGTTTGATGTTTTATAATTTCAGCACCGGCTCTTATAGCGGCATCAACCATTTTTTTAGCCAACTTAAGACTTCCTTTGTGATTAATTCCTAATTCAACAATTACAACAGGTAAGTAATCTGGTCCAATTTTTCTTTTACTAATTTTAATATATGGATTTTTTTTCATAATTATTTTGATTGATTAAGTTTCCATTCACTGTTTCTAAAAAAATTGATTTTAGCCAATTCTGGCATTTTATTTATTAATTTATAAATATTTTTTCTTGATGCATTATTACCTAAAAAATCTCTAATAATTTTTAAAAAAATATAATCTTCATAATAATCAAGAGTTAGTCTGCAATTTTTAACATTATATTTTTGATTTGGAAAAGTTTTAATTTTGATTTTTTTTTTACTTAATTTAAAAAAATTCCACATCATTTCAGTATCTTCATTTTTTTTTAAATTTTTAGTAATTTCATGAAAAATTTCTGCAACTATAGAAAAACCAACAGATGCACCACCTGATGAAGATGATTTGGATGGCTTAATCACATGATAACCTTTGCTCAGTAAAGAAAAACTTTTTTTTACTTCTGACCCACAAAAAAATGGATCATCAGCGTCAATAGTGTGAAAAGCTGTAATATTATATTTTTTACAACAATCAGAGATCCTTAAAATTTTATTTTTTGATGATCCGGCAAAGAATTTTATTTTATTCTTTTTTGCAATATTTATGAGATTTTTGTCTTCCTTATTTTTTGTAGTACAAATAATTGGATTGATCTTATAATATTTACATCTCTTTATAATATGTTCTATAATATTTATATTCCCAAATTCTAAATAGCACTTATTTTTAAGTCTTGATGAAGCAGATCTAACAAGGATAATGCCATTAATTTTCATAATTTAATTATAAAATTTAAAACCTAGTTTTACTTTATCTAATTTATAATTTTTTAATTTAAACGAGATACCACCATCACCAGTGGCAATAAATACTCTCTTATTATTCTTTCTATATATCATCCCATATTGAAAAGGATGGAAATTTATATTTACATCAGCAAGCTTTGCACTTGTGAGTAATATTTTAGATCTTTTATATTTAGTTGTGATACCTTTAAAAGGATTGTCAAAAGCATTACAAAATCTATAAATTTCTTTTGAAGTCCAGTACCAATTAACATGAGAATTTTTTTTTTGATCAAGTTTTGGCCAATAGAAAGATTTATTATCATTTTGAGATTTAGTATATAATTTTTTTTGAAAAAATTTTTCAAAAAATTTATTAAAAAAAAATTTTTCTTCTTTATTTATTTTTCTATATATTGAATTTAAATTGGATAAATAATTATTTAATTTATATTTTTGATTATAAATTATTTTACCAGTATCAAATTTTTCACTAATCAAATGCATATTTAAAGATGAGTCTTTTTTATTCATCATTATACCCCAAGAATGACATGCAGCACCTCTTTGGGACGGAAGATCTGCATTATGATAATTAAATAAAAATTTATAATTATTAATTATATTTTTTTTTAATAACCATTTGCAATTAGCAGAAAGTATTAATGTATTTTTTGAATTAAATTTATTTAATAAAAAATTACTCATTTTTAAATATGACTTAAAGGATCTAAATTTAATATTTTTTGAATTTAAAAAATTTTTGAAACTTGTAAAATTTTTATTTGGGTAATTCAGTCTATCTTTGTCAGTTATGATAAATATATTTAGTTTATATTTTTTAGCTCCATTAATAATATTGATAATTGGAAAATCTTGCTTGTAAATATTTCCGCCTAAAATAACTAATTGGCGAATTAAATTTGAATTTTTCATAAAATTGAATCTATTTATTTAATCTTTTTATCACTCAAAAGCATAGTTTCAATTTGCTCTAAAATGAAATGTCCTAAAAACTTATGTTCCTCTTGAATTCTAGCGGTATTACTCGAGGGGATGACCAAAGAAATATCACACAATTTTTTCGCTTTTCCACCTTTATATCCTAAAAAACCAATAGATTTAATTTTCATTTTTTTGGATAATTTCAAGACCTTCAATATATTTTTTGAGTTTCCAGATGTAGTTAGTGCAACCAAAACATCTCCTTTTTCACCTATAGCTTCTAAGTTTCTTGAAAAAATTTTTTCAAAACCATAGTCATTGCCTGTAGCTGTAATTGTAGATGTATTGAAGGTTAAACTAAAAATTTTTAAAGCTTTTCTGTTAACTTTAGGCCTCAACCTTACAATAAATTCTGTTGCTAAATGATCAGAGTCTGCTGCTGATCCTCCATTTCCACAAATTAGGATTTTTTTGTTATTTTTTAAACACTCATAGAGCTCAGAAATTATCAAAGCAATTTTTTTTTGTTTATTTATTAATCTTTTTTTAATAACTATTGAGTCATTAATTGTTTTTAATAGAGTTTTCATTGATATCTATTTTTTTAAATATATTAATATACTTTTAAACAACAATAAAATAATAATACAACTAAATAATTACTTTGGAACTTTTACTAAATCATAAGCGCTTTAAAAAAATCCTATCATGGGAAAATTTGAGTAGCTATTTACCAAACAAAAAAAGAATATTTGATTTTCCCCATACTTCTTACAAATATTTTAATTTTTTCAATTTTTATGTAAAAGAAAATTATGAAGTTGTATCAACAATTTGTATTTGTAAAAATCAAAACGATTCTTTAGTTTCATTGGTAGATAGGTATGGTGTTGAGTTTCATCTTGTTATATGTGAGGAATGTGGATTAGTAAGGGCAAAGCATATGCTAAGTTCTAAAGATCTAGTTCATTTTTATGAGAATTATTATAGACATGTTCACGATGATGATGAAGATGACTTTAAAAGTCCAGAAGAATTATACAATACCCAGCACAGCTCTGGAAAAATTAAATGCGATATAATCAAAAAATTTTATTCAAAGGAAATAAGCCCTGAGACTAAAATAGTTGATGTTGGAGGCGCGGTTGGGGGTATCCTAGAAAATTTTAAGCCATCAAATAATCTTTATTTGGCAGATTTTTTTGAACCTTATAAAATTTATGCTGAAAAAAAAGATATAAATATTATACATGGTGGTTTAGAAAAAATCGAATTCAAGCCTGATATAATAATATTATCACATGTGGTAGAACATTGGGATAATTTTGAAGAGGAAATAAAAAAATTAATAAAAATTCAAAAAACTAATGAGACATTGAACTATATAGAATTTCCAGCAATAGATAGTTTAAAATTTGGAAGAAGAGCGGGAGACTTTTTGGGTGATATTCATTATCCCCATACATTTTATTTTAGCTGTAAAGTATTTATGAATATAATGAACAGATATGGGTTTGAAAAAATTTTTTCTGATACGCACTCAAGATCAATTTATATTTTTACTGGAAGAGAAAAACCCTTAATTAATTTTTCTGAAGATGTAAAGAAAGACTTATTACTAGCTGAAAA
>CACPPK010000011.1:0-2500 GCA_902635845.1 uncultured Pelagibacteraceae bacterium | reverse complement strand
CAAATTTTTTTAACAAAACTGCTGGCCTAGTCCGCTTTCGCTCGCCACTACTAACGGAATCTCAATTGATTTCTTTTCCTCTGGTTACTTAGATGTTTCAGTTCTCCAGGTTATCTCTTTAAACCTATTTATTCAGTTTAAAGTACCACATAAAGTGGTGGGTTCCCCCATTCGGAAATTTTCGGATCAAAACTTACATACAGCTCCCCGAAACTTATCGCAGTATATCACGTCCTTCATCGGCTTTCAGTGCCAAGGCATCCACTACACGCCCTTAAACGCTTGATTTATGCACAGAAAAAAATTCTGTGTTGAATCAAATTTTTATTTTGAACATTAGTTAATAACATTTCTAATGTTCGGATATAGATATTGATATTAATTATTTATTTTTCACGATTTTCTATAACTAAGTGTTTTGGTGGAGGATAGCGGGATCGAACCGCTGACCTCCTGAATGCAAATCAGGCGCTCTCCCAGCTGAGCTAATCCCCCATGATCTTATTTGGTGGGCCGAGAAAGACTCGAACTTTCGACCCCACCCTTATCAAGGGTGTGCTCTAACCAACTGAGCTACCGGCCCCCATGCAAGAGAAACACTACTTTAAGAAGAGAAATGAGGACGGTCAACATTACCTGTATATTATTTAGAATGAAAATTTATTTTCATTCATCCTTAGAAAGGAGGTAATCCAGCCGCAGGTTCCCCTACGGCTACCTTGTTACGACTTCACCCCAGTCGCTGACTATACCGTGGTCAAGGGTTTGAAACCTTGCCTTAAGGTAGAACCAACTCCCATGGTGTGACGGGCGGTGTGTACAAGACCCGGGAACGCATTCACCGTGGCACGCTGATCCACGATTACTAGTAATTCCAGCTTCATGCACTCGAGTTGCAGAGTGCAATCCGAACTGAGGTATCTTTTGAGGATTTGCTTAACCTCGCAGTTTTGCTTCCTGTTGTAGATACCATTGTAGCACGTGTGTAGCCCAACACGTAAGGGCCATGAGGACTTGACGTCATCCCCACCTTCCTCCAGCTTATCACTGGCAGTTCTTTCAGAGTGCCCAACTTAATGATGGCAACTAAAAGTGAGGGTTGCGCTCGTTGCGGGACTTAACCCAACATCTCACGACACGAGCTGACGACAGCCATGCAGCACCTGTGTTTCGTCCGGCCGAACCGAAAACTTTAATCTCTTAAAGTCGCGACGAACATGTCAAGTGTTGGTAAGGTTCTGCGCGTATCTTCGAATTAAACCACATGCTCCACTACTTGTGCGGGTCCCCGTCAATTCATTTGAGTTTTAACCTTGCGGTCGTACTCCCCAGGCGGTGTGTTTATCGCTTTCGCTGCGACACTGAAAATAAATTTCCAACGTCTAACACACATCGTTTACGGCATGGACTACGAGGGTATCTAATCCTCTTCGCTACCCATGCTTTCGTTCCTCAGTGTCAGTAATGATCCAGAAAGCTGCCTTCGCAATTGGTATTCTTTCTAATATCTACGAATTTCACCTCTACACTAGAAATTCTGCTTTCCTCTATCAAACTCTAGCTGAAAAGTTTTGATGGCAGTTCCAGAGTTAAGCTCTGGGATTTCACCACCAACTTTTTCAACCACCTACGAACTCTTTAAGCCCAGTAATTCCGAACTACGCTAGGTCCCTTCGTATTACCGCGGCTGCTGGCACGAAGTTAGCCGGACCTTCTTATTCGGGTACAGTCATTTTCTTCCCCGACGAAAGAGCTTTACAACCCAAAGGCCTTCTTCACTCACGCGGCATCGCTGCATCAGAGTTTCCTCCATTGTGCAAGATTCCCCACTGCTGCCTCCCGTAGGAGTTTGGGCCGTGTCTCAGTCCCAATGTGGCTGATCATCCTCTCAAATCAGCTATTGATCACAGTCTTGGTAGGCCATTACCCTACCAACAAACTAATCAAGTGCAGGCTCATCCAATGGTGCATAAAGCTTTCTCCGTGAAGACTTATCCGGTATTAGCACAAGTTTCCTCGTGTTATTCCAGGCCAAAGGGCAGATACCTACATGTTACTCACCCGTCTGCCACTAAGTATTGCTACTTCGTTCGACTTGCATGTGTTAGGCGTGCCGCCAGCGTACGTTCTGAGCCATGATCAAACTCTCAAGTTTAAAAACGGCGCACACTAGCTTCAATATAAATTCTAAGAATAAAATTTATATGATTTAGAAGTGTGTACGACAAATTTTTGGTAACCTTAACCGTCCACACTTCTCTTCTTAAATTTTTACTTTTAAAATAGCTAATTGGTCTAAAAAGCCCAATAATCCTCACTTATTTATTGTTTAACAATAATTTTACTGAGAAAGTTCAGTGCTTATAGGCTAAAATTATAGGAAATCAAGCATTTAAGCTCAAAAAAATTAATAAAAATCCCTTATTTTAATGGGTTTTTTTTGATTTTTACTTTCCTCTAAACTAATAATTGAAGCTCTTAATATTTTAATGTTAAAAAA
>CACPPK010000010.1 GCA_902635845.1 uncultured Pelagibacteraceae bacterium | reverse complement strand
TAAAAGAAAAAAGAACCAGAGAAGTTTTGGATCTTTTAAATGAAAGTTTAGGAGCATTGATATTTGATACCGATAAAGAAGGAAAGATAGTTAGAAAATGTCAGTTATGTGACACAGGTTCTCTTAGTTTAAAAAATAGTTTTAGAGGAGGTGCGTTTATTGGATGTTCAAACTATCCAGAATGTAAATTTACAAGACCATTATCAAAAGCTAAAGCAGCAGCTCAGTCACAACTAGCAGAACCAAAATTTCTAGGTAAACACGAAAATGGAAATGATATTTTTTTAAAAAATGGAAGATTTGGTCCTTATCTTCAATATGAGAAAGTTCTTGAGGAGAATATTGAAGAAGAAAAACCTAAAAAAAGAAAAAAAACTAAGAAAAAGAAACCTGAGGTTAATGAACTATTAAAAAATGTATCTATACCAAAAGGAATTGAATTAGAAAGCATTGATTTTGATAAAGCAAAATTTTTATGTTCGCTTCCTAAATCATTAGGTATTAATCCAGAAAATCAAAAAGAAATCACTTTGAATACTGGTAGATTTGGACCATATTTAAAATGTGAAAATAAATCAGCTAGAATAGAAAATGTCGAAGAAATTTTCTCTATAGGATTAAATAGAGCAATTACACTCATAGCTGAAGCAAAACCTGGAAGGATGTCTTCTTCAATTATAAAAGATTTAGGGGAGCATCCTGAGGATAAAAAGCCAGTCCGAATCATGAAAGGTCAATACGGACCATACATTAAATACAAATCTCTAAATGCAACAATTCCAGAGGAAAAAGACCCAGTAGAACTAACAATGGAAGAGGCTCTTATACTAATTGAGAAAAGAAGAGAATACGATAAAAATAAAAAATCTAAAAAAAAGAAGAAATGAAAATAATTAAAATTATAATTTCAGCTTTATTCATTTTTTTATTTTGTATAACATTTTCATCTGCTGAGGATTGTTCAAAATATGACAAATTAAGTAAAGAGTACGCAAAATGTACATCTGATAAATTAAAGAAAGAAACATCGCAAAAAGCAGAAGAAATAAAATCTAAAACTGCAAAAAAAATAGAAGAAGGTAAAAAAAAATTTAATAATTTAAAATTAAAAGATACATTGATAAAGTTTAAAAATAGTAAAAATCATAAAGAATTTATGGAGAAAATAAAAAATGACAATTGAGGAAAAAATTAAAAAATTGAATATAAAATTGCCTGATGCAAAACCTCCTGTTGGATCATATGTTGCAACAAAAATTGTTGGCAATTTACTTTATATATCAGGACAAATTTCTATTTCAGAAAAGGGTGAATTAATAAAAGGAAAAGTTGGAAAAGATCTATCTGTAGATGATGGTTACAAAGCAGCTGAAAGATGTGGTTTAAGTATTATATCTCAAGCAAAAGTAGCTTGTCATGGAGATCTTTCTAAAATTAAATCGTGTGTAAAATTAACAGGTTTTGTCAATTCAACTGATAACTTTACAGATCAACCAAAAGTAATTAATGGAGCTTCAGATTTAATTGCTTCAGTTTTTGGTGAGGCTGGAATGCATACAAGAGCAGCTGTAAGTACAAATAGCTTACCTCTTGGTGTATCTGTTGAAGTTGATGCAATTTTTGAATTAAACTAAATTATCTTCCAATACCAAAATATTTAAAACCTAATTTTTTAATTTTATTTGGTGAATAAATATTTCTCATATCGTAAATAATAAGTTTTTTATTCTGTGAATATTTTTTGAAATTAATTGATTTAAAATCATTCCATTCAGTATGTATAATTACAATATCTGATCCTTTGATTGACTCCTGTATTGAATTAGAAAATTCAACATTTTTTAATTTTTTAAATTCTTTTTTTATTCCTGTAGGATCATAATATTTAATTTTAGCACCTTTTTTTGATAAGAATGGGATTAATTTAAGGCTAGACGAGTCTCTCATATCATCGGTATTTGCTTTAAAAGTTACACCTAAAAAGGAAACAACTTTATTTTTAATTTTATTTTTTAAAATCAAACTAAGTCTTTTAGATAGTAAATCAGATCTCATATGATTAGACCTAATAACACTTTTTATAACAGATAAATTAGTTTTGAATTTATCTGCAGTAGAAACTAGAGCTTTAGTATCTTTGGGAAAACATGACCCACCGTATGCAGGTCCAGCTCTTAAAAATCTGCTACCAATTCTTTTATCTAGTCCAATTCCTATTGAGATATCCTCAATATCTATACCAGTTTTTTCACATAAATTTGATATTTCATTTATAAAGGTAATCTTTGTTGCTAAAAAAGCATTTGAAGCATATTTAATTAATTCGGCTGCTCTTCTTTTAGTAGAAAGAAATTTTGCACCTTTAGAAATTAATGGTGAATATAAATTTTTTAATATTTTTTGAGATTTATCATCGTTAGATCCAACTACTATTCTGTCTGGATAGATAAAATCTCTAATAGCCTCACCTTCTCTTAAAAATTCAGGATTAGATACTACTGAAAAAAATTTTTTATTTACTTTTTTAGATATAATTTTTTCAATCTCATCACCTGTTGTTACTGGCACAGTAGACTTATTAATTATAACTTTAAATTTTTTAATAGATTTAGATATTTCTTTTGCAACTACATATACTTGACTTAAATCGGCGCTATTATTTTTTTTCTTGGTTGGTGTTCCTACACATATAAAAACAATATCTGATTTTTCTACAGATTCATTTAGGTTAGATGAAAAATTCAATCTTTTATTCTTGTAGTTTTTTAAAACTAATTCTTCTAGACCAGGTTCATAAATAGGAATAATTCCTTTTTTTAAATTGTTAATTTTTTTTATGTCTTTATCAACACATATTACATCATTCCCTAAATCAGAAAAACAAACGCCACTAACTAAACCAACATAACCTGTGCCAATCATACATAATTTCATATTTTTCCTATTTCTTTCGAGGAGTTGATATAGCCACTCATTGTTCCACAATCAAGATACTTACCTTCAAAATTATGAGCTATGAATTTTTCTTTATCATTAATTAATAGCTGTATTGCATCAGTGATATGTATCTCTTTACCTTTACCAGGTTTAAGAGATTTAATTTTTTTAAAAATTGTACGCGGCAATATATATCTACCAATAACAGCATTATTAGATGGAGCTTTTTTTATTGATGGCTTTTCAACAACACCATCAATAACATAATTTCTTTTATTTAATTTTTTATTAATTTTATATACTCCCCATCTTGAGACATTACTTTTTTTTACTTTCATAGATGCCATCACTGAAGCTTGATATTTTTTATGAACCTTGATCATTGACTTAGAACAATTTTTTTTAATTATTAAATCATCTGGCAACAACATTAAAAAATATTTATTTTTTATATATTTTTGTGTCTTAAGGACAGCATCACCTGTGCCCTTTGGAATATTTTGAAAAACAAACTTAATTTTATTCTTATATTTAAGTATTTTTTTATATTCATTAATTATTCTAGGATCTTTCTTTTTTTTTATAATATTTTTGTAAAATTGATCACTATAAAAATATTTTTTTATCATCAATTTTTTGGTTGAAATAATAAATATAATCTCTTTAACACCTGCTTCAATACATTCATCAAGAATATATTCAATTCCAGGTCTACCATTGATGGGTAGAAGCTCTTTAGCAAAAACACTTGTTAAAGGCAGTAACCGAGTTCCTAGTCCAGCCAAAGGAATAATTGCTTGTTTAATCATTTAAATGTTTTACTTATTAAATATTTTTATACAAATGAAAGTTTTATTAAACAATGCATCATTATTTGAAATATTAAGGCCATTTAATGACCTAGGTTTTGTTCCTACTATGGGTGGCATACATAAAGGACATTTATCACTAATTAATAAATCGAATAAATTTTGTAAAAAAACAATTGTAAGTATTTTTGTAAATCCAAAACAATTTAATAATAAAAAGGATTTAAAGTCCTATCCACAAAATATTAAAAACGATTTAAAAATCTTAAGAAAAAGCAAAAAAATTGATTTTGTTTATCTTCCAAAATTTAATGACATATATAAAGATAAAAATAAATCTAAAATTAAACTACATAAGAAAGATAAGATTTTGTGTGCTAAATTTAGAAAAGGCCATTTTGAAGGTGTTTTAGATGTAATGGATAAACTAACTAAAATTGTACGTCCTCAAAAGATATTTATGGGTGAAAAAGACTTACAACAATTATATTTGGTTAAAAAGCTATTAGAAAAAAAATACAAGACCAAAGTTATAGCTTGTAAAACAATTCGCGATAAGAATAAAGTGGCTTTGTCCTCAAGGAATCTTCTTTTAAATAAATCTAATTTAAATGTTGCAGCAAAAATTTATAAAAAATTAATAAACATTAAAAAAAATATTAATAAAAACAAAAATATTTCAGATTTTCTAAATTTTCATAAAAATAAATTGATAAATATTTATAAAATTAAAATAGATTATTTGGAGTTGAGAAATAAAAATAACTTAAAAATCTCAAGCAGAAAGAAAAATTCAAGATTATTTATTGCTTATTATTTAAACAATGTCAGGTTGATTGATAACGTGTAATTTTATAAAAAATATGCCCCAACACCTAAAAAAGAAACAAAACCAATTACATCTGTAATTGTTGTAACAAATACACTTGAAGCAATCGCTGGGTCAATATTCATTTTTTTTAAAGTAAAAGGAACTAATATTCCAAATAATCCAGCTATGATCATTGTTAGCACCATTGATACTGCTATGATCATTGAAAGGATACTATCTTGAAACCATAACTGAACAACTAAAGCACTTATTGCTGCAAATATAAATCCATTTAGAATACCAATAGAAAATTCTTTAATTACATTTGATGAGAAATTATTTTGAGTCAAATCATTTGTAGCTATAGTTCTTACCGTAACTGCAAGTGTTTGCATTCCAGCATTTCCGCCCATAGAAGCTACAATCGGCATTAAGAAAGCTAAAACTACCATTTGTTCAATAGTTGCTCCAAATAAACTAATACACCATGTTGCTAGAAAGGCAGTAAACAAATTAAGTAAAAGCCAATTAAATCTTCTCTTTGTTTTTTTTACAACACCATCAGTAATTTCTTCATCTCCTACCCCTGCTAATCTTAAAGCATCTTCCTCTGCTTCCTCTTTCAAGACTGTTAAAACGTCATCATTCATAATCATACCAACTAATTTATTGTTTTTGTCTACAACAGCGGCTGAATTCAAATTATAATTTTCAAATAAGTTGGCAACTTCCTCTTTATCCATTTCAACAGGAATTAATAATTGAGATTCTGACATAATTGTTGCCATTTTAGTGTCTCGAGGCGTTGTCAAAACTCTAGATGAAGGAACAGTACCTATTGGTTTAAAATCCTCATTGACAATAAAAATTTCTAAAAACTCTTCTGGTAAATCTTTGTTTTCTCTTAAATAGTCAATTGTTTGACCTACAGACCAATTACTTGGTATAGCTGTGAATTCACGCTGCATAAGTCTAGCAGCAGTGTCTTCTGGATAGCTTAAGCTTTCTAATAGAGCAAATCTATCTTTAGGTGGTAAAGAGCTAAGGATTGCATTTTTATCCTCTTCAGGAACATTTTCTAATATAGATATAGCATCGTCTGACTCTAAACCTTTTAGAATACTTACTATAGATTCTGACGATAAATACGTAATAATTTCTGATTGAATAGATTCATTTAATTCAACAAAAACCTCCGGATCAATATTGAAATTATTTAGTTTAATTAAACTTTCTCTATCTCCTTCGCTAAGGTGCTCAATAATATCTGCAGCATCAGCAGGGTGCATTTCATTAAATGAATTGGTAATAAATTGAGCATCATTGTTAGCTATTTTGCTAGTAACAACTCTTATATATTCTTTATTAAACTCAAAATTTACTTTTTTATCTTTAGTTTTTTTAGTTAAAGACATAAATCTACCTATAATTTAGATTTGCACTATTAATACATAATAAAGATAATACAAATTATAAATGAACATAGAGATCAAAAAGTCAATAAAACCAGTAAATTATTTTGATGCTATTAATATTCTAGAGTCAAGATTAAGGGATTTGTATGAAAATAATGAGCAAGAATTAATTTGGACTTTGGAGCATAATGAAGTTTTTACAGCAGGAACTTCTTATAAAGAGAATGAGATTATTGATAAATCCATTAGAATATTAGAAACGAATAGAGGTGGTAAAATTACTTACCATGGACCAGGTCAATTAATTTGTTATTTTGTTTTAGATTTAAGGAAAAAAAAAGATATCAGAAAATTTATAACAACTATTGAAAAAACAATAATTCAAACTTTAAAATTTTATAAAATAGAAACTTTTCCAGATAAAGATAATATCGGTATATGGCATAAATATAATAATGAAGTTAAAAAAATTGCTGCAATAGGTATCAGAGTTAGCAAATGGATTGCCTATCATGGTTTTGCAATAAATATAAATAATGATCTAGAAAAATATAAAAAAATTATACCATGTGGTATTTCAGATAAAGGAGTAACTAATTTAAAAAATATTCTAGATCAGGATTACTCAAATTTAAGTGATATATTAGTTAAAAATTTTATTTCAAACTTGAAAATCTAAGTCTTTTAGATTTTAAAAGTTTTTTAAAATAATCAGGCAACAAAGCTGAATAAGTATGTTTTATATCATTAATTTTAAATTTAATTTGATATGAATGTAACATTAAATTTTTATTAATTCCTTTATTAGAATTTGATAATTTATATTTTGTATCTCCAAATATGGGATTTCCAATTGCATATAATTGTTTTCTTAACTGGTGTTTTCGTCCAGTAATGGGTTTTAACTCTAATAAACTTGCTTCAGAATTTTTATCAATAACTGTAAAAATTGTTTTTGCTTTTTCAATTATTTTTTTATCACCGTCGTACCTAATTAAATCATCATCCCATACACCAGATTTTTTATTAATTTCGCCTTGACATATAGCTAAATAGGTTTTGTGTACTTTTCTTAGTCTAAATAAAGAAGTAAGTAGTTGAGCGCTCTCTCTACTTTTAGCCATAATAAAAACTCCAGAAGTATCTTTATCTAATCTATGGACGGAATATGGTTTTGTTCCTTCAAAAATTTCACTTTTAGCAAAAATATCAACTAGATTTTTTTTTGATTTAGTTCCACCTTGAACCGATATGCCTGATGCTTTGTTTAAAACTACAAAATTGTCATTGTTGTCAATAATTTGATCTTCATTTGATTTTATAATTTCTTTTGATGGTAAAAACTTAATTTTTTTTTGTTGAATTGTTTCTTTAAATTCAATGTTGAATATATTTATTTCATCTTTTGTTTTTACTTTAAAAGAACTTTTAACTTTCTTTCTATTGAGTTTTATTTTTCCTGTTCTTAAGTATTTTTCCACAAGTCCTTGTGGAATTTTGCCAATTTTTAATCTTAACCATCTGTCCAAACGCATATCATTACACGTTGAATCAACGATGTAAAATTTCTTCATGATTTAAGATTTAAGCTGTAGCTTGTTTTTTCTCTTCCGTTTTAGGAGATTCTTTGTTTGTATCCTTTTTTGGCTTATCAACTCTTTTTGCTTCAACGTCTCTATCAACAAACTCAATTATTGCCATTGGAGCATTATCCCCATATCTAAATCCAGCTTTAATTATTCTTGTGTAACCACCTTTTCTATCTTGATATCTTTTAGAAAGTGTTTTTTTAACTTTATTAGCTGATTTAATATCTTGTAGTTTAGAAACTAACATTTTAGTTGTCTGTAAAGTTTCTTTCTTACCTAATGTTATTATTTTATCTGCTTGAGGTTTTAAAAATTTAGCTTTTGGCAAAGTAGTTTTAATCTGCTCATACTTAATTAAAGAATTAAGCATATTTTTAAGTAGAGCTTTTCTGTGCTCTGATGTTCTATTTAACTTCTTATTTGCCAAACCATGTCTCATTAAATTGCTTCCTCCAATTTCTTAGACATTTCTGCAATGTTGTCTGGTGGCCAGTTAGGAATTTCCATTCCTAAATATAGAGACATGCCTGTTAAAACTTCTTTAATTTCATTTAATGATTTTCTTCCAAAATTAGGTGTTCTCAACATTTCACCTTCAGATTTTTGAACTAGATCACCGATATAAATTATATTGTCATTTTTTAAGCAGTTCATTGATCTAACTGATAACTCTAACTCATCTACTTTTCTTAGTAAGTTTTTGTTAAATTCAGGTTCAGTAGAAACTTCTTTTACAGGAGCTTCAACTGGCTCATCAAAGTTTACAAACATTTTAAGCTGATCTTGGAAAATTCTAGCTGAATAAGCTACGGCATCTTCTGCAGAAATTGATCCATTTGTTTCAACTTCCATTATTAGCTTATCATAATCTAATGCTTTACCCTCTCTAGCTGTACTAACTGAATATGATACTTTTTTAACTGGACTATAAAGTGAGTCTATAGCAATAAGGCCTAATGGTGGCTCTTCAGGTTTATTTAGTTCTGCAGGAACATATCCTTTACCTGTATTCACATTCATCTCCATATGAAAAGTAGTATTTTCATCTAGGTTACAAATAACTAAATCAGGATTTAAAATCTCAACATCAGCAACTGGAGCAATATCTGAAGCTTTAATTTCTCCAGGTCCTTTTGCGTCTAAAATTAATTTTTTTGTACCTTCTGAATTGCTTTTTAATGCTAAAGATTTTACGTTTAAAACAATATCAGTTACATCTTCTCTAACACCTTTTATTGAAGTGAATTCATGTAAAACTCCATCAATTTGAATTGATGTTACAGCAGCTCCTCTTATAGATGATAATAAAATCCTTCTTAGAGAATTCCCTAAAGTTAATCCATAACCTTTTTCTAAAGGCTCAGCTACAATTTTTGCATGGGTTAAGTCGTCACTTATTTGAACATCTAATTTAGATGGCTTGATTAATGACTTCCAATTTTTTACATTAACATTTTCGACTTCCATTAAACTCTCCTTTTCTTTGGTGGTCTAGTTCCATTATGAGGCATAGGCGTAGTGTCTTTGATTGACAAAATCTTAAATCCTCTAGCTTGCAATGCTCTTAAAGCTGTTTCTCTTCCTGATCCAGGGCCTTTAACTTCAACAGATAAAGTTTTCATTCCATACTCAAGAGCTTTCGAAGCTGCAGAGTCGGCTGCTATCTGTGCGGCATAAGGAGTTGATTTTCTTGATCCCTTAAACCCTTTTTGTCCTGCAGATGCCCATGAAATTACGTTTCCATTTGTATCAGCAATAGAGATGATGGTATTATTAAATGTTGATTGCACATAAGCAATTCCATTTAAAATATTTTTCTTAACTTTCTTCTTTTTTGAATAAGAACTTTTTACACTTTTTTTAGTAGACTTTTCTACTTTCTGATCTTTATTCTCAACTTTATCAGTTTTAGCCATAACTATTTTTTAGTTGGTGTTAATTTTTTTCCAGCAATAGCGATTGCTTTTCCTTTTCTTGTCCTAGCATTACATCTAGTTCTTTGTCCTCTAACAGGTAATTTTTTTCTATGTCTTGTTCCTCTGTAACAAGCTAGATCAATTAATCTTTTAATACTTAATGAATAATCTCTCCTTAAATCACCTTCTACTTTAAAGTTTTGATCGATGTACTCTCTAATTCTTAAAATCTCTTCATCTGTTAATTCATTTACCCTTTTAGCTCTTGGGATTTCTAAAGATGAACAAATTTGATTAGAAAACTTATCTCCAATTCCATAAATATAAGTTAGACCTATGTGAACAAGTTTATTCTGTGGAATGTTTATACCTGCGATACGAGCCATAATTTTTGTGATAAATTGTGCCTTTTATATAAGAAGATTAGTCAAAGTCAACGTCTTAAACATTTATAAAAGTGTCTATTTTCCTTGTTATTTCATCTATTTCAAGACTTCCATCGATCTCCCTAAAATTTGGATTCTTTGAGTAGAAGTTTAGAACTGGTTGGGTTGTTTCCATGTATATATCATACCGTCTAATTATAGTATCAGCATCATCATCTGACCTATTTTCAATAATTTTCCTCTTCTCAAGTCTTTTAAGTATTATCTCTTTGTTAACATTTAGATATAAAATTAGATCTATGTTTTGATTTGAATTTTTAAGTAATACCTCTAAATTTTTAGCCTGTTTCAATGATCGAGGATATCCATCAAAAATTAATTTATTCTTTTTCTGGGGATCAAAAACTAAATTTTCAATAAGTTTATTAACAATATCATCAGTTACAAATTTTCCATCATTCATATCATTAATAATAGCTTTGCCAATATCTGAATTTTTATTGATTTCTTCTCGTAGAAGATCTCCAGTTGAAATTTGAAAAGCGTTTAATTTTTTTATAAGATATTTAGACTGAGTACCCTTTCCAGCACCAGGTGGTCCAAATAAAATTATGTTCACTTATCTACCAAATTTAGTTTTTTTAATCAGTTGTTCGTATTGAGAACTCATTAATCTTGTTTGTATCTGCGTTACAGTATCAATAGCTACTACAACAACAATTAAAATTGATGCACCACCTAAATAAAAAGGTATTGGGTAATTTGCAATTAAAAATTCTGGCATTAAACAAACAAGAGTTAGATAGAGAGCTCCAATTGTGGTTAGTTTTGTTGAGATGTTTTCTATGTACATGGCAGTACTTTCACCTGGTCTAATACCAGGCACAAAACCACCATACTTTCTAAGATTCTCAGCGGTTTCTGTTGGGTTGAATGTTATAGACGTATAAAAAAAAGTAAAAAATATTATCCCTGATGCGTATAGCAACATGTAGAGGGGTTGCCCTTGTGTAAAATAAGAGCTCAAGTTTAAAAATGTTTCATTATTAGAAAATGAAAAATTTGAGAATGTTACCGGTAGTAATAGAAGTGCAGAAGCAAAAATTGCAGGAATTACTCCAGCCTGATTTATTTTTAAAGGTAAATGTGATGACTCTCCTCCATACATTTTGTTTCCCATTTGTCTTTTTGGATAATTAATAAGAATTTTTCTTAATGCTCTTTCCATAAAAACTACAAAAAGAATTGTAACAATTAATAGAACAAATATAGCTAGAATCATAAATGTTGAAACAGCACCCGTTCTACCTAATTCAAAAGTTGTAACCAAAGCTCTTGGAATTTCTGCTACAATACCAGCAAAAATTATTAAAGATATACCGTTACCAATACCTCTTTGAGTAATTTGTTCTCCCAGCCACATTAAAAATATTGTTCCTGCAACTATTGTTGTAACAGTAGTTATTTTAAAAAAAGCTCCTGGGTTAATTACTAAGTCAGCCGATGACTCTAGACCAACAGATAAACCATATCCTTGAACTGTTGCAAGTAATACTGTTCCATATCTAGTGATTTGTGTAATTTTAGCTCTGCCTGTCTCACCTTGAGCTTTTAGATTTTTAAAATAGTCAGAAACCCCAGTCAAAAGTTGAACTATAATTGCTGAAGAAATGTAAGGCATTATACCTAATGCAAATATTGCCATTCTGCTAACTGCGCCACCGGCAAAAACATTAAACATGCCAAGCAATCCTTTTTGATTACCTTCCATCATGATTTTCAATTGTTCAGGATCTATACCAGGTAAAGGTACAAATGTTCCAAATCTATAAACGGCTAATATTAAAATAGTAAATATAATTCTATTTCTTAAATCATTTGTTGATGATGATGCACTCATATAAACAAACTATTTTTTTAATTGAATAGATCCACCAATTTTTTCTAGTTTTTCTATTGCTGATTTAGAGGCTAGGTCAGCTTCAATATTAATTTTATCTTTTACTTCCCCAGAACCTAAAATTTTTAATTTTTTTGAGTTTTTATTTATTAATTTAAGTTTTTTTAACAATTCTGAGTTTAATACTTCTTTTGGATTAATATTTTTTTTGTCTATATAAGATTGAATTTTATCTAGATTTAAAATTGCGACACTCTCTTTTGATATTGGGTTAAAACCTCTTTTTGGAAGTCTTCTGTATAATGGCATTTGACCACCTTCAAAACTTTTTATAGCTACTCCAGATCTTGATTTTTGACCTTTAACACCTCTTCCTGATGTTTTGCCTTTTCCAGAACCAATTCCTCTTCCAACTCTTATTTTAGATTTATTGATTTTTTCTCTATTATTTAAAGTAATCATTATCCTCTTTTTTCAATTATTTCAGAAATTTTTTTATTTCTTATTGCTGATATTTGTTTTGGTGAACTTTGTTTCATTAAAGCTTTCATTGTGGCTCTTATAACATTGTGGGCATTAGAAGTTCCCATAGATTTTGCAACAATATCTTTTACTCCTAAAACTTCGCATACTGCCCTAACTGGACCACCTGCAATTATACCAGTTCCTTTTGAAGCAGCTCTTAACACTATTCTACCCGAGCCATCTTTCGCCTTTACATCATGATGTATCGTTCTGCCTTCTCTTAATGGTATATGAGTAAGTTTTCTTCTAGCCATCTCATTTGCTTTTTTAATGGCATCAGGCACTTGTTTTGCTTTTGCGTGAGCTATTCCAATTTTTCCGGCTTGATTTCCAACAACTACAAGAGCTGAAAATCCAAATCTTCTTCCACCCTTAACAACTTTGGTAATACGATTTATATGAACTAATTTTTCTAATATATCGTCAGTTTTTTTATCTTTAAAATTTTCCATAATTAAAATTCCATTCCGTTTTCTCTTAAGGTTTCTGCAAAAACTTTAATTCTACCATGATATTTATATGAACCTCTATCAAAGTAAATTTTAGTAATTTTTTTCTCTTGAGCTTTTTTAGCTAATTTTTGAGCAACCAATTTAGATAATTCAGTTTTGTTAACATTATCAGATGATTTAAGATCTTTTTCTACAGATGAAGCTGATAATAAAGTCACATTTTTTGAGTCATCAATTATTTGAGCTGAAATATTTTTTGATGATCTAGAAATACTTAATCTAAATCTATCTTTTGAAGCAACTTTTTTTACTTTATTGCTAACTCTAAATCTTTTTCTGATACTAGTGTTTAATTTCATTATTTTTTCTTACCCTCTTTTTTAAGAACATACTGTCCTTTTTCTCGAACACCTTTCCCTTTGTAAGGTTCGATTTTTCTTAATGTTTTAATTTTAGATGCTACTTCACCAACTAGCTGCTTATCAGATCCTGTGATTTTTAATGTTGTTTGTTTTTCAACAGCAATTTTAATGCCTTCTGGTATATCAAAATTGATATCATGGCTATAACCCAGCTGTAAATTTAACTGATTTCCTTTTAAAGCTGCTCTATAACCAACACCAACTAATTCTAAAGTTTTTTCATATCCCGTACTAGATCCAATAACAGCATTATTGATTAAACTTCTATTCATGCCCCAAAGTCTTTTTGAGTTTTGGTCTACTTTTTTTGGTTTAATGGAAATTTCTTTTCCTTCAATAATGTCTAAATTAAACATATCTAAATCAACATTGATTGATTTTTTTCCAAGAGGTCCTTCTATATTTATAATATTTCCAGCTAAAGCAACTTTTACTTTTTCTGGGATCGATATGTTTATTTTACCTATTTTAGACATTAAAATACCTTACAAATTATTTCGCCACCAACTTTTTGTTTTCTAGCATCTATATCAGTCATTACTCCTTTTGGAGTTGAAACAATAGCAATTCCTAAACCATTATTTATTTTAGGTAAGCTATCAGCAGATGAAAAAATTCTTCTCCCAGGTTTTGATACTCTTTCAAAAGCACTAATTACTGGATTACCTGAATGGTACTTAAGTTCTAAAGATAGCATTGGTTTTTTTTCTTCAGAACTTACTTTAAAATCTTTAATAAAACCTTCGTTTTTAAGTATATCTGCAATTTTTGTTTTAAAATTAGATGAAGGTAATTCTACTTTTTTATGATTTCTAGCTTGAGCGTTCTTCACTCTTGCAATCATATCTCCTATTGGGTCACTTAAACTCATAATTTTCCTTTCTACCAGCTAGATTTAACTAAGCCGGGTATCTTTCCTTGTAATCCTAATTGTCTTAATGCAATTCTTGAAATCTTTAATTTTCTGTAAACACCATGAGGTCTTCCAGTAATCTCGCATCTATTCATAACTCTTGTTTTAGCAGAGTTTCTTGGCAGTTTAGATAATTTTTGTTGCGCTTTAAATCTTTCTTCTAATGAAATCTTTTTATCCATTACAATCTTCTTTAATGCTTGTCTTTTCTTGTAAAGCCTATCTGAAAGCTTAATTCTTTTTTTATTTTTATTAACAGCGCTTAACTTTGCCATATTTAATTATCTCCTTTTTTAATAAATGGAAAATTCATTTTTTCTAGTAACGCAAAACTATGCTCTTTATTTATTGCTTTAATAACTATTACTATATCTAAACCTCTAACTTTGTCTGCTCTATCAAAGCTTACTTCTGGAAAAATTATATGCTCTTTAATTCCAAATGTATAATTACCAAATTTGTCAAAACCTTTTGATGACAAACCTCTAAAATCTTTAATTCTTGGTAATGCAATATTCACTAATCTGTCTAAGAATTCATACATTCTATTTTTTCTTAAAGTTACTTTTAAACCAGCGTTTGATCCTTTTCTTGTTTTAAAGTTCGCAACTGATTTTTTAAATTTTGTTGTTACTGGTTTTTGACCAGTAATTTTAGCCATATCTTCTTCACATGATTTTAAAATCTTAGAGTCTGAAGCATCTAAACCAAGTCCCATATTTAATATAACTTTCTCAATTCTTGGAGCCATATAAATATTCTTAAAACCAAACTGATCTTTTAATGCTGGCTGAATTTCTTTATTGAATATTTCTTTTAATCTTGGTGTCATTATTTTTTAGCCTCTTTTTTCTTTGCCGCTTTTTCATCAATTAGTTTTAAGTTAGAAATATGAATAAAGCTTTCCTTTGGAAAAATTCCACCTTTTTTCTCTTTTGTTGTTTTTACGTGTTTTTTAACCATGTTAATTTCTTTAACTTTAGCTCTGTTATTAGCTCTATCAATTTCAATAACTTCACCTTCTTTTTTTTTGTCTTTTCCAGTTAAAACTCTTACTTTCAAACCTTTTTTAATCATTATAAAACCTCCGGCGCCAATGAAATAATTTTCATTTGACCTCTGCTTCTTAATTCTCTTGTAACCGGACCAAAAATCCTTGTTCCAACTGGTTCTCCTTTGTCATCAACTAACACAGCAGCATTATTGTCAAATCTTACTTTAGAACCATCGTTTCTATGTATTCCTTTTTTAACTCTTACAACTACTGCTTTATGGACAGATCCTTTTTTAACTTTTCCTTTAGGTATCGCCTCTTTAACTGCAATTACAATTGTATCACCAATGCTAGCGTATCTTCTTTTTGACCCACCTAGAACTTTAATGCACTCAATTCTTTTTGCACCAGTGTTATCAGCTACTTGTAATTCTGTTTGAACACCAATCATTACTTTGTACTCTCCACAACTTGAAATTTTTTATTTTTAGAAAAGGGTTTGCTCTCAATAATTGAAACTTTGTCACCAGTTTTAAACTTATTATTTTCATCGTGAGCGTTATAGTTTTTTCTAACCCTGATTACTTTTTTTAGAACTGGGTGAGAATATTTGCGTTCTACCATAACAGTAACTGTTTTATTTGGTTTATCGCTTATAACTACACCTGTTAGTATTTTTTTAGGCATTTGCTTTTCCTTTTAAAATTGTTTTTAATCTTGCTATTGTTTTTCTAGTTTCCCCAATTTTAGCTGGGTTTGTTACTTGTGAATTCATTTTTTGAAATCTGAAATTAAAAAGATCTTTTTTAAGTTTATCAATATTCTTCACAATTTCGTCCTTTGATAATTTTTTAATTTCTTGTTTTTTCATTATGCAAATCTCTTAATTGTTTTAGTCTTTATAGGTAATTTTGCTGATGCTTTGTATAATGCTTCTTTTGCAATTTGTTCCGAAACACCATCAACTTCAAATAATATTCTTCCCGGTTTTACTCTGCATGCGAAGTATTCTGGTGAACCCTTTCCTTTACCCATTCTGACTTCGATTGGTTTTTTTGAAACTGGTATATTTGGAAATATTCTTGTCCAAACTCTTCCTTGTCTTTTCATATGTCTCGTTAAAGCAACTCTTGCAGCTTCAATCTGTTTCCCAGTAACTCTTTCAGGCTGTAAAGCTTTTAATGCATAAGCACCATAATTAATAGTGCTTGCTCTTGTAGCATTACCATGAATTCTACCTTTGTGCGCTTTTCTCCATTTTGTTCTTACTGGTTGAAGCATTATTGTTTACCTTCCTTTGGTGTTACCTTGTTAGTCTCTTGACTAAATTCTCTAGCAAATACCTCACCTTTATAAATCCAAACTTTAATTCCAATAATTCCGTAAGTTGTAAGAGCCTCTGCTTCTGCATAATCTATATCAGCTCTTAAAGTATGTGATGGAATACTTCCATCTCTTAACCACTCTGTTCTTGCTATTTCATTTCCACCAAGTCTTCCACTAACTGAAACTTTTATTCCTTTAGCACCCAATCTAATACAAGATTGCATCGCTCTTTTCATGGCTCTTCTATAAGAAATTCTTTTAACAAGCTGCTGTGCAATATTTTCTGCTACCAAATAAGCATTTGTCTCAGGTTTTTTTACCTCTTTTATGTTTAGATTTACTTCATTTGAAGTTAATTTTGAGAGATTGTTTTTAATTTTGTCTATATCACTTCCTTTTTTACCAATCACAAATCCAGGTCTAGAAGTATAAATTGTGACATAGCACTTATTAGATGTTCTTTCGATCATTACCTTAGATACACCAGAATTTATTACGTTTTTCTTGATATATTCTCTGATTTTAAAATCTTCGATTAAATAATTTCCAAAATCTTTTTTCTTAGCATACCATACAGAGTCCCATCCTCTGTTGACACCTAGTCTAAAACCTACAGGATTAACTTTTTGCCCCATGTTTCTCCATTTGTTTTGCTTCTGATAATATTATTGTAACAGTTGACCAAGGTTTTAATATTGGTGCCGCTCTTCCTTTGGCTCTTGGTCTAAATCTTTTCATAACTATTTTTTTTCCACAATATGCTTCTTTTACTATTAATTTATCAATATCGTATTGAAAATTATTTTCAGCATTAGCTACAGCTGAACTAATAGTTTTTCTAACATCTCTAGTAACTCTCTTTTCTGAAAACTGTAAATCTCTAATTGCAACATCAACTTTTTTGCCAACAATGCTTTTTAGTATTGGATTTAGCTTTCTGACACTTGATCTAATACCGTTGTTAACAGACTTTACTGTTTTATCGTTAGATTTGTCTATTTTCTTTTTCTTGCCCATAATTATTTCTTCTCTGCTGTTGCTGGTTTAGCTTTTTTATCAGCTGGTGTATGACCAAAGAACGTTCTTGTTGGTGCAAACTCACCTAATTTATGTCCAACCATATCTTCTGAAACTGTTATTGGTATAAATTTTTTGCCATTATAAATTTGGAAACTGACCCCTACAAAATCAGGTAAAATTGTAGATTTTCTTGACCAAGTTTTAATAGGAATTTTCTTTGGATCGTCTTTATACTTGTCCACTTTCTTCATCAAGCTTTCTTCTACAAACGGTCCTTTCCAAACTGCTCTAGCCATTACTTAGTATCCTTCCTCTTATTTCTTCTCTTAACTATAAATTTATCTGTTCTCTTATTATCACGGGTTTTTAAACCTTTAGCAGATTGTCCTGTAGGTGATACTGGATGTCTTCCTCCAGCTGATTTACCTTCACCACCTCCATGTGGGTGATCAACTGGGTTTTTAACAACACCTCTTGTATGAGGTCTTCTACCCAACCATCTTGATCTACCTGCTTTTCCAATTTTAATATTTTTTTGATCTGGATTACTTAAAATTCCAATTGTAGCCAAAGCTCTTGAATCTATTTTTCTCACTTCACCTGAGGCTAATTTGATTAAACTATAGTTTCCATCTAGACCACTAATAGTAACTGATGAACCAGCAGCTCTAGCAATTTTTCCACCACCACCTGGCTGTATCTCGACATTGTGTATATTGATACCCACTGGTATATCTTGCAATGGCATACAATTACCTACTTTAATTTCTTTTTTAGAACCGCTTTCAACTTTATCTCCAACTTTAATTTTTTGTGGTGCTAAGAAGTATGCATGCGTATTATCCTCAAATTTAACTAACATGATGTAACATGATCTATTTGGATCATACTCTATTCTTTCAACTGTAGCTTCCATGTCAAATTTTTTTCTATAAAAATCTACATGTCTGTACATTTTTTTATGTCCACCTGCTCTATTAATAGAGGTAATATGACCATTGTTATTTCTACCTTTCATGGCATTTTTTGGAGAGACTAATGACTTAAATGGTTTACCTTTCCATAAACCAGATCTATCAACTAAAATAGTTCCTCTTGTAGATTTTGTGTATGGTTTAAAAGTTTTTAATGCCATTTATTAAATTCCTGTTGTTAGATCAATACTTTGACCTTTTTTTAAAGTTATTATTGCTTTTTTATAACCAGATACTTTTACTTTTCTACCTCTAGTAACTTTTGTTCTGTTTTGTTTGTTTATAATGTTTATCTTAGTCACATTAACTTTAAATATTTTTTCTATATTTTTTTTTAGATTTTTTTTATTTGCACCATCTGGAACTTTAAATACAATTTTATTCAGTTCAGACAAGTTAGTTGATTTCTCGGTAACCACTGGAGAAAGAATTTTGTCGTATAAGTGAATTTTTTCCATTTTATGAATATCTCTTTTCTAATTCTTTTACGGAGCTTTCTGTGAAAACTACTTTTTTAAATTTAATAATGTCGTAAGCACTAAAATGATTTACATCTGTGACTTTAACATTTGGAATATTTCTTGCTGATTTTTCGATTTTTTGTTTTGAATTTTTGTCTAGAATTATTAGTGAATTTGTAATTTCAAGTTTATTAATAATTGAGTTCATCTCTTTAGTTTTTTTAATTTCTGTACTAAAGTCATTTAAGATTAATAAGTTTTTATTATTATTTTTTTCTGTAATTAGTGAAGCTACGCTTTGTTTTTTCTCTGTTTTGTTTAGTTTTCTTTTTTTATAAGCCAATTCACCTTTGGGTCCATGAGCTATACCACCGCCAACAAATATAGGAGCTTTTCTACTAGCATGCCTTGCACCACCAGTTCCTTTTTGAGCATATATTTTTGAAGTTGGTCCTTTTACTTCATTTTGTTGTTTAGTTTTGGCATGTCTTCCTTTGTAATTAGCATTTGTTTTATATAGAACAGCGCTAACTAATTTATGGTTAATTTTAGCAGAAAAAATCTTATCCAAAACTTCAATACTATCTTTTTTTCCATCTATGCTAATTTTATCTAATTTCATTATTTTTTCTTTTTCTCAGGTGTTTTTTTAGCTTCTTCAGCGGCTACTTGTTTCTCACCAATTGTCATTTTGCTTATATTTTTTACTGATTTTTTAACCATTACTTCAGAATTTTTTGAACCAGGTATTGATCCTTTTAAGTAAAGAAGTTCGTTTTCTAAGTCAGTTTTTATTATTTCAATATTTTGCATTGTTCTTAGCTTGTCACCCATATGACCAGCCATTTTTTTTCCTTTAAAAACTTTTCCTGGATCTTGGCTATGTCCTGTTGAACCATGTGCTCTGTGAGATATGGAAACACCATGACTGGCTCTTAAACCACCAAAATTATGTCTCTTCATAGCACCTGCAAAACCTTTACCAATTGTTTTTGATCTTGTGTCTACAAATTTAATGTCTTTGAATATTTCTAAACCAAACTCGTTTCCTTCTTTGTAAACAGATGTGTCGTTTACTCTAAATTCTTTTAATTTTTTCTTAGCTTCAGTATTTTTTTTAGCAAAAACACCTTTCATAGCTTTTGTTAATTTTGAATTTTTAATTTTCCCATATCCAAGCTGAACAGCCTTGTACCCTCTTTTTTCTTCTTCAATAACCTGAATAACTCTAGCTTTTTCAATCTTAAGCACAGTAACAGGAACTAGTTGACCAGATTTATAGAATTCTCTCGTCATACCTATTTTCTTCCCTAATAAAGCTATCTCACTCATAATTAAATTTTTATCTCCACATCTACACCAGATGCTAAATCAAGTTTCATTAATGCTTCTACAGTTTGTGGTGTTGGTTCAATAATATCGATTAATCTTTTATGTGTTCTCGATTCAAATTGCTCTCTACTTTTCTTATCTATGTGAGGTGATCTTAATACAGTATATCTCTCAATTCTTGTAGGTAATGGAATTGGCCCTTTTATTGTAGCCCCAGTTCTTTTAACTGTGTTTACAATTTCTTCTGTAGAGGCATCTAAAACCTTATTATCATAAGCTCTTAGTTTTATTCTTATGTTTTGCTTTTCCATTATCCTGCTACCTTTTTAGTTACTTCATCTTGAACGTTTTGAGGAACTTTAGAATAATGATCAAAGAACATTGAATATTGTGCTCTTCCTTGTGACATTGATCTAAGATTATTTATGTAACCAAACATATTGGCTAGAGGAACCATAGCTGTAATTACAGTTGCATTTCCTCTTTGTTCTTGAGTACTAATTTGCCCTCTTCTACTGTTTAAATCGCCTATAACATCTCCCATATAGTCCTCAGGAGTAACGACTTCTACTCTCATAATTGGTTCTAGAAGTTTTAATCCACCTTGAGTACAAGCTTCTTTAAAACATGCTCTACTTGCAAGTTCAAAAGCTAAAACGCTTGAGTCAACGTCATGATGTAAACCATCAACAATAGTTACTTTGTAATCAATCATTGGGAAACCTGCCAAAATTCCACTATCAGACACAGTTTCAATACCTTTTTCAACACCAGGAATAAATTCTTTTGGAATAGCTCCACCCTTAATAGCACTTTCAACTTCTCTTCCTTTTCCTGGTTCTTGAGGTTCAACAAATAATTTAACCTTAGCAAACTGACCGGCACCACCACTTTGTTTTTTATGTATATATTCATACTCAGCAGATTTTTCTATAGTTTCTCTGTAAGCAACTTGTGGAGCACCTACGTTTGCTTCAACTTTAAATTCTCTTTTCATTCGATCAACAATAATATCTAAGTGAAGTTCACCCATACCTTTAATAATTGTTTGACCCGACTCTTCATCTGAAGAAACTCTAAATGATGGATCCTCTTTAGCTAATCTTGCTAATGCTTCACCCATTTTTTCTTGATCACCTTTTGTTTTTGGCTCTACAGCAATTTCAATTACTGGGTCTGGGAATTCCATTGGCTCTAATAAAACTGGATTTTCTTTGTCACATAAAGTGTGACCAGTCATAGTATTTTTTAATCCTGCTAGTGAAACAATATCACCTGCGTTGGCTTCTTTAATATCTTCTCTTGAATTAGCATGCATTAAAAGCATACGACCAACTCTTTCTTCCTTATCAGATGAAGAGTTGTATACGGCAGTTCCAGACTTAATTGTACCAGAATAAATTCTAACAAATGTTAAAGAACCTACAAAAGGATCGTTTGCAACTTTAAATGCTAAACCAGAAAAAGAAGAACCATCGTCAAATTTCATTTCCATTTCATCTTCTGATCCAACTTTTGTTCCTTTAATTGAACCAATATCAACTGGACTAGGCAAGTAGTTCACAACTGCATCTAGTAAAGGCTGAACACCTTTATTTTTAAAGGCAGATCCAGTTAAAACAGGAACAAAACTAAAATCCAATGTTCCTTTTCTTATGCATTTAACCAAATCTTCTTCCTTAATTTCGTCTCCATTTAAGTAAGATTCCATTAACTTTTCATCTTGTTCTACAGCAGTTTCGATTAATTCCGTTCTGTACTTTTCAGTTATTTCTTTAAGATCATCAGGAATATCTTTGTATTCCCATTCTGCACCTAAAGCCTCATTTTTCCAAACTTGAGCTTTCATTTTAACTAAATCAACAACTCCTGTTAGAGAAGCTTCAATTCCAATAGGAACTTGTAATACTAATGGCTTAGCACCTAATCTATCTTTAATCATGTCTACACATCTAAAGAAATCAGCACCTGTTCTGTCTAATTTGTTTACAAAACAAATTCTTGGCACTTTATACTTATCGGCTTGTCTCCATACAGTTTCGGATTGTGGTTCTACACCTGCTACACCATCAAAAACAGCTACTGCACCATCTAAAACTTTTAAAGATCTCTCTACTTCAATAGTAAAGTCTACGTGACCTGGGGTATCTATGATATTAACTCTGTGATCATTCCAAAAACAAGTAGTTGCTGCGGAAGTAATTGTAATACCTCTTTCTTGTTCTTGTTCCATCCAATCCATAGTAGCTGCACCATCGTGAACTTCACCAATTTTATGACTTTTACCTGTGTAATATAAAATTCTTTCTGTAGTAGTTGTTTTACCAGCATCTATATGGGCCATGATCCCAATGTTTCTGTATTTATCTAATGAATGAGTTCTAGCCATATCCTATCACCACCTAAAATGAGCAAATGCCTTATTGGACTCTGCCATTTTGTGTACATCCTCTCTTTTTTTAACGGCAGCACCTTTTTTTTCATAAGCATCATAAAGCTCATTAAAAATTTTATCTGCCATATGTTTATCTTTTCTTTTTCTTGCTGACTCAACTAGCCATCTAATGGCTAAAGCTTGTGCTCTTTTACTTTTTACCTCAACAGGAACTTGATAAGTTGCACCACCAACTCTTCTAGATCTAACTTCTACAGTTGGTTTGATGTTATTAATTGCTTCATTAAAAATATTAATCGGTTCATCTTTAGTTTTTGTTTTAATTTTATCTATAGCGTCATAAACTATTTTGGCAGCAATACCTCTTTTGCCGTCATACATGATATTGTTGATTAATTTAGGAATAATAGTTGATTTGAATTTTGGATCTGGAACTACATTTTTTTTCGGTTGAGTTTTTTTTCTAGACATTATTTACCTTTTTTTGTTCCGTATAAAGATCTTCTTTGTTTTCTATTTGCAACACCTTGTGTATCTAGATTACCTCTTAAAATATGATAACGAACACCTGGTAAATCTTTTACCCTACCACCTCTAATCAGAACTACCGAGTGTTCTTGAAGGTTATGACCTTCGCCTGGAATATAAGCTGTAACTTCAAATCCATTTGACAATCTCACTCTAGCAACTTTTCTTAATGCAGAGTTTGGTTTCTTAGGAGTTGTTGTATAAACTTTTACACAAACACCTCTCTTTAAAGGTTGTTTTTGTAGAGCAGGAACTTTGTTCCTCGCTGCTGGTTTGACTCTTTTTTTTCTTAACAACTGATTAATAGTTGGCATAAATTTTTTAAAATTAATTAATTTATTTTTAGATGAAAATAACTGACAGGTTATTTTGTGGCAGCGTTTAGTACCGTTAGAAGCACTACATTCCAACCAAAAACATCGCCAAATTACTTATTAATAGCCCTTTGTCAAACTAAAACTGCAATTTTTAGGCGATTTTTTTACTGATTTGCCTGTGTTTCTTCGGGTTCTGAAGCTTCTATTTTATCCTGCTCTGCTAAGAAATTATTATCGTCCTCGAGAGCTTTATTGTTCCATCTATTTTTAATATTACCAGTACCTGCAGGAACTAATCTTCCAACAATTACGTTCTCTTTTAGGCCATTTAATGGATCAACTTTTCCTTTAATTGCAGCGTCTGTTAATACTCTTGTTGTTTCTTGGAAAGAAGCAGCTGAAATAAACGATTCTGTTTGAAGTGAAGCCTTAGTAATACCCATTAGAACTCTTTCACCAACGGCTGGTGTTTTTCCTTCTGCAACCAATTTTTCATTAGTATTATCAAACTTAATTCTATCAACCACTTCACCAGGTAAATAACTTGAGTCACCTGATACTTTAACCTCAACTTTTTTAAGCATTTGTCTTAAAATAGTTTCAATATGCTTATCGTTTATTATTACACCTTGTAATCTATAAACTTCTTGAACTTGATTAACAAAATATTCTGTTAAATCTTTGATTCCTAAAATTCTTAAAATATCATGTGGCAGTGGTTGACCATCTAAAAGATACTCTCCTTTTTGAATTTTTTCGCCTGGATTGAAATTGATATGTTTACCTTTTGGAATTAAATAATTTGAAGGTTCTGATCCATCTTCAGGAACAATAGATACTCTTTGTTTGCCTCTTACCTCTTTACCAAAAACAACACTGCCATCATTTTCTGCAATGATCGCACTATCCTTGGCCTTTCGAGCTTCAAATAACTCCGCAACTCTTGGAAGACCTCCGGTAATATCTTTTGTTTTTGTAGTTTCCTTAGGTAATCTTGCAATTACATCACCTGCATAAACTTTTTGACCATCTTTAATTGATAAAATCGAATCTGGTACTAGATAATATCTAGCTTCATTATCGTCAGCTTTTTTAATCACATTTCCTTTTTCATCTCTTAAAGTAATTCTAGGTTTTAAATCAGTACTTTTTGATTGACCCCTCCAATCAATTACTGATTTAGAAGAAATTCCTGTTGCATCGTCAGTAGTTTCTTGAATTGATACACCATCAATTAAATCTACATAACTAGCTGTACCACTTTTCTCTGCTATAACTGGTGTTGTGTAAGGATCCCATTCACATATTTTAGTATTTGCTTTGACTTTATCACCATTGTTAAAAAATAATCTTGAACCATAAGCAACTTTATAAACAGCTATCTGAACTCCTTTGTCATCCTCTATAGAAAGTTGAGTGTTTCTTCCCATTACAATCAAATTCTTTTTAGAGTCTTCTAAAATATTTGAATTTATTATTTTTAAAGTTCCATCACTTTTAGTAACTATTTGAGAATCTTGTTTAACTGAAGCTGTTCCTCCAACGTGAAACGTTCTCATTGTTAGCTGTGTTCCTGGTTCTCCAATTGATTGAGCAGATATCATTCCAATAGCTTCACCAACATGAACCATCTTACCTCTTGATAAATCTCGTCCATAGCAAGTAGCACAAACACCCTCTTTTGAACTACATGTCATTACAGAATAAACTTTAATTGATTTAACTCCTGCAGCATCAATTTTATCACAGCCTGCCTCATCAATCATTTCAGATTTTTTAATAATTACTTCTCCTGATAAAGGGTTTTTAACATCAGCAGCTGTTACTCTTCCTAATGCTCTTTCAGATAAACTAACAACAACGTTACCACCCTCTAAAATTTCAGAAAGTTCAATAAATCCAGGATTATCACAATTTACTTTTGTTATTGTTAAATCTTGAGCAACATCACATAGTCTTCTTGTTAAATATCCAGAACTAGCTGTTTTAAGCGCTGTATCTGCTAATCCTTTTCTAGCACCGTGTGTTGAGTTGAAATATTCCAAAGCAGTCAATCCCTCTTTAAAATTTGAGATAATTGGACTTTCAATAATTTCACCTGAAGGCTTAGCAATCAAACCTCTCATACCAGCTAATTGTTTCATTTGAGCAGCAGATCCTCTAGCTCCACTGTCAGCCATCATAAATACTGAATTAATTTTTAATCCTTCATCAGTTTTTTCTGTAGCTGAAATTCCCTTCATCATTTCGCCAGCAACTTTGTCTGTACACTTAGACCAAGCATCAACAACTTTATTGTATTTTTCACCTCTTGTAATTAAACCTTCGGCATATTGAGTTTCATAATCTGCAATTAATTTCTTAGTATCGTCAATTAGTTGAGTTTTATTTTCAGGGATTACAAGATCGTCTTTTCCAAACGAAATTCCTGCTTTAAATGCGTGTTTAAATCCTAAATCTTTAAGCTTGTCGCAAAAAATTACAGTAGTCTTTTGACCACAAAATCTAAATACAACATCAATTATTTCTGAAACTACTTTTTTAGGTAATAATCTATCTACTAAAGAAAACTTAATGTTGCTATTTTTTGGTAATAAATTTGCTAGTAAAAATCTTCCAGCTGTAGAAGTATATTTTTCTATTTTCTTATTCCCTTGCTCATCTATAGTCTCGTATCTTGAAATGATAGTACTATGCACATTTATTTGACCAGATGATAATGCAAATTCAATTTGATCTGAATTTATAAAATATCCAGCTGGTTTGTCAGATATAGGTTCTTGTGAAAGATAGTAAATTCCTAAAATCATATCCTGACTCGGAACAATAATTGGTTTACCGTTTGATGGAGAAAGAATATTATTTGTAGATAACATTAAAATTCTTGCCTCTAATTGTGCTTCTAAACTTAACGGCACGTGCACTGCCATTTGGTCACCATCGAAGTCAGCGTTAAATGCTGCACAAGTCAAAGGATGTAATTCAATTGCATCTCCTTCAATTAATTTGGGTTCAAACGCTTGAACTCCAAGTCTATGAAGTGTTGGTGCTCTATTTAAAAGTACTGGATGCTCTCTAACTATTAATTCTAAAGCGTCCCAAACTGCATTTGTTTCTTTTTCAACTAATTTTTTAGCTTGTTTAATTGTTGATGCTAAGCCTAATTTGTTTAATCTTGCATATAAAAATGGTTTAAATAATTCTAAAGCCATTTTTTTTGGTAAACCGCACTCATGTAGTTTTAAATCAGGACCAACAACGATTACTGATCTTCCAGAATAATCAACTCGTTTACCTAATAAATTTTGTCTAAATCTTCCTTGTTTACCTTTTAACATTTCAGCAAGAGATTTAAGTGGTCTCTTACCTGTTCCTGTTATTACTCTACCTCTTCTTCCGTTATCAAATAGAGCATCTACAGACTCTTGAAGCATCCTTTTTTCATTTCTTACAATGATATCTGGAGCTTTAAGATCCATTAATCTTTTTAATCTGTTATTTCTATTGATTACCCTTCTATATAAATCATTAAGATCTGAAGTAGCAAATCTTCCGCCGTCTAGAGGAACTAATGGTCTTAGTTCTGGTGGTATAACTGGCACTACGGTCATAATCATCCATTCAGGTTTTTGACCTGTTTCAATAAATGACTCTATTAATTTTAATCTTTTAATTGCTCTTTCTTCATTAACTTTTGATTTAGTTTCTTTAATAAAGCTTACAAGGTTTTTTCTTTCTAATTCTAAATCTAAATTTTTCAGCATCTCAAGAACAGCTTCTGCCCCTATTCCTGCTGTAAAACTTTCTTCACCAAACTCATCCTGGTATTTTGCTAATTCTTCCTCATTTAAGAGTTGATTTTTCTGCAAACCAGTTAAACCAGGTTCTATTACTATAAAGTTTTCAAAATAAAGAACTCTCTCTATTTCTTTCAATTTCATGTCTACGGCTAAAGCAATTCTGCTTGGAAGAGACTTCAAGAACCAAATATGTGCTACTGGTGTAGCAAGGTTAATGTGGCCCATTCTTTCTCTTCTTACATTTGATTTTGTAACCTCAACACCACATTTCTCACATATAATTCCTCTAAATTTCATTCGTTTATACTTACCGCATAAACACTCATAATCTTTTATTGGTCCAAAAATCCTTGCACAGAACAAACCATCTTTTTCAGGTCTAAACGTTCTATAATTAATTGTTTCAGGCTTTTTAATTTCACCAAATGTCCAAGATTTAATTTTCTCTGGGCTAGCAAGTGAAATTTTAATGCTATTAAAATTTTGAGCTTCTGAAATTTCGCTGCCCTTAAATAGATCTGTTAATTCTTTTTTCATTAATTAAGCTCCACATTTAATGCTAATGATTTAATCTCTTTGACTAATACGTTAAATGATTCCGGTATTCCTGATTCAAAGTTTTCCTCACCTTTAACTATAGTTTCATAAACTTTAACTCTTCCTGCAACGTCATCGGATTTAACAGTTAATATTTCCTGTAATGTGTATGATGCACCATACGCCTCAAGTGCCCATACTTCCATTTCACCAAATCTTTGACCACCTAACTGTGCTTTACCTCCAAGTGGTTGTTGTGTAACCAAACTGTAAGGTCCTGTAGATCTTGCATGAATTTTATCTTCGACTAAGTGGTGAAGTTTTAGCATGTAGATTATCCCAACGGTAACTGGTCTATCAAACTTCTCACCTGTTCTACCATCCCATAAATATGTTTGTCCAGATCCTGGTAAATTTGCTAGTTCAAGCATCTCAGTAACATTTTTTTCTTTAGCTCCATCAAAAACAGGCGTTGAGATTGCGATACCATTCTGTAAATTTTCACAAAGATCTTTAAATTCACTCTTGCTTAACTTGTCAACTTTATCATTAAAAATTTCTTCTCCATAAACAGATCTTAAGAATTTTTCGATTTTTTCTGTTCTTTCAATTTTTTTGTTATTTTCATTTACTAAATTTTTAACTTGTTCACCAAATTCTTTACATGCCCAACCCAAATGTGTCTCTAGAATTTGACCAACGTTCATCCTACTTGGAACACCTAGGGGATTTAAAACAATATCAACTGGTCTACCATCCTCTCTGTACGGCATATCCTCAACAGGCACAATTTTACTTACAACTCCCTTATTACCATGTCTTCCTGACATTTTATCACCAGGTCTTAATCTTCTTTTTATAGCAACAAATACTTTTACCATTTTCATAACACTTGGTAATAAATCATCACCACTTCTAATTTTTAAAACTTTATCTTCAAATCTCTCTGTTATGTCTTCTTTTGCTTTATTGTATTGATCTTTTAATTGAGCTAATGTTGCTTCGTCATTTACATTTCCTACAGTGATTTTAAAGACATCATTAATTGATAATTTATTAATTGTATCAAAATCTAACTTAGTTCCTTCAGATAAATCTTTTACTTTTTTGGTTAAAGATGATCCTGACAGAAATTGTGATGCTCTTTGTTTAATACTTCGTTCTAATATTTCTTCCTCGACAATTTTATCTTGTTGAACTTGCTCAATCTCAGCTCTTTCAATAGTTATTGATCTTTCGTCTTTCTCAATTCCATGTCTATTGAATACTCTTACATCAACTACCGTTCCACTTGATCCTCTAGACATTCTTAGAGATGTGTCTGTTACATCTATAGCTTTTTCTCCAAAAATTGATCTTAATAATTTTTCTTCAGGACCAGATGCTGAGTCTCCTTTTGGAGTAACTTTGCCAACTAAAATATCTCCAGCATTTACCTCTGCACCAATATAAACTACTCCTGACTCATCAAGGTTTTTTAAAGCTTCTTCATTTACATTTGGTATATCTCTTGTAATTTCTTCTTCACCAAGCTTTGTATCTCTCGCCATTATTTCGTATTCAACAATATGAACAGATGTGAATACGTCATCTGTAACACATCTTTCTGAGATTAAAATTGAATCTTCAAAGTTGTAACCTTGCCAGGGCATAAATGCTACGGTTACATTTTTACCTAGCGCTAGCTCACCTAATTTTGTTGATGGACCATCTGCAATAATATCTCCAGATTTAACTTTATCACCAACTCTAACAAGAGGCCTTTGGTTAATACAAGTATTTTGGTTCGATCTTTTAAATTTTTGAAGATTATAAATATCTACACCAGATTTACTGAAATCTGTTTCCTCAGTTACTTTAATTACAATTCTTTTACCATCGATTTTATCAACAATACCGTCACGCTTAGCAACAATAGTGACTCCAGAATCTAAAGCTACATCGCTTTCAATTCCTGTTCCTACAAGAGGTGACTCTGGCTTTAACAATGGAACTGCTTGTCTCATCATGTTTGATCCCATCAATGCTCTGTTAGCATCATCATTTTCTAAGAACGGAATTAATGAAGCTGCAACTGAAACAAGTTGTTTTGGTGATACATCAATGTAATCAATAGAATCAGGTTTTGATAAAAGGAAGTTTAGATTCTGTCTACATGAAACTAACTCTTCAGTAATTTTTCCGTTTTTATCAAGTTTTGTGTTCGCTTGAGCAATAGTGAATTTAGTTTCTTCCATTGCTGACAAGTATTCAACTTTGTCTTGTACAACACCATTTTTAACTTTTTTATATGGACTTTCGATAAAACCATATTTATTAATTTTAGCATAAGTTGATAAACTATTAATCAAGCCAATATTTGGACCCTCTGGTGTCTCAATTGGACAAATTCTTCCATAGTGAGTTGGGTGGACGTCTCGAACTTCAAATCCTGCTCTTTCTCTAGTTAAACCACCTGGACCTAACGCTGAAACTCTTCTCTTGTGAGTAATTTCAGATAATGGATTTGTTTGGTCCATAAACTGAGAAAGTTGAGAA
Organism: uncultured Pelagibacteraceae bacterium; assembly: GCA_902635845.1. Classification (GTDB taxonomy): domain Bacteria; phylum Pseudomonadota; class Alphaproteobacteria; order Pelagibacterales; family Pelagibacteraceae; genus Pelagibacter. The sequence continues at coordinate 7,196 of CACPPK010000010.1, read as the reverse complement.
CTTGCAAAAAAATCTTTCAAAGAAACAGTTAATGGTTTTGCATTAATTAGATCTTGAGGCATTGCTGACTCAACATCTAGCGTAGTCATTTTTTCTTTAATAGCTCTTTCCATTCTGTAAACACCAATTCTTGCTTGGTTTTCAACTAACTCCCCTACAGAACGCACCCTTCTATTTCCTAGGTGATCGATATCATCAACATCATCTTTACCATCACGTAAATCTAACATTTTGTGAATTATTGCAATTATATCATCATTCCTTAATATTGTAATTTTATCTGAACATTCTTGATTTAATCTTGAGTTCATTTTAACTCTTCCTACATCAGATAAATCATACCTGTCTGAGCTGAAGAAAAGATTATTAAATATTTGAGTTGCTATCTCTATTGTTGGCGGCTCACCAGGTCTTAACATTTTATAAATTTCTGTGATAGCCTCGTCTTTATTGTTATTTTTATCTGCCAAAATAGTCGTAAGTAGATAAGGTCCTTTATTTATAGAGTTTGTAACTGAAATTTGGATAGAATGTATATTTGCATCTAAAATTTGCTGAATAATTGTATCGTTCAATTCAGTACCAATTTTAAATGTACCATCTTCCTCTTCGTTAACTTTGATATCTCTATGTAAAAATTTACCAAACAATGACTCTCTTGAAACAAGTATATCCTTCAGACCATCGTTAGCTAATTTTTTTGCACTTAAAAAATTAATCTTGTCACCTAATTTAATTACTACTTGACCTGTCTTAGCATCAATTACTTCTTCCGAGAAATTTTTAGCTTTATAGTTCTCTGGATTAAATTTAGTTTTCCATTTCTCTGTCTTTGTATCAAAAGTATATTGTTCACTCTCATAGAATTCATCTACTATTTCTGATTTTGTATAACCTAAAGCCAATAATAAAGTAGATGAAAAAATTTTCTTTTTTCTATCAATTTTAAAATATAAGAAATCTTTTACATCATATTCGAAGTCTAACCAAGAACCTCTATTAGGTATAACTCTACAATTAAATAAAAGTTTACCGCTTGCATGAGTTTTTCCTTTATCATGATCAAAAAATACACCAGGGCTTCTATGCATTTGGTTTACAACAACCCTTTGAACACCGTTAGTAATAAAAGTTCCACTGTTAGTCATCATTGGAACTTCACCCATATATACTTCCTGCTCTTTTGCAGATAAAATATCTTTAGTATTGTTTTCTTGATCTATTTCATAAACGACTAGTCTTAATGTACATTTAAGTGCTGATGAGTATGTAAGACCTCTTGCTATACATTCCTCAACATCAAATTTTGGTTTCTCTAATCTGTAAGAAACATATTCTAAAGTTGCTTTATCATTTAAATCCTCTATTGGAAAAATACTTTTAAAAACCCTATCAAAACCTTTTGTAAGTTCAGCTGCTTCTGAATTAAATTCAGTTAATTCTTTGTAAGAGTTTTTTTGTACTTCAATTAAATTAGGAATAGATAAACTCTCTTTCAGTTTACCAAAACTTTTTCTAATGTTTTTCTTTTCAGTAAAAGATAATTGCATTTATGTCTTTAAATACTGATTAAAAATAATCAGTATTCGAATTCTTTCTATTTAATTTATTTAAGTTCTACTTTAGCGCCAGCAGCTTCTAACTTAGCTTTGATCTCTTCAGCTTCTTTTTTATTTACACCTGATTTAACTTCTTTTGGTGCTCCCTCTACAAGATCTTTAGCTTCTTTTAAACCTAATGAAGTAGCTGCTCTTACTTCTTTAATAACATTAATTTTTTTATCACCCGCAGAAAGAAGCATGATTGTAAAATCATCTTTATCTTCTGCTGGAGCTGCACCACCGGCCGCTGCTGGAGCCGCTGCTGCCATTGGAGTTACACCCCATTTTTCTTCTAATTGTTTTGATAGTTCAGCTGCCTCTGCAACAGTCAAACTAGATAAGTCTTCAATAATTTTGTTTAGGTCAGGCATATGTTTTACTCTTTGGGTTGTGTTTCAGAATTTTCTGCCGACAAACTACTCATTTTTTCTGAATGTGCAAGCAAAATACTAATTAATTTAGATGCAGAAGCGTTCAAAATACCCACAATATTAGCTCTTGCTTCATCTAATGTAGGTAAACTTGCTACATTTTGGACACCGGCCTGATCTAAGACCTCGTCATCCATGATTCCACCGATCAATTTTAGGTTTTCATTATCTTTTGCAAATTTTGAAAGAATCCTTGCTGACATTATAGCATCTTCTCCAAATGCAACTGCCGTAGGACCAGTAAATAAATTTGATAGATCTTTACACTTTGTTTTTTCTAAAGCTAATTTTGTAATTCTGTTTTTTGTTATTTTAAATATGATTCCATGTTCTCTCATTTTGGCTCTTAATTCATCTAACTGAGTCATGGTTAAACCTTGATAATGAGTAACCATAACAGCTTTGCTGTTTTCAAATTTGCTAGTCATTTCTTCAATATAATTTTTCTTTTGTTCTTTGTTCATCATAACTATATCGATTTTCCTAATTTAACTTTATATGAAACACCCATTGTTGACGTAGCGAAAACACTTCTAATTAAATCACCTTTTAATGTATTGTTTGATTTCTCTTTTTCTAAAGCATCTAATATTGCATTATAGTTTTTTAGTAATTGATCATCACTAAAAGATTTTTTACCAATGCTAACTCCAATGTTTCCGTCTTTATCGTTTCTAATTTCTACTTGACCAGATTTAGCATTAGTTACAGCTTCTTTGATATTTTCAGAAACTGAACCAAGCTTAGGATTAGGCATTAAACCTTTTGGCCCTAAAACTTTCCCTAATTTAGAAAGTTTAATCATCATTCCTGGAGTACAAATTAATTTTTCAAAACTTAATTCTCCACCTTTAATTCTTTCAACAAACTCATCTCCACCCACAATATCTGCACCTGCATCTTTTGCATCTTGAGCTTTGTTATCCTCACAAACTACAGCAACTTTAACTTTCTTACCTGTTCCACCGGGCAAATTAACTACAGTTCTAATATTAACTTCACTTTTCTTTTGTTTGTTATTTATTTGAAAACTTAAATCTAAAGACTCATCAAATTTAGTTGTACAGTTTTTTTTAAGATCAGGTAACAATTTTTCAATAGTCTCTGCGCTTAAGTCTTTAGTCTTTTCAGGTAATTTTTTAAATCTTTTAGATGCCATTATTCTTTAACCTCAATGCCCATTGATCTTGCTGATCCTGCAATAATTTTTATAGCTTCCTCGATATCATGAGCGTTTAAATCGTTCATTTTTTCTTTTGCTATACCCTCTAATTGTTTTTTTGAAATTGAAGCAACAATGTTTCTTCCAGGTTCTTTAGATCCACCTTTAAGTTTTACCGCTTCTTTTATATAAAAAGATGCTGGTGGTGATTTAATTTTAAAATCGAATTTTTTATCTTTATAAACTGTAATTTCAACCGGAACAGGCTTACCTGCCATTGACTTAGTTTTATCATTAAAAGCTTTACAAAACTCCATAATATTTACACCACGTTGACCTAAAGCAGGACCAACTGGGGGAGCTGGATTGGCTTGACCACCTTTAATTTGTAATTTTATAAATCCACTAATTTCTTTTGCCATTAACTTACCTTCTCAACCTGATTATATTCTAAATCTACCGGTGTAGGACGACCAAATATAGAAACTGACACCTTAAGTCTAGCTTTTTCTTCATCAATTTCTTCAATCATTCCAGTAAATGATGCAAATGGACCATCTACAACCTGAACTTTTTCACCTACACTGTAATCTACGCCTGATTTTGGTTGAGCAACACCATCCTTAATCTGACCTAAAATCTTCTCTACTTCTTTATCTGAAACCGGAACAGGAATACCTTTTGTACCCAAGAAACCACTAACTCTCTTTATATTCTTAATCATGTGATAAATATTATTATCCATCTCACTCTTTATTAATACGTATCCAGGAAAGTATTTCTTTTTTCTTTGAATTCTTTTACCTCTTTTAACCTCTGTAACATCATGGGTAGGTACTATAATCTCTTCAAACTTATCAGCTATTTTAGCTTTATCTGCCTCCTCTTTAATTAAAGAAGCTACTTTATTCTCAAAACTAGAATGCGACTGAACAATGTACCAATTTTTCATTAAATACTCACTTTTAGTAAAAGTTCTAAGAAAAATTTTAAAACCTGATCTAGAAGAAGAAAAAATAAAGACATAACAACTGCCATAACAAAAACCATTAAAGCACCTTGCAATGTCTCTTTCCAAGTTGGCCAAGTAACTTTAAAAGCCTCTTGTTTAACTTCCTGTATAAATTTAATCGGGTTTCTCATAATTTATAAGCTCAAATTGGCAGGAGCGGAGGGACTCGAACCCTCAGCCTCCGGTTTTGGAGACCGGCGCTCTACCAATTGAGCTACACTCCTATTTATAGAGTTACTCTATAATTTTAGTTACTACTCCTGCTCCAACAGTTCTTCCACCTTCTCTAATTGCAAAGTTTAATTTTTCTGCCATTGCAATTGGTGTAATTAGTTTAACAGTAAATTTTGCATCATCACCTGGCATAACCATTTCAGTTCCAGCTGGTAATTCTACTTCACCTGTAACATCTGTTGTTCTAAAATAAAACTGTGGTCTGTACTTTGTAAAGAATGGAGTATGTCTTCCACCTTCATCTTTTTTAAGCACATACGCTTGAGCTTCAAATTTTGTGTGTGGAGTAATTGAACCAGGCTTACAAAGAACTTGGCCTCTTTCGATATCAGTTCTTTCAATACCTCTCAATAAAATTCCAACGTTATCACCAGCTTCACCAGAATCTAAAAGCTTTCTAAACATCTCAACTCCAGTACAAACTGATTTTTTGGTTTCTCTAATTCCAACTATTTCAACTTCTTCTCCAGTTTTAATTACACCTGACTCAACTCTACCAGTTGCTACTGTTCCTCTTCCAGAAATTGAAAAAACATCTTCAATTGGCATCAAGAATGGTTTATCAACCTCTCTAGCTGGTTGTGGAATATGTTCATCAACAGCTTTCATTAATTCTAAAATTGAATTTTTTCCAATTTCATCATCCCTACCTTCAACTGCAGCTAAAGCTGAACCTTTAACGATTGGTGTTTTATCCCCAGGATATTTGTATGATGTTAACAGTTCTCTAATTTCCTCTTCTACAAGATCAATCATTTCTTTATCATCAACTTGGTCTACTTTATTTAAGTAAACAACAATTGCAGGAATACCAACTTGTCTTCCTAAAAGAATGTGTTCTCTAGTTTGTGGCATTGGACCGTCAGCTGCGTTAACAACTAATATGGCTCCATCCATTTGTGCAGCACCAGTGATCATGTTTTTAACATAGTCAGCATGACCTGGACAGTCTACGTGAGCATAGTGTCTTTTTTCTGTTTCATACTCAACGTGTGCTGTTGAAATTGTTATACCTCTCTCTTTTTCTTCAGGTGCTTTATCAATTTGATCATAAGCAACTGCAGTTCCACCGCCCGCTTGTGCTAATACATTTGTAATCGCGGCAGTAAGAGTTGTTTTACCATGGTCGACATGACCAATAGTCCCAATGTTACAGTGGGGTTTATTTCTTACAAATTTTTCTTTTGACATTACTTTTTACCTCAGTTTATTTGTTTTCATTTTCAATTTTATTTTCTTGGAGCGGGTAAAGGGAATCGAACCCTTACATCCAGCTTGGAAGGCTAGCGTTCTACCATTGAACTACACCCGCACAACCCCAAGAGTAACACTCCATGTTATCTAAAATTTATTAAATGGTGGAGGGGGAAAGATTCGAACTTTCGAAGACCGAAGTCAACGGGTTTACAGCCCGCCCCATTTGACCGCTCTGGAACCCCTCCTTTGGGGAAGTGTCCCCTTGTTCAATAAAGCTTCAAATAACAAGCGTTTTATATATTTTATTTATGCAAATGCAATACGTGATTTAATAGGAAAATATTAAAAAAACCGTATAAAACAGATACAAACTTATGAATAAATCATCATTTTTCATTGTTGGTCAACACGCAGTTATTGAGGCTCTTAGAAACCCTAAAAGAAAGGTTTTAAGAGTATTTTTAACAGAGGAGTCTAAAAAAAATATTCATAGAAAAAACCCAAATAAAAACATTTTAGAGGATGTTAAAGTTTACTTTAAATCTAAAAAAGAATTAGACAAATATACTTCTAAAGAACAATTAATGCATAATGGTTATGTTGCAGAGATTGAACATTTGGATCAACCAGATCTAAAACAATTTATAAAAGATAAAAATAATTTAACACTTGTCTGTCTTGATGAGGTTACTGATCCAAGAAATATTGGTTCATTGATCAGAAGTGCTGCATCATTTGATATTGATGGATTGATAATTAAAGAAAGACATTTTCCAAATGATAGTAAGTTGATGTACAAATCAGCTAGTGGATGCATGGAGTACGTAAAAATATTCCAAGTATCTAATATTAATTCCACTTTAAAAAATTTGAGAGAAAAAAATTTCTGGGTTTATGGGTTTGATGCAAAAGGTCAAAAAGATTTTACAGAAATAAAATGGGAAGGAAATAACATCCTTCTATTTGGATCAGAAGGATTTGGTATGAGGCAGCATACAAGTAAATATGCTGATTTTTTTGTAAAAATTAATATTAATGAAGATATTGAAAGTTTAAATATCTCAAATAGTGCAGCAATTGTGTTTCATCACTTAAGTTATATAAAAAAAAATAGTTGATTATTTAACAAATAGTTAATAATTATTGCGCATGCCCTTGTAGCTCAGCTGGTAGAGCAATTGATTTGTAATCAATAGGTCCGCGGTTCGAATCCGTGCGGGGGCACCATCATTCAACAAAATCAACGTTAATTTTTTTTCAGAATTTTAGTTTTAATCAGATTTCTTAAGTAAGTGTAACGCTAGTGTGACGAAATATATAATTAAAGCTATAATTCAAAATCTATCATTATAGGAGAGTGATCACTTAGTTTTTCTAATCTATAAGAATGCAAGTATTCAATTTTCATTATCTTAATATCATCTGATGTGAAAAAATGATCAAATCTTCTTCTTGAAACCACCTTCCCTTTTCTAACTATTTCAAAAGAATAATCCTCTTTTTTAAAACCGTTAACTTTTCTAAAAGCATCTTTTATTCCTGAAGTTTTTAAATTTTCA
>CACPPK010000009.1 GCA_902635845.1 uncultured Pelagibacteraceae bacterium | reverse complement strand
TCAATAACTAGACACAAAGGTTATGTAAAAGGTAGCGGAACTTTATCTTATAAAGATGTTGTGCCAATCGCTGGTGTAATTGGTGACTACGGTGCAATTGCGGTTGCAAAAAATTCATCTTTTAAAAATTTTAAAGATGTAGTCGATGCATATAAGAAAGATCCAAATTCAGTTAAAATGGCTGGAGGATCGGTAAGAGGAAGTATGGATCATTTAATTGGAGCTTTAGCTTTCCAAGCTGCAGGTGCAGATCCAAATGCTGTTCAATACATTCCATATGATGCAGGTGGAAAAGCATTAGCTGGACTTTTATCTGGAGAAACTCAAATCATTTCAACTGGTTTGGGTGAATTGATGGGTGCAAGAGACCAAGTAAGAATTATTGGTATTACTGCTCCTTCAAGAGTTTCTGATGCACCAGATGCACCAACACTTAAAGAACAAGGATACGATGTACAATTCGTTAATTGGAGAGGTTTCTTTGGCCCTCCAGGTATGAGTAATGCTGACAGATCAGCCATTGCAAAAATGCTTGGCGATGTACAAAAAACTCCTGAATGGGAAACTGTCAGAGCAAGAAATGCTTGGGTTAATATTTACAATCCAGAAGGCAAGTTTGTTTCTTTCTTAGAAAAACAAACTCAAGAAATGACAGCTCTTATGAAAAAACTAGGAGTGATATAATCCTTAGGATTATTTAAAATTAGAGCAGTGAATATAAATACTACCAAAATTATATCACTGCTCTTTTTTATTTTTTCAGCATTTTATTTATATACCGCTTATCAAATTCAAGTTTTTGCATTTGATGAAAATGCACCATTTAATGCCAGAACATTCCCAATTTATTTAGGTTATGCAGGTTTATTTTTTTCTGGATTAAAACTTATTTTACCAGACCCAAATACTATTAAGGTTGATCATAAAAATTTAGAATACAAAAAAACAGGTATTCTTATATTAATTGCTATTATTTATGGAGCTACTATTTTAAAAATTGGTTATTTTTTAACCACTTCATTTTTTTTATTTGCTTCATATTATTTTTTAGGAGAACGAAGGTGGATTTTAATGTTTTTATTATCCTTTCCATTTGTTGCTGCCTTTATGTATCTGCTCCACGGTATTCTCGATATATATTTAAGAGATCCATTCTTACAATCAATAGGAGTTATGGGATGATCGAAGGAATATTAATTGGATTAACAACGGCACTTACTTTTCAGAACATATTGATGGTTATGGTTGGTTGTTTTTTTGGAACAATTATTGGAATGCTTCCTGGCCTTGGTCCTATGACTGCTATCGCACTAATGATACCAATTACTTATGGTTTTGATCCTGCTACAGGATTGATTTTGATGGCTGGGGTTTATTATGGAGCGGTATTTGGTGGATCTACTTCTTCTATATTATTAAATGCACCCGGAGTTCCCGGAACTGTAGCAACTTCATTCGATGGTTATCCTATGGCACAACAAGGTAAAGCAGGAAAAGCATTAGCTATTGCAGCTTGGAGTTCGTTTGCAGGTGGAACATTATCTGCAATTTATTTGTTGTTTATGGCACCAAGTTTATCAAAAGTAAGTCTATCATTTAGATCACCTGATTATTTTGCGTTAATGATTTTAGGTTTAACAGCGATTGCTGCTTTTTCATCTAAAGGACAATTTTTAAAAGCAATGATGATGGTAGTGCTAGGCTTGATGTTAGCATCAGTTGGTCAAGATAGTTTGTCTGATATTACAAGATTTACATTTGATAATATGAATTTAACTGATGGGATTAGCTTCGTACTTGTTGTTATGGCAACATTTGCAATGAGTGAGGCATTAACCATTATTTTAAAAAGAAACGATCCAACCAGTGCTGCTAAACAAGTTTCTTTAACTGAACTTGGTTCAATAAAGATCAATAAAGAAGAACGAACAAAAATGTATAAAACAATCCCAAGATCATCAGTAATAGGTTTTTTAATTGGTGTTCTTCCGGGAGCTGGTGCAACAATTGCATCTTTTTTAGCCTATGGAATGGAACGAAACGTAGTTAGTGACGAAGAGAAAGAAAAATTTGGTAAAGGGAGTGTAAATGGCTTATCTGCACCAGAAACTGCAAATAATGCTGCCTGTTCAGGTTCTTTTGTGCCAATGCTTACTTTAGGAATTCCTGGAAGTGGAACTACAGCTGTAATGTTAGGAGCGTTATTAGGTTTTGGAGTTCAACCTGGTCCTAGACTTTATATGACCAATCCCGAAATTTTTTGGTCAATTATTATGTCTATGTATATTGGTATGGTAATATTGCTAATTTTAAACTTACCACTAATTCCCTACATTGCTAGAATTCTTGCTGTACCTAAAAATTATTTAATTCCTTTGATCTTATTTTTTTCTGTTACAGGTATTTATGTAATGTCTTTTAATAATTTTGATATCTATCTAATGATTGGGATTGCTGTATTAGCAACATTCTTAAGATTATATGATTTTCCAATGCCACCTCTCATTTTAGCTTTTGTTCTTGGGGGATTAATGGAAGAAAATCTGAGAAGATCATTATTATTAAGTAACGGTTCGTGGGAATTCTTGTGGGATAGAACCTTAACTACATGTATTTTGGCTACAACAATTTTAATAGTTGTTTGGCATATTTATAAAACTTTTAAGAAAAAAATTTAAGATTTAATATCTATTCTTTTTCTAATTATTTCTTTATCTAATTTCATTTCTCTATATGAGATTATAAATACACCTAAAAATATTATACTCGCACCGATCCATGTAAAAAGGTCAGGTTTTTCACTGAATACAAAAAATCCGACAATAGAAGCAAAGACTAGATTTAAAAAGGAATATGGTTGTGTCATACTCACATCAACAAGTTTATATGAGTGATTTAGCGCCAAATGTAGAATAGTTCCACTTATTGCAGCCAAAATTAAATAAATTAAAGTTTTTATACTTGGAGTTTCCCAAAAAAATAAAACAACAATAAAACTAAAAAAAGTCATAAAAACTGATTGATATGCCAATATTGTAATTGAACTATCATCTTTAGAAATTTGTTTTGTTATAATTATAACAACTGACCAAAGAAAGGATGAAAATAGAGCCATATAAACTCCTTTGGAAATATCAATTATACCTGGTCTTATAATTATCAGCATTCCACCAAAACCCAGTATTAAAGCCAAGGTTCTATAAATATAAATTTTCTCTCCGAGAAAAAATACGGCAAGTACAGTCACTATAAGTGGTACTACAAAAGAAATTGCCGTAACCTTTTCTATAGGCAGCATTACTAAAGTAGAAAAGTATAAAAGCATCGCTGGTAAATTTAAAATAGATCTAAAAAAATGTTTTTTTATATGGGTAGTTTTAAAAACGGTAAAATTTGTTTTAATTATATATGGCAAGATAATTAACAGACCTATAAAAAACCTAAAAAATCCTGCTACGTAAACATTAACTTCCTCTTGCGCTAATTTCAAAAAAGTTAACATCAAAGTTGCAAAAAAAACTGAGATTATAATTAAAAAAATTGCTAATTTATTATTTGAAATCAATTTAGTATCTTTTTGTATTCTTCAATTATTTTTGACCATTGAAATTTATTCACAAATTCTTTTGCATTTTTCCCAAGCTCTAAATATTTTTTATTTTTCAGCAAAGAATTAATAGATGAATAAATGTCTTCAAGATTATTTCCATCACATATTAGACCAGTTTTTTCATGGTTAATTGCATCTGCAGCTCCACCATCTTTACCACCAATTGATGGAACACCGTATTGTGCTGCCTCAACATAAGCTATACCAAAACCCTCAACTGATTTTTTATGAATTACGGATGGCATTACAAAGACATTTGATTTTGAAACTAATGCATTTTTTAAATCATTACTAATATCTTTAAAAAACATAACTTGTGCTTCAAGATCTAGTTCTTTTACCAGCTTCTTAATATTTTCCTCTTCTTCTCCATATCCAACACAAATGTAAACAATATCAGGATAAATTTGTTTTAAATTCCTTAAAGCCATTACTGTTTTTTCATGATTTTTACGTTTATCAAATCTTGAAACTGTAATTAGTCTTGGATTTTTAACTTTAAGTATACTTTCAACTTTATCTAAAGTTTTTTTATTTAATTCTTCAGCAGGATCCACACCTGGATTTATTACAATTACTTTATTTTCATTAACACCAAGTTCTATCGCTAGATTTTTTGTAAACTGAGAATTTGCTATAACTTTTTCAACATTATTTAAAACACTAATCACTCTTTTGTTTTGACTAGAACCTTTAGGATAGTTGATTTCTTTACTATGAATTAAGCAGTATTTTTTCTTAGAGGTTTTAATAAGTTCTAAACTTTTCCAATGGTCAGCAATAATTCCATCTATTTTATTTTCTTTGATATATTCATTAATTAATTGTGCTTTTCTATATTTTCTAAGCAATTTAATCCCTCCAACTCTTTCGATCGAAAAAGAGGCTTGCTCATCAAATTCTTTATGACCTTCTATATGATTTGCAAAAACTTTTATCATAAAGTTTTTAGATAGTTCTCTTGAAAGGCCCCACATTAGATTTTGCATACCACCAAGTTCAGGTGGGAATGACCTAGTTACAATTAAATACATTAATCATACTTCCATTTAATACCACAGCCTGCGCTGGGTATTTGATCTTCTGGACCTTTTCCAGTTTCAGCTATTTGTTTCATAGCTGTTAGCAGATCACTTTCTCCGTCTTTAACTGGAATAAATTTTTTAAGTTCTCTTAGTCGTCCTCTGTATTGAAGTTCTAAATTTTTATTATAGCCAAAAAAATCTGGAGTACATACAGCATCATATGCTTTAGCAATTTTTTGAGTTTCATCGTGTAAATAAGGAAAATTGAAATGATTTTCATTTGAAAACTTGATCATGTTATCAAACGAGTCTTCTGGATAATTAACAAAGTCATTTGAACAGATAGCAACTGAGTTGATACCAATTTTTTTTAATTCATTGCAATCTTCAACTAATTCTTTTGTAATAGCTTTTACATACGGACAATGATTACAAATAAACATTATCAAAGTTCCATTTTCACCTTTGACATCGTCTAATGAAAGAATTTTATTATCAGTAGATTTTAATTCAAATGGAACAGCTTTTTGACCAAAATCACATATTGGAGTTTGTATAGGCATAATGTAAAATATATAGATTATGTTTTATGATTTAAAAGATAAAAAACCAAAAAACTCTGGCGAAAATTGGGTAGCTCCGAATGCTACAATAATAGGAGATGTTACTTTAGAAAAAAATACAAGTATTTGGTTTAATGCAGTTTTAAGAGGAGATATTGAAAATATTTATATTAGCGAAGGATCCAATGTACAAGATGGAAGTATATTACACACAGATCCAGGTTGCCCATTAAAAGTAGGAAAAAATGTAACTATTGGTCATTTAGTAATGCTTCATGGATGTACTATTGGAGATAATAGTTTGATAGGTATTGGAGCTGTAATTCTTAATAAAGCCAATATAGGCAAAAATTGTATTATCGGTGCTAAAGCTTTAATTACAGAAAATAAAGTCATTCCTGATAACTCTTTAGTTGTTGGTTCACCAGGTAAAGTAATTAGAGAAGTTACAGAAGAAGAAAAGAAAGCAGTCTTAGAAAACACAAAACACTATCAAGACAATTGGAAAAAATACTCTAAATCAATATTTTAAATGAAAATATTTTTATTCTTAATATTTTTATTTTTTTCATTTTTTAATTATTCTCAAGCTGATATTAAAGAACCAGGAAAAATAAATAGTCTGAAGTGTGCAGTAGGTGCACTAGATGCTTACTTTGAGCTTCAAGAATACCTGGAAAAAAAACCAAAACTTAAAGGAGTAGTTTATTTAGCATGTGATACTTCAAGCGGCGAATATTCGTGGACTTGGCAATCCTCTAAAAACATTGAAAAAGCTCACACAAAAGCTTTTAAAAATTGCACTAAACATTCTAAAAAGCGCGGTACAGGAGAATGTTTCCTTTTTTCAGAAAATCAAAATATAGTTTGGCAATTATCTGAAAGAAGAATGGCAATGTTTAAAAAAACATTTGCAAAAAAACAAAACAATGAAACGACAGACGAAGATATTGATTTTACATTTGATGGACGTTGGAATGTAAAATCAAATGATAATGATTTTGTAAAATATAAAAATCAAAAAAATAATCTTAAATATAAAAATAGAGAGGACGAGATACCTGGACGTTCTTTATTTGATCAGGAAGATGTGACAGATGATTATCAAGTTCATGCTATATATATTTTAGCTGCCGACTCTAAAGATAAACAATTTGATACAAAAGGAGTAATCGAAAAAATTGTTTTGAGGGCTAACAAACATATGAAAAAGAAAACAAAAGGAAAAGAATTAAGATTAGATTTAACTAAAGATGGTAGACTTGATGTAAGTTTTTTAAGAGTGGATAGAACAAAAAAACAAATTAAAGCAGATGACGCAGCTACTTATCTAACAGGTATGGCAGTCAAGAATGGTTTTTACCATCCCAAAAAAATTTATACCATTTTTTACCAAGATAAATACAGAGATGAAAGAGGACAAGTTGGGCAAGCAATGCTATTTGGAGAAAAAGGAAATGTGGAAATTGTATCTGGTGTCACATACTTAGGTCACGGTACTCAAGATTCATGGAAGCATCATCTTCATGAAATATTTCATGCCTTAGGTTTTGTACAGTTATGTGCCCCTGGTGCAGTAACAGAAAAAAATAGTAGGTGGGGAAAAAATGATCACTTAAATTATAGTGGAGACATCATGAGTGATATGGGGGGTGATGCAAATAATATCGATAAAAAAAATACTGAATATTATGGTCATTCCAATAAAAATTGTCCTATGGATTTAAAGAAAAGTGCTTATTTAACACCAACAGAATTGGATCCACAATTACTTCCTTATTTAAAGGGTTGTGCCACAACAAGAAGATTAAGTAAATATAGTCACGAAAATTCATTAAATTGTTTAGCTAAATTAGATTTTTAGGAGGAAAATATGCCAGCTGGTTATGTGATAGCACAATTAAAAATAACTAATCCTGAGAATTACAAAGAGTATGTAGAAAAAGTTAATCCAATTGTAAAAAAATTTGGTGGAGAATTTTTGGTGAGAGCTGGTGAATTTAAAATTTTTGATGGAGAGACAAAATTTCCAAGAATCATTGTTCTTAAATTCCCTAGTTATGAAAAAGCATTAGAATGGTACAATTCTGAAGAGTACAAACCAATAAAGCAAATTAGACTAGATAATTCTGAAGGTACAAATATAATTATTAAAGGTGTATGAAAAAACTTTTAATAATTTTAATAATTTCTTTAATTTCTCAATTATCTCAAGCAAACGAAAGATTTATACCACTTGAATTATTCACAGGTGGGGAAATTCGCGATGATACTGAAATTAAATTTACAAAAGCCAATTTGGTCTTTGGAGAAAAGAAAAGAAAAAAAATAGTAGGCCCTGAAGATTGGAAAAATCCTCAAACTGGAAAATTAATAAAAGTTTATAAAAGAACAAGAAAAGGTCAAAGCGGAGTAAAAACCCAACTTTTTACAGTTACTAATGATGGACAATGTATTGGAAGAGTTTGGGATAGTAGGCGTGGTGGAAGAATAATTGTAAATGGATGTAAATTTCCTTTAGGTATTTGGAAAGAAGGTGAAAAAAGAACATTTAAGGGATCTTCTGGGGGAAAGACAAGAAAAATTGAATTAACTATTTTAAAACTAGGAAAAAAACAAAAAGATAAAATAAAATTTAATTGGAAACTTTACGATGGAGCTGGAAAATTAATGGATGACAATGATTATACATTTTCTGCTGGCAGAGCAATGACAAAGCTAAATGATAAAAAAATATCAAAATGAGAAAAATAGTCAGTTATTTAATTAAATAAGAGATCGTTAATCGAATAAACTATCAACCCAATTATAGCTAAAAGTAAAATTAAAAAAGATAATTGTCCACTAAACTTTGATTTAATTTTGGTTTTATCCTCTTTAAATTTTTTAAAATGAATGCTACCAAATCTCATTACAGCTAAACCTAAAATAATAAGAAATGCTGTAAATATATATCCAGTAACCATCTATGGAACTAACCAAGTATCTTTATTATTTTCCAAATTAAACTTTGCTCTTCGATGACCTTTAGCTGCTAAATAAAGCCATTCTATAGATTTGATTTTACACTGTATAACAGTAAAGTTTTTGTAACCTTCTTCGCTTTGTTCTTTGGTGTAATCAAAATTGTCTAATTCTGGTTTTAGTCCAGAGGTTGGTAGATCTGACTCAGTTCCAGGTCCATTATCAACTAAATAACATTTTCTACTTATATGCTGCGTTTTAGACCAAGACTCTTTGGTTACGTCATTATTGTGATTAATAATGCATTCTACTTTTAATCTGACCTGTATCTTTTCATCTTTATCATAAAATAACATTGCAGCATTTTTATTTGCTTTTAGCTTTCCTATTTTATCTGATCGAATGTCACTATGATATTGCACTATATTATTTGACTGGTCTGATTTTCTTAAAACTACAATTCTTCCATCTAGATCAGATTGATCTCCACAAATAAATACTGGTATTCTAAAAGGAGAACCTCTGTCTTTCACAGCTTTATCTAACATCGACCAAATTTTCTTTTTGATCTCTGCAAAGTCCTCGTAATAAGGAACTGTATCCGTCACAAATATTATTTTTTCTTTTTTAATCGAGCAATCAAACCTGAGCTATCCCAACGGTTTCCACCCATTTCTTGAACTTCAGCATAATAACCATCAATAATTTCAGTTATAGGCACAGGTGAACCATTTTTTTTTGCTTCCTCAATTGCAATTTTTAGATCTTTTCTCATCCAATCAATAGCAAAACCATAATCAAACTTATCATCCGTCATAGTTCTATATCTATTTTCCATTTGCCAAGATTGAGCTGCACCTTTGGATATTGTTTCCATAACTTTGTCCATATCTAAACCGGCGTTAATTCCAAAATTGATTGCTTCAGATAGACCTTGGACTGTTCCAGCAATACACATTTGGTTCATCATCTTTGTTAACTGACCACTTCCACAAGGACCAATTAATTTTACTTTTTTACTATAACAATCAATTACAGGCTCGGCCTTTTTAAACACTTCTTCATCACCACCAACCATTACTGTTAGTATTCCACCCTCAGCACCAGCTTGTCCTCCTGAAATAGGAGCATCTAAAAAACTAAACCCTTTATCATTTGCTTTTTTATTTAATTCTCTTGATACTTCTGCAGATACTGTTGAGTTATCAATAAAAATAGAACCAGATTTTGCTGTGTTAAACAATCCATTTTCTCCAGTTGCTACTTCTCTTAAATCATCATCATTACCAACACATGTAAAAATGAAATCAGCACCATCTGCAGCCTCCGCAGGTGTATTGGCCATTTTACCTTTATATTCACCAATCCATTTTTCAGCTTTAGATTTAGTTCTATTAAAAACAGTTACATTGTGTCCGGCTTTTGATATATATCCAGCCATTGGGTAGCCCATAACCCCAAGACCTATGAAAGCAACATTACAAGTCATAATTTTTTTCTATGTTTAAAAGTTTAAGTTTAAAAGTAATTGTATTTGGATTTATCTTTACATTTTTTTCCAGTTTTGGACAGAGTTTTTTTCTTGGCCTATTTAATTCTAGTATAAGAGACGCCTTATCAATTACACATGGACAATTTGGCTCAATTTATGCATCAGCAACTTTATTAAGTAGTATTGTTTTAGTTTGGATTGGAAAAAAAATTGATGACGTAAATATACTAAAGTTTGCATCTTATGTAATAATTTTTTTGTCAGCTTCCTGTTTTATATTTTCAAAAATTTCATCAGTTATTTTTCTATTTGTAGGAATTTTTTTAATGCGTTTAGCTGGACAAGGATTATCAAGTCACACAGCTACAACAACCATATCTCGTTTTTTTGAAAAAAATAGAGGCAGAGCTTTAAGTACAGGTTGGTTAGGATTGTCACTAGCCGAATTTGTTATGCCAGTCTTAATTGTTTTTTTATTAACTTTTATAGAATGGAGAGATATTTGGGTTTCAATTTCTATTTTGGTTATATTAGTTTTGCCTGCTGCAACATTTATTTTAGTAAAAGAGATTAAACTTGATACTAGAGAAGAATCTAAAATTGAAGAGAACAATAAAGAAATTAAACAATGGAAAAGAATAGAAGTTTTAAAAGATTATAGATTTTACATCATTTGTATGACGATGTTAGCAATGCCATGGATTGCAACAGGATCTTTTGTTTATCAGTCTTTTATATCCTCATCTAAAGAGTGGGGACCTTATGTAATTGCACAATCATTTATGGCATACTCTATTTTATCAGTCATTACTCTTTTTATATCTGGTTTTTTAATTGATAAATTTTCAAGTAGAAAATTATTAATCTATATGAATATCCCACTTCTTTTTGGAACTATAGTTCTTTACTATTTTAATGCACCGATTTCTTCTTTTGTATTTTTTGGTTTAGTTGGTGTCACCAATGGTTTGGCAAACGTTCTTGGTTCCTCAACTTGGGCTGAGATTTATGGTGTTAAATATATTGGATCTATAAAAGCCTTAACAACTGCTTTAATGGTATTTTCGACAGCTTTTGGTACAGCTTTATTTGGTTTTTTGATTGATATTGGTTTTTCAATTGAGCAGATAGCCGTTGTTTCAGGAACTTATATCTTTGGCTCAATTATCCTTCTTTATTTAGTTAAAAATAAACTAAATCCAAATTATTTATAAAATAGCCCTTGATTTTTAAGGACTCACTGTGTAGATACTCCGCATGGCAAGAGTTACCGTAGAAGATTGCATAGATAAAGTAGAGAGCCCATACGAATTAGTGCTAGTTGCTAAAGAAAGAGCTACTCAACTTAATGCAGGAATAGAACCAACAATTGATAGAGATAACGATAAAAATACGGTTATTTCATTAAGAGAAATTGCTGAAGAAAAAATTAAAGTTTCAGATTTAACTGATAGCGCTGTTTACAAACTTAGAAAACATGTTGAGCAAGTTGACGATACTGCTGAGGATGATGAAGAAATAGGTGATGATTTTGAAAATCTATATAAAGGTGAAATTTCAAAAAGTGGTACCCCAATTTTACCATCTAAAAGAGCAAGAAAAACTCCAGAAAAAATTCAAGTAACAAAAGAAGATTTGGCTGAGCTATCTGAAACAGCTACAGCAGAAGTTGATAATTCAGTAGGAGAAGAAACGATGAATGAGCAAGGAGAAGTTTCTTTAGACGAAGTTTCAGAGTCAGAAAATCAAGAAGCAGACGCATCTTCAGATGACACTGAAGCTTCAAACTCATAAAAAAATAATATAAAGTTATACCATGAATAGGAAAGTATCAGTTGCTCCTATGATGGATTGCACAGATCGTCATGAACGATTTTTTCTAAGATTAATATCCAAAAACACTCTTCTTTACACTGAGATGGTAGTCGATGAAGCAATAAATAGAGGAGATAAAAAAAAGTTATTGGAGTTTAATATTAATGAGAAACCTGTAGCACTTCAATTAGGAGGCTCTTCTCCAAAACTTTTAGCTGAAGCCACTAAAATAGGCGAAGATTTTGGTTATGATGAAATTAATCTAAACTTAGGTTGTCCTAGTAAAAAAGTTGAAAAAAATAGATTTGGTGCTTGTTTAATGAAAGAGCCAAATTTAGTGGCAGATTGTTTAAGTAAAATGCAATCAGTTACAAAACTACCAGTAACTATAAAAACAAGAATTGGTTACAATGATGTAGAAGATTATGAAAATTTACATAGTTTTATTTCTACCTTAAAAGCAACTGGAGTTAAAACTTTCATCATTCATGCAAGAAAAGCAATGTTAGGTAAATTTACACCTAAGCAAAATTTAAATATTCCTCCTCTAAAATACGAATATGTTTATAAATTAAAAAAAGATTTTCCTAATGAAGAGATCATAATTAACGGAGGAATAATCTCAGTGGACGAAATAAAACCTCATTTAGAAAAAACAGATGGTGTAATGATAGGAAGAGCTGCGTATCATACACCTTATTTATTAGCAGATATTGAAAGAGAAATTTTTAATAATGATGATGTTCCAAGTAGACAAGATGTAATTGAACAACTCATTCCTTATGTTAAAGAAGAATTAAAAAAAGGAACAAGATTGAATCAAATTATGAGACATACTCTTGGTTTATTTCATGGTCAAACAGGTGCAAGTTATTGGAAAAGATATTTAAGTGAAAACATGTGTGTAAGAGATGCTGACGTGAAAAAAATTGATCACATCTTAGACAAAATTAAATACAACAATGTAGATACTAGAGTAGGACAGTCTGCTTAATTCAATTCTAACAAACGAATACAGTTATATTATTTTATTAATGGCTTTAACAGCTATTCCGGTAGGTTTTGTGGCTGGATTATTTGGTATAGGTGGAGGGTTGATAACTGTTCCTTTTTTATATTTTATTTTTGGTTCTTTAGAAATTGATCCTCAATATGTTATGCATCTTGCTGTTGGAACTTCTTTTGCAATCATAATACCAACATCTACAGTTTCAGTTTTAACACATCATAAATTTAAAGCAGTTGATTTTGATATTGTAAAAAATTACGGTCTTTTTGTTGTACTAGGAGTTATTGTTGGAACTGTTTTTGCAGCTTCTCTAAAAACCAAATCTTTAGTTTTATTTTTTTCTATAATGATCTTATTTTTAGGAATTTACTTACTTTTAATAAAAGAAAAGGAGCAAAACATAATTGTTAAAATGAAATTACATTTAAAAGTAATTCTTGGTTTTCTTGTTGGGTTTATATCTGCTCCTATGGGTATAGGAGGAGCTGTAATGAATGTGCCTATCCTTAAGTTTTTTGGTTATTCAATAAATAAAGCTATAGGAAGTGCAGCAGCCATAGGTTTTCTAATTGCTCTATTTGGAGCAATAGGATTTCTTCTCTCAGGAAGTTTTTTAAATTCTAGTCTTCCACTAAGTATTGGTTTTATAAATATACCAGCCTTTTTAATTTTTATACCAATCACAACTTTCATGGCTCGAATAGGAGCTAAAACAGTTCATAGTATTGATAAGAATAAAATTAGTAAATTTTTTGGAATTTTTCTTTTAGTAGTATCGATTAAATTTTTTTACGAATACTTAAAATTATAACAAGTAAAAAAAAGAGGTGACTTCAGTCTCCCTCCATCACCTCACATATAAAATTTAAGTGATTCTTTAAATATTTATGAACACTTATTAGTTGAAAATGCATTTTATCAACTATTTGAAATCCAAACAATTTTTAGTTGTATTTAGTCTTAAAAAAAAACTCAATTTAGCCATACATAATATTTAGTGTTATTATTTTAATTGATACTTTTAAAGATGGTTTCAATAAAAGATATAAATAAAAATATTAAAAAGAATCTATTTGATCCTATAGATAAAACTAAAAAAAATTTCTCCTCATTTTTAGAAAATATAAAAAAAAACAAAGTTAAAAAAGACCAAGATCGACAAAAACAATTAGAAAAAGAAAAAAAAAGAGAATTAATTTTAGAAAAAAAATTAGCAAAAAAAGCTAAACAGGATGAGCTAAAAGAAGAAAGAAAAAAACTTCTTTTTCAAAAAAAATTAATTATTGAAAATGAAAAGCAAGAAAAAAAGAATGAAGAAAAAAGACAAAAAATAGAAGCTCAAAGAATTAAAATAGAACAGAAAAAAATTAAAGACGAAGAAACTAGAAAACTTAGAGAGGAAGCTAGAAAGCTTAAGCAAGAAGATTTAAGGCTCAAAATGTTAGAGAGACAAAGAATTAGAGAAGAAAATATTAAAATTAAAGAAGAACAACTAAAAAATAAAGAAATTGAAGCTCAAAGGAAAAGAGACGAAAAAGAAAAGGAAAGACAAGAAAAATTAAGATTAAAAGAAATTGAAAGAAAAAATAGACTTGAGGAAGAACAAAGATTAAGAGAAGCAGCTAGAAAGTTAAAATATGAGCAAGAAAAACTTAAAGAAATGGAAGAAAGATTAAGAGACCTAGAAACCGAAAGACAACAGGAAATTCAAAGACAGATATTAAAAGAGGAGGCCGAGCAAAGAGCCAAGGAAGAGGAATTAAGAATTAAAGAAAAAGAAATTAAAGAAGCAGAACGTGAGAGAATAAATAAAGAAAACGAAAGACGTCAAAGAGAAAGAGAATTGAAAATAGAGGAAGAAAGACAAAAAAGAATTGAAGAAGAAAACGAGAGAATTCGATTAGCTGAAATTGCTCAAAAAGAGAGAGAGGATGAGGAAAATAGGCGAATGAAAGAATGGGAGAAAAAATTTGATGAAGAACAACGACTTAAAGAAGAGGAATTGGTTAGAAAGTTTTATAGCGACGAAACTCCTGAACAAGAAAATAATCAGGATGGCGATAATTTAGAAACTAAAGCTGATAACGATAATTTAGAAAATAAAAACGATGAAGATAATTTAAAGAATTAAATTTTCTGATCATACTCACCGACTTTACCTGTTTTTTGTAACAAATCGTCAATAAAATCAAAGATTTTTTTCTTTCTATCATCTGATGTTGGGCTTTCAGTGACAATAACTAAAGATGGTTTGTTTGATGAAGCTCTGATAAGCCCCCAAGAACCATCTTCCAATGAAAACCTAACTCCATTAACAGTTAAAACATCATTAATAACTTGGCCATCTATTTCAGTTTTGTTTTCTTTTAAATTTTTAATTTGCTTAACTAGTTTCTCAACAACTATATATTTTTCTTCATCTTTGCAAAAAGGTGCCATGGTTGGTGTTTGAAATGTATTGGGTAATTCACTAATAATTTCACTCATCTTTTTATTTTGATTATCCAATAAGTGACATACTTGAATTGCTGAATTGATACCATCATCATATCCAAAACCTAATGGTTGATTAAAGAAAAAATGACCACTTTTTTCAAAGCCTGCTAATGCTTTTTCAGTATTTACTTTTCTTTTAATATGAGAATGACCTGTTTTCCAATAAATTGTTTCACAATTGTTTTCTGATAAGATTTTATCTTTTGAGTATAGACCTGTTGATTTTACATCTACAACAAATTTAGAATTTTTATGTTTATTTGATAGATTTCTAGCTATCAGAAGACCTATCTTATCTGAAAATATTTCATTACCCTTATCGTCAATAACTCCAACTCTATCTCCATCACCATCAAATCCAAAACCTATATCAGCATTGTTTTCTTTGACTGCTCTAGCTATTTCATGAAGCATTTCTAGATCTTCTGGATTTGGGTTGTATTTAGGAAAATTCCAATCTAAATTACAATCTAATTCAATTACTTCACAACCAATACCTTTTAAAATATCTGGAGCAAAAATACCTGCAGTTCCATTCCCACAAGCCACCACAGCTTTTATTTTTTTATTAATTTTATTTTTACTAATTAAGTCACTTTTATAAATTTTATCAAAATCTTTTATTTGTTTTTCATTACCTTCACCTTTTGTAAATTTTTCATTTAAGGTAATTTCTTTTAATTCCTTCATTTCTTCAGGTGCATGAGTTAGCCCTTTTTTGATTCCCATTTTCACGCCAGTCCAACCATTTTCATTATGACTTGCAGTAACCATAGCAACTGCATCTGCATCTAAATTGAATTGTGCAAAATAAACCATGGGAGACAATGAAAGACCAATATCCTCTATGCTGCATCCCGTAGACATTAATCCTTTTTTGAGAGCAGTTTTTATTTCTTCACTATAGGAACGGTAATCATGACCTACTATGATTCTGGGATTGTCTTTTTTGGTATGTATTTTTATCTGTGTTCCAAGCCCTCTTCCAAGATTCTCTATTCCAGATTGGTTTATATCTTTCTCATACAACCATCGGGCGTCATATTCTCTAAAACCGTAGGGATCTATTTTTATATTTTGGCTCACTGGTTATTTACATACTGTTTATTATGTTAATTTCTTGAAAAATTATTTATTTTTTTATTGATTATCATATTGTCGCGTTCTATAAATGTTCTATTGTACAAAAGTTTATTTAGTATATTTACGATAAACGCCTACAACATATAGTTGTTTTCGTACTAATAACAAAATATAATTAAAATTTATGAATAAGATTCTTTCTCAAGCCCTCAAAAAAGCTGTCTCTGAATATAGCCCGGCAGTTAAAGAGGTCTCAAAAGGCAATAGACCAGATCTTTTTTCGTTAAACAACGAAACAGAACTTTTTCAAAACGATAAAGGTATCATAATTAAAATTGATAGATCAAAAGACTCAAACTTAACTGATTTTGGAAAAGCGACTTTAAAAGATAGATATCTTGGTCTAAACGAATCTTATCAAGACTTGTTTGCAAGAGTAGCTAGCACATACTCTGATGATAACTTACATGCACAAAGAATTTATAATTATATTAGCAACCTTTGGTTTATGCCTGCTACTCCAGTTTTATCAAATGGTGGAACTAAAAGAGGTTTACCAATTTCATGTTTTTTAAATGAAGCTTCAGACAGCTTGGGAGGTATTCTTGATTTATGGAGTGAGAATGTTTGGTTAGCAGCAAAGGGTGGAGGAATTGGAAGCTACTGGGGCAACCTAAGATCTATTGGTGAAAAAATTGGAAGAGTTGGAAAAACTTCAGGAATAATTCCTTTCATAAAAGTTATGGACTCTTTGACTATGGCCATTAGTCAAGGATCATTAAGAAGAGGTTCTGCAGCATGCTATCTTCCAATAGATCATCCTGAGATAGAAGAGTTTATTGAAATGAGAAGACCAACGGGTGGTGACCCAAATAGAAAAGCATTAAATTTACATCACGGTGTTTTAGTTTCTGATGCATTTATGAGAGCAGTAGAAACAGATGAACAATGGGCTTTAAAAAGTCCTGCTGATGGAAGTGTTCAACAAACTATTTCTGCAAGAAATTTATGGATTAGATTATTAACTGCAAGAATTGAAACAGGTGAACCATATATAATTTATATTGATACTGTTAATAGACAAATTCCACAACATCATAAGTTAGCTAATCTTACAGTTAAAACTTCTAACTTATGTAGTGAAATAACTTTACCAACAGGAATTGATAAAGATGGAAGAGACAGAACAGCTGTATGTTGTTTGTCTTCTTTAAACTTAGAAAAATACGATGAATGGAAAGATGATCCAGACATGATTAGTGATGTTATGAGATTTTTAGATAACGTTTTATCTGATTTTATTAATAAAGCACCAGATCAATTTAAAGATGCAAAATATTCAGCAGAAAGGGAAAGAAGTGTTGGATTAGGAGTGATGGGCTTTCATTCATTTTTGCAAAAAAACAGAATTCCTTTGGAGTCAGTAATGGCAAAGTCATGGAATAAAAAAATATTTAAAAATATACATGAAAAAGTTAATCAAGCTTCTAAAGATCTAGCCGAGGAAAGAGGAGCATGTCCAGATGCGGCAGAGTATGGTTACAAAGAAAGATTTTCTAATAAGACAGCAATTGCACCAACAGCTTCAATCTCAATTATTTGCGGAGGTGCATCTCCAGGGGTAGAGCCAATTGCAGCAAACAGCTATACCCACAAGACTTTATCGGGTTCTTTCAATGTTAGAAATAGATACTTAGAGGAAATATTGGAAAGTCACGGTAAAAATGATGATGAAACATGGTCTACAATTACTACAAATCAAGGCTCAGTTAATCATCTCAATTTCCTTACAGATCTTGAAAAAGATGTATTTAAAACTGCATTTGAGCTGAACCAAAATTGGATAATTGAATTAAGTGGTGATAGAACACCATTTATTTCACAGGCACAGTCAGTAAATTTATTTTTACCAGCAGACGTGCATAAAAAAGAATTACACAAAATTCATTTTGATGCTTGGAAGAAAGGCTTAAAGAGCCTTTATTACTGTAGATCAAAATCAATTCAAAGAGCCGAAAATATTAATGATGCTAAATCAACTGATATTACGGCTAATGTTTATAAATCTAAAAATCAACCATCTAACGAAGAGCCAGAGTACGAGGAGTGTTTATCATGTCAGTAGCAGAGAAAATTAATAAAGAAATTATTCAACCAAAGAAAATGGGATTATTAGTTGAAAACCCGGTTTATAAACCTTTTAGATACCCATGGTGTTATGATGCTTGGTTGACTCAACAAAGAATTCATTGGTTACCAGAAGAAGTTCCTCTAGGAGATGATGTTAGGGACTGGCAAAAAAATCTATCACAACCAGAAAAAAATTTACTAACCCAAATTTTTAGGTTTTTTACTCAAGCCGATGTTGAAGTGAATAATTGTTACCTAAGACATTATACAACTGTTTTTAAACCAACAGAAGTTTTAATGATGATGACAGCCTTTGCTGCCATGGAAACAGTTCATGTGGCTGCTTACTCACATTTATTAGATACAATTGGTATGCCTGAATCAGAGTATTCAGCGTTCATGAAATACAAAGAGATGAAAGACAAGTATGATTATATGCAGGGTTTTAATGTAAATTCAAAAGAAGATATTGCAAAAACAGTTGCTGTGTTTAGTGCTTTCACTGAAGGTTTACAATTGTTTGCAAGTTTTGCTATTTTGTTAAATTTTCCAAGACACAATAAAATGAAAGGAATGGGACAGATAGTTACTTGGTCCGTAAGAGATGAAACACTTCATTGTAATTCAATGATTAGAATTTTTAAAGAATTCATAAAAGAAAACCCTGAAATTTGGACACCGAAATTAAAAAAAGAACTTTATGAAGCTTGTAGAATTATTGTTGATCATGAAGATGCATTCATAGATCTAGCTTTTGAGATGGGCCCAATGGAAGGTTTAACAGCACAAGAGGTTAAAGATTATATTAGGTTCATTGCGAATAGAAGACTTATTCAATTAGGATTAGAACCAATTTATGATGTTCAAAAAAATCCACTAACATGGTTGGATACAATGCTTAATGCTGTTGAGCATATGAATTTCTTTGAAGGTAGAGCAACTGAATATTCTAAAGCATCAACGCAAGGTACTTGGGCAGAAGCTTTTAGTTAATTGAAATACAAAAAATATTTCCGTAAAACTAGTTTAAAACAAAAAGGTGTTGGTGACTTTTTTTTAAAAGAAGTAGCAACTAATAAACCTAAGATTTTTCTTGAAATTGGAGTTTTTCATGGAGTTACTGCACGAAATGTTTGTGAGTTGCTCAATACAATCCATGGCAAAGATTTTAAATACGTAGGTTTAGATCTGTTTGAAGAAACTTCAGAGAATCAAAGCGAAATAATACCAAATACAAAATTTTCAAACCCTATAAAAAATATATATTTCAATTATATAAAAAGACAAAATCCATATAGTTTAGAAGCAGTTGAAGATCTTTTAAAAAAATTTAAAAACAACATTTCTTTAATAAAAGGAAATTCAAACATAGTATTAAAAAAAATAGATATGTCTAAAATTGATTATGTATTTCTTGATGGAGGTCACGAATATCAAACAGTAAAAAATGACTTAAATTTCTGTAAAGAAGTTATTGATAATGGTGGAACTGTTCTTTGTGATGATTATGATTTATCATATGCACCAGGAGTAAAAAAAGCTATAGATGAGTTTTCATCTGAGCAAGGTTTTGAATGCTCTATAATATGGAATGATAGATTTGCTAAAATAGAAAAAAAATAGTCTATCTTTGATTTAATTCCATTACTTTTCTATGTTTGTTTCCTTTATAGCTCGCTAAAGGCCTGATAAGTTTGTTAGCTGCATGCTGTTCCATTATATGGGCAGACCATCCAGTTATTCTAGAAATAACAAAAATAGGTGTGAAGAAATCAGTATCAAACCCCATTAAGTGATAAGTAGGTCCTGTAGGATAGTCTACGTTTGGATGGATATTTTTTTCTTTAATCATCACTTTTTCTACTATGTCATAAATTTTTTCAAATTTTTTATCTTTTTTAATTTTGGCTACCTTTCCAAAATATTCCCTCATAGTCGGAACTCTAGAGTCACCTGATTTATAAACTCTATGACCAAATCCCATTACGACCTCTTTATTTTTAAGAGCATTATTTATCCATTTAAGAGCATTTTCTGGTTTTTTTATTTTATTCATCATGTGCATTACTTCTTCATTTGCCCCACCATGTAATGGACCTTTTAAACTAGCAATCGCTCCTGTAATGGCGCCATGAATATCAGACAAGCTACTTGTAATTGTTCTAGCTGTAAATGTTGAAACATTAAAACTGTGTTCAGCGTAAAGAATTAACGAAACATCAAATGCTTTTACAATCTCTTTTTGAGGAACTTTTCCAAAACACATATAAAAAAAGTTTTCAGCAAAAGTTAATGTTTTTTTTGGTTTAATAATTTTTTTACCTTTTCTTATTCTATAAAAAGCAGCTAGCGCTGTTGGGGTTTTAGAAAAAATTCTTAAAGCTTTTCTCATATTTGCTTCAGGTGAAGAGTCTACAGTTTCTTTATCCTCCAACCCCATTACACTCACTGCTGTTCTTGCCACATCCATGGGATGAGATTTTTTTGGCATATGTTTAATTATTTCATATAAATTTTTTGTTAATTCTCTGTTATTTCTCTCTTCTTTTTCAAATTTTCTTAATTGTAATGTATTAGGTAAATCTTTGTTTAATATTAAATAAGCAACTTCTTCAAATCTACAATATTCACATAAATCTTGAGCGGCGTAACCTCTATAAGTAAGAGAATTAATTTCAGGCATTACTTTTGAAACTTCTGTTTCATCTACAACAATACCTAATAAGCCTTTTTTAATATCATCACTCATTATTCATGACCTTCTGTACTAAAATTATAAATTTTCTCATCTAATGAATTATATTTTTCGTAATCAACTAATTCATAAAGCCTTTTTCTAGTTTGCATTTTATCTATAACATTATTTTGATGTCCATTTGCATAAATGTCTCTCAATCCATCTTCCACAATTTTCATAGCTAATCTTTGAGTTGTTACTGGATAAATTACAATATTATAACCTAAATTTTCTAGTTCTTTGTAGTTGAATAATTTTGACTTACCAAATTCAGTCATGTTTGCCAACAGATAACCAGACAAATCTTTACGAACTTTTTCAAATTCTTTTTCATCTTGTAAAGCCTCAGGAAATATTATTTCAGCACCAGCATCAATATATGCTTTGCATCTCTCAATCATTTTATCAATACCCTCAACACTATTAGCATCTGATCGTGCAATAATTTTAAAATTTTGATCCTTTTTAGTAGCAACGCATTCTTTAATTTTTTTAACCATAGCATCAGTCGAGATAAGTTCTTTATTATCAAGATGCCCACACCTTTTTCTCTCGATTTGATCTTCTAGGTGAACAGCAGTTATTCCAAATTCTTCAAATGTCTCTATAGTTTCCTTACAAGATTTAAAACCAGTATCTATGTCAACTATTGTTGGAAGATTTGTTACTCTTGAAATTAAATAAGATCTTGTACTAACATCTTGTAATGTTGTTAATCCAATATCAGGAAAACCAAGATCATTAGCCATTACTCCACCAGAAACGTAAACTGCATCATATCCAATTTCTTCAATTAATTTTGCTGTTAGTGGATTATAGGCACCAGGAACTCTTAATATTTTATTTGTTTTTAATTTGTGATCAAAATCTAATCTTTTTTGACTTGGTTCTTTTTCTACAAAATGCATTAAAAAATTCCTCTTTTATTATTTTTTTTTAATTTATTTTTTCTTACTTCAATATTTAATTTATCTAGTTGTCCTGATTTTAAATTCTTTAAATTTTGCACATTTTTTAAAAATCTATTAATTTCTGTTTTATCCAAAATACCATCAGTTAGATTTAAGAATTTATTTATATAATTTTGTCTTTTAAATGGTTTAGCTCCATAAGGATGTGCATCAGCTCTATCTTGTTCCTCTGTTATTTTTTTTCCATTATTTAATGTTACAACTACTTTGGCGCCAAATGCTTTATTTTTTGGATTTGGATCATGATATTTTTTTGTCCATTTTTTATCCTCATATGTTTTTATTGATTTCCAAATCTTAATAGTACTTTTTCTATTTGCTCTAGTTTTTGTGTAAGATCTGATATGATGCCAGTCTCCATCTTCCAATGCTACAGCAAAAATATACATAATCGAATGATCTAGAGTTTCTCTACTAGCATTAGGATCCATTTTTTGTGGGTCATTGGCACCAGTTCCAATTACATAATGAGTGTGATGGCTTGTAAAAATATCAATTTTTTTGATTTGATTTAAATTAGGAATTTTTGTTTTTAGTTTTTTAGCTAAATCTATCAATGCTTGAGATTGATATTCAGCGGAATACTCTTTTGTATAAGTTTCTAAAATAGATTTTTTAATTTCTCCTTTTTTTGGTAACGGTACTTTATAAATTGCTTTTTTGCCATCTAGTATTCTTGCTATTACACTATCTTCACCCTCATAAATGGGACTGGGAGCTCCTTCACCACGCATAGCTCTATCAACTGCTTCAATTGCAAGTTTACCAGCATGTGCAGGAGCATAAGCTTTCCAACTAGATATTTCTCCCTTTCTGGATTGTCTTGTAGAAATAGTTGTATGAAGTGCTTGTTGAACGGCTTGATAAATTGTTTCTGTATTTAATTTTAACATAGTTCCCAAGCCTGCAGCTACACTCGGTCCTAAATGAGCAATATGATCAACTTTATGTTTGTGTAAGCAAATACCTTTTACTAAATTAACTTGAATCTCGTAAGCAGTAATTATACCTTTTAATAAATCCAAACCACTTCTTTTGTTTTGTTGTGCTACACTAATTAATGGAGGTATATTATCACCTGGATGGCTGTAATCCGCAGCTAAGAATGTATCGTGGAAATCTAATTCTCTAACAGCAGTTCCATTAGACCAAGCAGCCCATTCACAGTCAAATTTTAATTTTGAATTTACACCAAATAGAGTTGCACCATTTTTTCGAGGGTGCTTTAGAGTCATTTCTCTAGACGAGATTACTGGTTTTCGATTTAATGATGCAATTGCAACTGAGGCGTTATCAATTATTCTATTTATAACCATATCAATAGCATCTTTATTCAATTTTGCTTTATCACTTGCTATCTCAGCTATTTTCCAAGCTAGCTGTTTCTTCTTAGGAAGATGAACTTTTGACGGATATACTTTTACTTTATGTAATAACAAAATAACTCCAATTTTGAGTTTTTGTTTTAATAGTTAAAATAAATTAATCAATATTAAAGATATTTAGATATTATTTTTTCAATACCAATAAAGTCTTTTACTAAGTGATTATGATAAATTTCATCAATATTTTTTTCAGTATATCCATCTTCTAATAGAATCATGGGGATTTCAGCTGCTTTGGCTGCATTTGCATCTGACTCACTATCACCTATCATAATTGATCTCTTTTTGTCACCATCTATAATTTCTATGATTGTGGTTATATGTCTTGGATCAGGCTTACAATATTCAAATGTGTTATATCCAGCAACATATTCAAAGTAATCATATATTCCAATTTTTTTCAAAAGATCTACCGCAAGGTGTTCAGTTTTATTTGTACATACTGCCATTGATATATTTTCTTTTTTACACCAAATTAAAAAATCTTTAACACCATTAATTAGAGTACTTTCATTTAAAATATTTTTTCCATAATATGAAATAAATTCATCCGTCATCTCATTTTTTATTTTTTCATTGATTGAAGTTAATTCTTTTTTAGCTTGACTCCATATAGATCTACCAATCATTGCTCTCGCTCCCTTGCCAACTGCATTTTTTAATTCATTGAGAGATTTTGTGGGGTACCCAAATTTTTTCATTACATGGTTATGAGCAAGCATCAAATCTGGTGCGGTATCTATCAAGGTACCATCTAAATCGAATAAAACAGTAAATTTTTGTTTCATTTTAAAAGTATTTTAAAGAAATAAATTGTGAATTAATCAATATGTATACTTAATGTAAATCAAATCTAAATGAAAGTTTTAAATCAAAAAAAACTAAGAGATAAATTTATGAAATTAGGTGTGAAGATGATTGGTCCTGAAACAATTTTTTTCTCAAAAGATACAAAGATTGGTAAAAATGTTACCATTGAACCATATGTTGTTATTGGTCCAAATGTTAAAATTGGAGATAAAGTAATTATAAAATCTTTTTCACACTTAGAGTCATGTAAAATTGAAAACTATGTTGAAATTGGTCCTTATGCAAGAATTAGACCTGAAACAATTTTAAAAAAAGGATCAAAAGTTGGAAATTTTGTAGAGATTAAAAAAAGTACAGTCGGAAAAAAATCTAAAATTAATCATTTATCTTATGTTGGTGATAGTGATATAGGAACCTCCGTTAATATTGGTGCAGGAACTATTACTTGTAATTATGATGGTGTAAATAAAAACAAAACAAAAATTAGAGATAATGTGTTTATAGGATCCAATACTTCGCTTGTTGCGCCTGTTACAATTAATAAAGAAAGTATGGTAGGAGCTGGATCAGTAATAACAAAAAATGTTAAAAAAAACAGTTTGGCATTAACAAGATCGCCACAATTAGAAATTAAGAATTATAAAAAAAAGAAAAAATAGTAAATGTGTGGAATTATTGGAATATCAAGTAATAAACCTGTTTCAGCAAATATAATAAACTCTTTAAAAAAATTAGAATATAGAGGATATGATTCAGCGGGCATAGCGACACTTTCAGATGGTGAAATCAATGAGGTAAAATCAGAAGGTAGAGTAGATAATTTAGAAAACAATTTTGATTTAAAAAATTTAAGAGGGAATATTGGTATAGGACACGTTAGATGGGCAACTCATGGTATTCCAAATAGTTTAAATGCTCATCCTCACTCTTCTCATAACGTTTCAGTGGTTCACAATGGAATTATTGAAAATTCTACAATATTAAAAAAGCATTTAATTAACAAAGGTCATAAATTTAAATCTCAGACAGATACGGAGGTAATTGTTCACTTAATTACTGAACATTTGAAAACTTCAGAATTAGAGAAAGCTATTACAAAAACTTTGAGACAACTCCATGGTAGTTTTGCTCTTGGCATTGTTTTTAAAGATATGCCAGACCTAATTGTTGGTGCTAGGAGAGGATCACCTCTGGCTGTTGGTTATGGTCCAAATGAAAATTACCTAGGTTCAGACTCCTATGCTTTAAAATCTATGACTAACAAGATTACATATCTTGATGATGGTGAATTTTGTATTGTTAAAAAAGATCAGGTTATTTTTTTTAATGACGATGGGAAAAAAGTTAATAAAAAGATATTAGAATTATCATCTAATCAAGCGAGTTATGATAAAGGTGATTTTAAACATTTCATGGCAAAAGAAATTGAAGAGCAACCAACAACCATAAAAACAGGTATTAAAGAATATATAGATAATATAAATAAAGAAATAAATATTTTAAATTTTCCTTGGTCAATAGAAGAGATTAACACAATAACTTTAATTGGCTGTGGCACCGCATATCACTCATGTTTAATGGCTAAATATTGGTTTGAAGAACTTACAACTTTAGATGTCAACATAGATATAGCATCAGAATTTAGATATAGAAAAAATAGGTTTAAAAAAGATACATTATACGTCTTTGTCTCACAATCTGGAGAAACAGCTGACACTTATGCCGCTTTAGATCTTTGTAACAAAAACAACATGAAGACATGCGCTGTAGTTAATGTAATTGAAAGTTCTATAGCAAGGGATTCTAATTTTGTTTTACCAATTCACTGTGGCCCTGAGATTGGTGTTGCATCGACAAAAGCATTTTTAGGACAAATACTTATTTTATATATTTTAACATTAAAACTTGGATCATTGAGAAATGAAATAGAAAAAGATCAATATCAAGAAAAGATTAAAGACTTAAAAGATTTACCTAATTTAATAGAAAAAACCTTATTGCATGATAATGACATCCAAGCAATATCTTCAACTTTTAATGAAGCAAAGGGTTCAATGTTTTTGGGTAGAGGTTTTTCTTATCCAATAGCTTTAGAAGGTGCACTAAAATTAAAAGAACTTTCTTATGTTCACGCTGAGGGATATCCAGCTGGTGAAATGAAACACGGACCGTTGGCTTTAATAGAAGAGGGTATGCCAGTTGTAGTTTTAGCTCCTAGAGATAATTATTACAAAAAAACTATTTCTAATATGCAGGAAGTTATAGCTAGAGGTGCTAAAGTATTATTGATTACTAACAAAAGTAAAGATGAAGTTGTTTCAGAAAATATTTGGGAAACAATTGAGGTTGAAAATACTAACGATGACTTACTTCCATTTCTTTTAACAATACCACTTCAAAAATTAGCTTATTATTCGGCCCTTAAAAAAGGTTACGATATAGATAAGCCAAGAAATTTGGCTAAATCTGTCACTGTTGAATAAACTTTAAACTCTGTTAAAACACTTCTAGGTTGAATATGAAAAGTTGGAAAAAAAATAGTTGGAGAAAATATCCAGTTAAGCACATACCCGATTATCCAGATAAAAAAGAACTGGATAAAGTATTAGATAAGATTGGATCATTCCCCCCTCTAGTCTTTGCAGGTGAAACAAGACATCTTAAAAGTCAGTTAGCCGATGTTGTAGATGGAAAAGCTTTTTTACTTCAAGGCGGAGATTGTGCAGAAAGTTTCGCAGAATTTAATCCAGATAATATAAGAGATACATTTAAACTTATGTTGCAAATGTCTTTAGTTTTAACTTATTCAGCATCTTTGCCGGTTGTTAAAGTTGGAAGAATAGCTGGTCAGTTTTCAAAACCTAGAAGTGCTCCCACAGAAACAAAAGATGGAGTAGAGTTACCAAGTTATTTAGGTGATAATATAAATGCTATGGAATTTAATGAAAAAGCAAGAGTTCCAGATCCAAAAAGATTATTCAAGGCATATTCACAATCAGCTGCAACCTTAAACCTGATAAGAGCATTTTGTCATGGAGGTTTTGCCGATCTCAAGAATGTTCACAATTGGAATTTGGGTTTTATAAAAAATTCACCTGAATTAAAAAGATTCAAAGAATTAGAGGATAATATTGCAAATGCATTAGCATTCATGGATGCATGTGGAATAACTTCTGAGTTCAATAGAAGGTTAAAAACTGTTAACTTTTGGACTTCACATGAAGCTTTATTGCTTCCATTTGAAGAAACAATGACACGAGTAGACTCTATTACTGGAGAAAACCATGATACATCCGCACATTTCGTATGGATAGGTGATAGAACTAGACAATTAGATGGTGGTCATGTTGAATTTTGTAGAGGAATAGAAAATCCCATAGGTATCAAATGTGGACCAACTTTAAAAGCTGATGATCTAATCAATCTTTGTAATCGAATTAATCCAAAAAATGAAAAAGGTAAAATAACTTTAATTTCTAGATTTGGAGCAGATAACGTCTCAAAATTTTTACCAAAATTAATTAGAGCAATTAAAAAAGAGGGATTAAATGTGATTTGGTCATGTGATCCATGTCATGGAAATACTGTAAAAGCTGCGACCGGATTTAAAACAAGACCATTTAATAGTGTATTAAAAGAAGTTAAAAATGTTTTTGCATGTCATCAAAGTGAAGGAAGTTATGCTGGTGGATTACATATTGAATTGACAGGTCAAGATGTAACCGAATGTATTGGTGGTGCTCAAAAAATATCTGAAAAAGATTTATCGTCAAGATATCACACACATTGTGACCCAAGACTTAATGCCAACCAAGCTTTAGAACTAGCTTTTTTGATTTCAGATGAGATTAAAAAGAATAGCTTGTATTCAAAAAATGCAGATAGAGCGGCATCTTAATACATTGTAAAATTTTAAATAATAAATATTAAAGTAGTATGAAAACTTCAGAAAAAGTTAAATATATATCTAACTGGATTAAGAGCTATGTAGACAATATGCCAACTAAGGCAGAGTCATTAGTCATAGGAATTTCTGGAGGAATTGATTCGTCAGTATCAAGTACGCTAAGTGCTATGACTGGTTTAAAAACTATTGTTTTATCTATGCCAATCAAACAAAAATCAAATCAACATGATTTAAGTTTAAAGCATCAAGAATGGTTAGTAAAAAATTTTAAAAATGTTGAAGCGCATACAATTAATTTAGACGAGTTATTTTTAGCATTTAATGCAAGCTTATCAAAATTTGATAGTGAGCATGGAATGGCTAATTCAAGAGCCAGATTAAGAATGACCACTCTTTATCAGGTAGCAGCAGCTAATAATGGAATTGTTGTAGGAACTGGGAATAAAGTTGAGGATTTTGGTGTTGGATTTTATACTAAGTATGGTGACGGTGGAGTTGATATTTCACCTATAGCCGATTGTAACAAAACTCAAGTCTGGGAGTTAGGACAAGAACTTGGGATTTTAAAAGAGATTATCGATGCACCTCCAACTGATGGATTATGGGATGATGGTAGAACAGATGAAGGTCAGCTTGGATTAAAATATAATGAATTAGAAGAAGCCATGGAGAATCCAAATTCTCCGAATCGTGTTAAATACGAAAGTATTAGAAAACAAAATATGCATAAAATGGAGCCAATTCCTGTATGCATAATTCCAAATTAATCAAATAGATTCACAAATCTATAATTTAAGTATATTTCTTCAACTATGAGTTTAGATATTTTTTTAACAAATAATCTTACTAACAAAAAAGAAAAATTTATTCCTCAAGATAAAAACAATGTAAGAATGTATGTTTGTGGTCCAACAGTATATGACGATCCACATATTGGTAATGCCAGACCATTAGTTGTATTTGATATACTTTTCAAAATTTTAAAAAATCAATATTCAAATGTGACATATGTGAGAAATATTACGGATGTAGATGATAAAATAATAAAATCATCAAATGAAAAAAATATTTCTATTTTAGATCTTACAAAAAAAATTACTCAAAACTTTAATAAAGATTGTATCTATCTAAATTGTGAAAAACCAAGTCATGAGCCTAAAGCAACTGATCATATCTCTGAGATGATAGAAATGATCTCTGAATTAATTAATAAAGGATTTGCATACGAAAATAAGAAACATGTTTATTTTGAAGTAAAAAAATTTAATGACTATGGAAAATTATCAAACAAAAAATTAGATGAATTGGTTGCAGGATCAAGAATAGAAGTAAGTGATAATAAAAAAAATCCTGAAGATTTTGTTCTTTGGAAACCATCAGAAGCAAACGAGCCTTCATGGAATTCGCCTTGGGGAAAAGGAAGACCTGGTTGGCATTTAGAATGTTCAGCAATGTCAAAAAAATATTTAGGAAAAGAATTTGATGTTCATGGAGGAGGCGTTGATTTGTTATTTCCTCATCATGAAAATGAAATTGCTCAATCAAGATGTGCAAACGATAGCAAAGTGTTTGCCAATTATTGGTTGCATAATGCCTTTATCACAATGTCCAACGAAAAAATGTCAAAATCACAAGGTAATATTTTAAAAATTAAAGATTTTAGAAATATTAAAAGTGGTCAAGTTTTAAGATTGGCATTAATGAGTGCACATTATCGACAACCACTTGATTGGAATGATAAACTTTTAGAGGACTGTGAAAATACAATTAATAAATGGTATAATGTTTTTTTAAACATAGAAACAAAACTTCAAATTTCAGATGAAATCCTCAAACCTCTTCTGGATGATTTGAATACACCTGGCTATATTGCTAATTTGCATCAATTATATGAGAAAGCATCAAAAGGTTCTAATGAAGATAAAAGACTATTCATTTCTGCTTGTAATTTTATTGGATTATTGAATGAAACTAAAGAGGATTGGCTTAAATTTAAAAAAAGCAAAGTATCAATTTCTGAAAAAGAAATTTTAATTAAAATTAATCAGAGAAATGAAGCTAGAGTTAATGAAAATTATGAGGAAGCTGATAAAATTAGAGATGAGCTTTTAGACAAAGGTGTTTTAATAGAAGATAAAGATGGTAAAACGGTCTGGAAAATTAAATGAGTAAAGATCGGTTATATATATTTGATACAACACTACGTGATGGAGCTCAGACTCAAGGTGTAGATTTTTCAATTGATGATAAAGAAAAAATATCATCTTCTCTTGATTCTTTAGGAGTAGATTACATAGAAGGAGGATGGCCTGGAGCTAATCCAACGGATACTGAATTTTTCAATAAAGATCACAATTTTAAATCAGCAAAATTAACCGCATTTGGCATGACAAAAAAAACTGAACATAGTGCTGAGAATGATCCAATGCTATCTTCATTAATAAATTCAAATAGTTCATCAGTATGTTTGTTTGGTAAATCATGGGATTTTCAAGTTGATGTCGCTCTTGGTATCTCAAATGATCAAAATCTTTCTAATATAAGTGAAAGTGCAAAGCATATAGTTAAATCTGGTAAAGAATTCATGTTTGATGCTGAACATTTCTTTGATGGATACAAATCAAATCCTGAATATGCAATTTCGTGTTTAAAAGCAGCATATGATAATGGTGCAAGATGGATTGTTTTATGTGATACAAATGGTGGAACCCTTCCTCACGAAGTAGCTAAAATTGTTAAAGAAGTAATCAAATATATTCCAGGTAAAAATTTAGGTATTCATGCTCATAATGATACTGAAAATGCAGTAGCAAATAGTTTAGTTGCTGTTCAAGCAGGAGTTAGACAAGTTCAAGGAACTTTAAATGGTTTAGGTGAAAGATGTGGAAATGCGAATCTAGTTTCATTAATACCAACCTTTTTTTTAAAAAAAGATTTTTATGAAAATTATGAATTAAATATCAAACGTGAAAACCTAAAAAAATTAACTCAATGCTCAAGATTATTAGATGAACTATTAAATAGAAAGCCAAATAAACATTTGCCTTATGTTGGAGCCTCAGCTTTTTCACATAAAGGTGGAATGCATGTTTCAGCTGTTCAAAAAGATCCAAAAACTTATGAACATGTTAATCCTGAAGAAGTTGGAAATTCAAGAAATATTGTTGTTTCAGATCAGTCTGGACAATCAAACATTATGTCAAGATTAAACCTTATAGGAATTAATGTAGAAAAAAGTGACCCAAAAATTAAAAAACTTTTGGAAGAAGTTAAGGATAGAGAATTTATTGGATATAGCTATGATGGTGCGGATGCATCTTTTGAGTTATTAGCTCGAAGATTAATGGGGGAAATACCAAGATATATTTCAATTAACGAATATGATGTTTCAGTAAAGAAAGATAATGCAGGTGAAATTGTTTCTTATGCAAAAGCTCAATTGGAAGTAGATGGAAAAAAGATTTTGTGTGAAGGAAAAGGAAACGGACCTGTTAATGCTCTGGATAATGC
Organism: uncultured Pelagibacteraceae bacterium; assembly: GCA_902635845.1. Classification (GTDB taxonomy): domain Bacteria; phylum Pseudomonadota; class Alphaproteobacteria; order Pelagibacterales; family Pelagibacteraceae; genus Pelagibacter. Next base: position 10,817 of record CACPPK010000009.1, on the reverse strand, counting down.
AATTCGAAAGAATGTTAATAAACTTGCCAAATATTCAAAATATTTAAAAGATTTAAGACTGGTTGATTATAAGGTTAGAATTTTAAATACTGGTACAGAAGCTGTAACAAGAGTAAGCATAGAGAGTACAGACTCTAAGGGTATTAATTGGTTTACTATTGGAGTGTCACCAAATATCATTGATGCTTCTTTCAAAGCTCTAGTTGATAGTTTAGATTATAAGTTATTCAAGGACAAAGCTCCTGCAAGTTTATAAAAATGAAAATTAAAAAATTTTCAGAAAAACCATCTGACTTTAAAAGTAGAACAGGCGCAAAACCAATAGTTTGTTATCCAAATACCAATATTGAAGAAAAAAATTTAAATATTTTACATACTGCCCGAGAACATCTTGTTAAGAAAGATGAAGTTATAATACCACCAAGAGATGCAAAAACGTTTAAGGTTAAATTTGGTGAGTTTTTTAGAATTGAGAGTTTAGACGGGCCTCAAGTAGGAGATTTAAATTTATTTAATTTAAATAATTTAGAAGAGAAATTTTATTCAGGAAAAACGAGAGCGCTGTATGGAACCCATCTTTCTGTTGGAGATAAAATGTTTAGTAGTTTTCCCTATCTTAGATCCTTAGCAACAATAACCTGGGATACTTTAGATTGGTATGATTATGATAAGGATGGAGGATCGGTTCATGATGTAATTGGAACAAGATGTGATCCATATACCTCAAAACTTTTGAGTGATAATGATTATCATTATTGTTGTCATTCAAATTTAACAAGAGCTTTAGTTAAAGAAAAAAATGTTGAATTAGATCAAGCAGAACAAATAGTTCATGATGTTTTAAATGTATTTATGTTAACTGGATTTACCAATGATACTAAACAATACTTTATGAAAGCTAGTCCTGTTAGACCTGGTGATTATTTGGAGTTTTTTGCTGAAACAGATTTATTAGGTGCCCTTTCTGCTTGTCCAGGTGGTGATTGTGGATCCGAACATTCATCTGATGTAGCAAAATGTTATCCATTAAAAGTTTCTATTTGGACAGTAGATCCAAAATATTTAAATGATATTAAACCATCGGCTATATCCAGTTATAATAGAAATCATGGCATAGATTAATGTCTATTAATAATATTTCTTTCATTTTACACAAACCTCAACTCTCAGAAAATATTGGAGCATGTGCAAGAGGAATGAAAAATTTTAATTTTAATAAACTTACTGTTATTAATCCTAAACCAGTATTTCCTAATGATAAAATTTTAGCAACCTCTGTAGGTGCAAAAAACATAATCAACAAAGCAAAGAATTTTGAAAGTTTAGAAAAATCTTTAAAGAATATAGATATTGTAATTGCAACATCTGCACGATTTAGAAATAAAAATATCAAACATATTCAGTTAGAAGATTTAAAAAAACTTAATTATAGAAAAAAAATAGCCTTTTTATTTGGATCAGAAGCATCGGGTTTATCAAATAACGAAATAAGTTATGCTAACTACACTCTTCAAATTCCAACTAATCCTGATTTTAAGTCATTAAATCTATCTCACAGCTTAATAATAATCGCACAATATGTATCAAGCATTATTAATTTTAAAAAATCTTCTTTTAAAAAATCGAATAAAGTTAAATCAGCATCTAAAAAAGAGATAGTTGCTATGGCAAATCTTTGTATACAGAATCTTGAAGAGATTAATTTCTTTAAATCAAATGAGAAGAAGCCAATAATGCTTGAAAACTTGAGGAATATTTTTTATAGGATGGAATTATCAATCAAAGAAACACGTATTTTATCAGGAGTATTTGCAAGTTTAGGTAAAAAACGTTGATTGACAAAATGATGAGTAAGTTTATAAAGCCCAGTACTAAATGACAAAAAGATTAAACTCTAAACATAAAGTAGACAGAAGATTAAAAGTAAATCTTTGGGGAAGACCTAAGAGCCCCTTCAACACTAGAGCCTATGGACCAGGGCAACATGGTCAAACAAAAACATCAAAGCCATCTGATTATGGAATACAGCTCCAAGCAAAGCAAAAATTAAAAGCATATTATGGTAATATTAATGAAAGACAATTTAGAAATATTTACAAAAAAGCTGTAATGCTTAAAGGTGATACAGGTGAAAATTTAATTGGTCTTCTTGAAAGAAGATTAGATGCCGTAATTTACAGAGCAAAATTTGCAACAACAATTTTTTCAGCTAGGCAATTAATTAATCATGGACATGTTAAAGTTAATGGTAAAAAAGTTAATATAGGTAGCTATGCAGTCAAAGAAGAAGATTCAATTGAGATAAGAGATAAATCAAAACAATTAGCAATAGTTGATATAGCATTAGCTAACAAAGAAAGAGAAACGCCTGAATATATTCAGATGGATGAAAAAAATAAAAAGCTAAAATTCGTTAGAATTCCAAAATTTGAAGAGGTACCTTACCCGGTAGTGATGGAACCTAATTTAGTTATTGAATATTACTCAAGATAATTGTTTAAAAATTACAACCCACTTTTTTATTTAACCTTAGTAATTTATTTACTAATAGGTGTTTATTTAAGCATCAATACAGGAATATCACACGACGAATATCATGAACAATTAAATTGGGAAATTAATTTAAAATCAATTAAAGATTTTTTTTCAACAGGTACTTATCAAGATTTAATTGAGTACAAGGATAAGTATCACGGGATAGGTTTCAATATAATTAGCCAACCTTTTCAATTAATTTTCAAAGATTTGATTTCAAATTATCTAGATTTAGGTGAGTATGTATCAATTTTATTATCAAAGCACATTATAGTTTTTACAATATTTTTCATATCAGGTATTTTTTTTTATTCAATATGTAGAATTTTATTTGAAGATAAAAAATTTTCTATTATTTCTTTATTTATTTATTATTTATATCCCTATCTATTTGGCCATGCTCATTTCAATCCTAAGGATATTCCATTTTTATCTTTTTGGATTATTTGTACTTATTTTTTAATAAGAATATTTAAAAATATTAACAATGATAAAATAATTAATTTTAAAATTTTATTTTACTTAGCATTATCTTCAGCAATTTTAGTTTCGATAAGGATAGTAGGAATTTTAATTTTTTTACAATATTTTATATTTCTTATTGTTTATTTTGAAAACACAAACAAAAAAATTTATAATTTTATAAAGTTAAATAGGCTTAATTTTACTTATTTTTTTCTAATAACTGCTTCTTTTACTCTCGTTATGAACCCAATATTTTGGCACAATCCTATTGAAATTTTTAATTCTATAAAATGGATGAGTAAATATAAACAAGATATATGCACTTTAACACTTGGTGACTGCATGAAATCACTAAATTTACCATCAAGCTATTATTTTATATGGTTGTTTTTTAAGTTACCAATTTTAATTATTTTTGGATTGTTAATTTTTCCAATTATAGAAAAAAAAATTTTAAATAGTAATCTGAATAAAATATTTATTTATTCTTTAATAATTACTGTTTTTACAATTTTGATCTTATTTATTTTTTTTAATGTAGCAGTTTATGATGAGATTAGGCATGTAATGTTTTTAGTACCTTTATTATTCTTAGTATCATTACATAATTTATATTTATTTAATAAAAGAATATTTTCTTATTTAGGTTCAATAATAATTATTTTTTTTATTTTTGAAAATTTTACAATAAATCCATATCAATACACATGGATGAATTCATTTTCTAAATTTTACAATATAAATAAAACTTTTGAAGCTGATTATTGGGGTATAAGTAATAAAAAATTATACAGTTCTATTAATGAACACTCAATTCAAAATGATATAAATAGTGACGTTTGTGTATTTGGAGATTTATACTCAAGTGCTTTTTTAGAAAATACAAAATTAAATTGTTTTAAGTCTTATGGACAATTAGATGCTGAAAAAAATAGACCCTTTTATGTTTTAAAAAATGTACGGAATTTTAAAAGATCAGATCCAAAAAATTGTGAAATAATAAGTTTAGAGAATTATCATTATTCATTTAGTAATCAAAAAATTAATGTAGGTTCTGCTTGGTATTGTGATTAGTTTTCACTCTCTTTTAATTCAATCATTATTTTATTTAAAAATTGATTGATTAATTTTGCATCCTCTTTAGATAGATATCTGTCTTTACTAATCGCTTTTTTAATTTCTTCCCTGATTTTTTCTATACCTTCTTTTCGACCTTCTTTGCTTAATAAAATATCTCCTTGCGAAGAAAATTTTTTTATTTGTTTTGCAATTGTGAATTCATAAACCAAAACTACCGCAATAACAGCGATTATAGTTTTATATAAGAATTGTTTCATTTAAGTTTTGTAAAAATGTAATTAATTTTTATTTTTAAAATTAATTCCTTTATCTAGAAATAATTTCGAAAGTTCACCACTTTCATACATTTCTTTAATTATGTCACATCCTCCAACAAACTCATTTTTTACATACAGCTGTGGTATTGTAGGCCAGTCACTGAAAGTTTTAATACCTTCTCTTAAATTTTGGTTTTCTAATACGTTTATGCCTTTAAAGTTTACCTCTAAAACTTTCAAAATATTTGAAACTGCCATTGAGAAACCACATTGAGGAGCATCAGGCGTACCTTTCATAAACAAACATACTTCGTTGTTTTCAATTTCATTTTTTATTAAATCATTTGTCTGTTGATCCATTCTAACTCTCCTTTGTTTTAATTGCTAATGCATGCAGTTCATTTCCCATTCTACCTTTTAATGAGTTGTAAACCATTTTATGTTGCTCAATTTTACTTTTTCCAGAAAATTGAGATGATGTAACTGTTGCAGAATAATGATTTCCATCACCTGCCAAATCTTGTATTTCAACAATTGCATCTGGCATTGCCTCTTTTATAAAATTCTCAATTTCTTTTAAATCCATCGCCATTATTTAATCATATAGTTTGTTAACCAACTCTTATTAGAAGTTGATAATTCGTCAATTGTAACTTTTGTCTTATCGTTAATATATAGTTTATTTTCACTAATTGTGCCAAGTTCATCAAAATGGACTGCATTTTTATTCAATATATCAGCTACTTTTTTAAAATCTTTTTTACTTATTTCTAGAATATATCTACCTTGATCTTCAGCGAATAAGTATTCTATTTCATTAATTAGATATTTAGGTTTTAAAATTTTTATACCTTTTTTTCCTTTAATACACATTTTTGCAACAGCAGTAATTATTCCACCTAAAGAGACATCATGTGCACTTTTTATTAAATTATTATCAATCAACTTGAGCAATGTTTCTCCATTGTTTTTTTCATTAAATAAATTTACTTCTGGTGGAGGTCCATTTTTTTCATCTAAAATAGATCTTGCAAATAAACTTTGATCAATATGTCCTTCAGTTTTTCCTATTACTAAAACTAAATTATCGACTTCTTTAAAATCCATAGTAATCATATTTTTATAATCCTTAATTAATCCAACTCCACCAATTGCAGGTGTTGGCTTTATACCTTGGTCTTTTGTTTGGTTATAGAAGGAGACATTTCCTGAAACTACAGGGTATTTTAAATAATCGCTTGCTTCACTAATACCTTGAACACACTCAACAAACTCACCCATGTTTTCTTCATTTTCTGGACTACCAAAATTTAAACAATTGGTGATAGCAATCGGTTTTGCACCAACAGATATAAGATTTCTAAAACTTTCACAAACCACTTGCTTTCCACCAGTTAAAGGGTGGGCCCAGCAATAAACCGCAGAAGAGTCTACAGATGCAGCTACAGCTTTATCTGTTCCATGAACTCTCACAACGCCTGCATCTCCACCAGGTTTTTGTATTGTATCTCCCATTACAGTGTGATCATATTGTTGCCAAATCCATTCTTTACTGCACACATTTGGATTTGCTAAAATTTTCTTTAATACATCAATAATTTTTAAATGTTTAATGTCTTCTTTTTTAATTTTATTCTTTTTAGGGAGTTTTGCTTTTTTCCATTTACGATCATACATAGGAGAGTTTTCAACCAAGGTATTAACTGGAATGTCTGCAACTTTTTCTTCATCAAAATAAAGTTCTATTTTTTTTGACTTAGTAGTTTTTCCAATTACTGCAAAATCTAAGTTCCATTTATCAAATATTTTTTTTGCTTGTTCCTCTTTACCGTTTTCTAAAACAATCAACATTCTTTCTTGACTCTCTGAGAGCATAATTTCATAAGGTGTCATCTTAGATTCTCTACACGGTACTTTGTTTAAATTAATTTCTATTCCAAGATTTCCTTTTGAAGCCATTTCAATACTTGAGGAAGTTAGACCAGCTGCACCCATATCTTGGATGGCTATAATTGAATCTCCAGCCATTAACTCTAAACAGGCCTCTAGTAAAAGCTTTTCGGTAAATGGATCTCCAACTTGGACAGTTGGTTTTTTTTCCTCAATTTTTTCATCAAAACTAGCTGAAGCCATACTTGCTCCATGGATTCCGTCTCTTCCTGTTTTAGATCCAACATAAATAACTGGTTTGTTTAATCCTGCTGCTTTTGAATAGAAAATCTTATCTTTTTTAACCAATCCCAATGTCATAGCATTAACCAGAATATTTCCATTGTAGGAACTATCAAAACTTGTTTGGCCAGCTATTGTTGGAACACCCATACAATTTCCATATCCACCTATACCATGGACTACACCTCTTAATAGATTTTTAGTTTTTTTATGTTGTGGAGATCCAAAATGAATTGAATTTAAGTTAGCTATTGGTCTTGCACCCATTGTAAATACATCACGCATAATTCCTCCAACACCTGTTGCTGCACCTTGGTAAGGTTCAATAAAAGAAGGATGATTGTGACTTTCTATTTTAAAAACTATTGCATCATTATCCTCAATATCGATAACACCAGCATTTTCTCCAGGACCCTGAATAACTTTTTTTCCTTTAGTAGGTAGCTTTTTTAAATGTAATCTTGATGATTTATAAGAACAATGCTCATTCCACATTGCAGAAAAAATACCTAGCTCTGTGATATTAGGAGTTCTCTTTAATAGCTCACAAATCTTAGCGTATTCATCTTTCTTTAAGCCGTGATTAACTGCTACTTGTTCGTTTACAATCATTTTAAATTGTTAATTAAGTTTTTAAAAAATAATGATCCATCTTCACCAGATAAAGAAGTATCAATCATTCTTTCAGGGTGGGGCATCATTCCTAGAACATTTTTTTCTTTATTAAATATACCGGCAATATTTTTTATAGATCCATTAGGATTAAATTGATCTTCTATTGTTCCTTTTTCATCACAATAGTAAATAGCTATTTGATTATTATCTTCAATTTCTTTTAATTGATCGTTAGTACAAAAATAATTTCCTTCATTATGAGCTATATGAAATTCTAAAACCTCATTATTGACATTTTTAAAATATTTATTTTTTTTATCGTTAATTTTTACAAAAACATTTTTACAAATAAATTCTAAATATTTGTTTCTAAGCAAAACACCTGGAACCAAACCTGTTTCTACTAAAATTTGAAATCCATTACAAATACCCATAACCATACCACCCGAATTTGCAAAATTTATCACCGATTGCATAATTTTTGATTTAGAAGCCATACTCCCACATCTCAAGTAATCACCATATGAGAAACCTCCTGGCAATACCACTAAATCACTTTTTGGTAAATCGGCATCAGCATGCCAAACCATTTTGTTTTTAAATCCAAATTTTTTTAAAGCAATATGCATGTCTCTGTCACAATTTGAACCAGGAAAAGTAATAACAGACGATTTCATTAATTACTTTAGATCAATAATTTTATAATTTTCAATTACAAGATTTGTCAAAAGCTTTTTACACATCTCTTCAACTTTTGCTTTTGCTTTTTTTTTATCAGTTTCATTAGTATCTATTTCAAAATATTTACCTTGTCTCACCTCATTAATATCATCAAAACCCATACCATCTAAAGTTTGATGGATAACTTTTCCTTGTGGATCAAGAACATCTTTTTTTAAAGTAATAATTACTGAAATTTTCATTTTTTCTTTCTTTGAATTGAAGATAATTTAGTTACATTAACCGCTGAAATATTAGATTGTTCATGAAGAATACCTAGTCTCTTAGCAACTTCTGTATATGCTGGTATCAAATCTCCTAGATCTTTTCTAAATCGATCTTTGTCTAATTTTTTATCTGTAATGCTGTCCCACAATCTGCAAGTATCAGGGCTAATTTCATCTGCTAAAATAATCTCATTTTTCCCATCAATCTTATTTCTTCCAAATTCTAGTTTAAAATCTATAAGTTTAATTCCAACACCTCTAAACATCCCGATCATAAAATCATTTATTCTTAGTATCATCTTTTTTACTTTATCGATTTCTATTTTTGTTGCCCAATCAAAAGCTAAAATATGTTCCTCGGATATTAATGGATCACCAAGCTTGTCATTTTTTAAGCAGTATTCAATTAGTGGTTCTTTTAAAACTGTACCGTCCTCAATACCCAGTCTTTTAGTGATGGATCCAGTAGCAACATTTCTAATAATGAATTCAACTGGAATTATTTCAACAAGTTTAATAAGTTGTTCTCGCATATTTAATCTTTTAATAAGGTGATTTTCAATTCCAATTTGAGAAAGGTTGGAGAGTATATGTTCAGATATTCGATTATTTAGAACACCTTTACCTTCAATAGTAGTTTTTTTTTGATTATTGAATGCAGTTGCATCATCTTTGAAATATTGAATAACTATGTTTTTATCATTTGTTGCATAAATGATTTTAGCTTTACCTTCGTATAATTTTTTACCTTTTTTCATTATTTAAAAACTCTTCTAAAGATAAAATTTATATTTTTAAAGTGTTTAGAATAATTAAATATTGACTTTAGTTTTTTTGATGAAATTTTACTCATTATAAATTTATCAGATGAAATTACATCGATTAAGTTTAAATTTTCTACAAAACATTTTTTTGCATAGGATTGCACGATCTTGTAAGATTTTTCTCTGCTTAATCCTGTTTTAGTTAGCTCTAACATAACTTCTTGAGAAAAAATTAAACCTTTTGTTAAATTTAAATTTTCAAGCATTTTTTTTGGATAAATAATCATTTTATCTAAAATGTTAGTAAGTCTAACCAATGCAAAATCAATTGTTATATTAGCATCAGGTCCAATATTTCTTTCAACACTGGAGTGAGAAATATCTCTTTCATGCCAAAGTGCTATGTTTTCAAGTGCTGGCAAAACAGCACTTCTGACCATTCTAGCTAAACCAGTAAGATTTTCACTTAAAATAGGATTTTTTTTATGAGGCATCGCTGATGAGCCTTTTTGATTTTTAGAGAAATATTCTTGTATTTCATAAACTTCAGTTCTTTGTAGGTGTCTTATTTCAATTGCTACTCTCTCTATAGATCCTGCAATAATTCCTAAAACAGAAAAATAAAAAGCATGTCTGTCTCTTGGAATTACTTGTGTCGAAATTGGTTCAACTTTCAGTGCTAATTTTTTTGCAACATGTTTTTCAACATTTGGATTAATATTAGCAAATGTTCCAACAGCACCAGAAATTGCACATGTAGAAACTTCATCAATAGCATCTTTTAGTCTTTTTCTATTTCTTTTGAATTCTTCATAAAAGGAAGCTAATTTTAAACCAAAAGTAATTGGTTCAGCATGTATACCATGGCTCCTTCCCATACAAGGTGTAAATTTATATTTTTTTGCCTGTTTTTTTAAAACTTTTAAAATTTGATCAATATCTTTTAAAATGATTTTTCCTGATTGCACCATTTGAATATTAAAACTAGTATCCAAAACATCAGACGAGGTCATGCCCTGGTGCAGATATCTAGCTTTAATTCCTGCTTTTTCGGTAACGGAAGTTAGAAATGCTATCACATCATGTTTTACTTCAGATTCTATTCTATGAATTCTATTTACATTAATTTTTGCTTTTTTTCTTACTACTGAAGAAACACCTCTTGGAATTTGACCGAGTTTTTCCATAGCTTCTGCAGCCGCAACTTCAACATCTAACCAGATTTTGTATTTATTTTCCTCTGACCAAATATGAGTTAATTCTTTTCGCGAGTATCTTTTAATCATTAATTATAAGTATGGAGGCTTTGAATAACCTTTAGCAGATTCTGTAAAGATTTCATAACCATTTTCAGTAATTCCTAACGTATGCTCAAATTGTGCTGATAAAGATTTATCTTTTGTAACAGCTGTCCAACCATCATTCAACATTTTAACATCATATTTGCCTGCATTTATCATAGGCTCTATAGTAAATGTCATACCAGGTCTAAGTTCCATTCCTGAATTTTTAATACCATAATGCAAAACATTTGGTGGCTCATGAAAAGTTGTACTAATTCCATGACCACAAAAATCTCTAACGACTGAGAAACCTTTTTTTTCTACAAAAGATTGTATCTCATAACCAATATCTCCTAATTTTATTCCAGGTTTTAAAATTTTTATAGCTCTCATCATAGACTCGTGAGTAACATCTATAAGATTGTTTAATTTAACTGGAGTTTTTCCAATACAGAACATTCTGCTTGTATCACCATAATGATCATCAACTATTGCAGTTACATCAACATTTACAGCGTCACCATCTTGTAAAATTCTATCCGAAGGTATTCCATGACACACAACATGGTTTAAGGATGTGCATAAAGATTTTGTGAACCCTCTGTAGTATAGTGGGGCAGAGTAGCCACCATTATCTCTAATAAATTCATACCCAAGTTTATCAATGTAATCAGTAGAGACACCTTCTTTAATATTTTC
>CACPPK010000008.1 GCA_902635845.1 uncultured Pelagibacteraceae bacterium | reverse complement strand
AGCCAAGAAGATTTATTGAAAGTAATCAATACAATCTCTGATAATAATAAATTTGAGTCTTTATTTAAAAATTTTTTAAGTTTTTTAATCCAAAAAAGACGTTTCTTTTTTATCAAGCGTATCCTTAAAAGTTTTATTGAAATTTGCTCAAGAAAAAGAGGTGAACTTAAGGCAGAATTAAAATCAGCAAAAGAATTATCTAATGAAGAAATTGCAAAAATTACAGAGGAGTTAACAAAAAATTTTAGCTCAAAAATAAAATTAAACTACAAACATGATGAAAGTTTAATAGGAGGTTTGGTAGTACAAGTTGGAAGTACTATGGTCGATACCTCAATTAAAAATAAATTACAACAAATCGAAAATAGAATGATAGAGGCATAAATGGAAATAAATCCTTCAGAAGTTACAAAAATATTAAAAGAACAAATTAAAAATTTTGGTGATAAAGCAGAAGTCACAGAAGTTGGTCAAGTTTTATCAGTTGGAGATGGTATTGCTAGGATTTATGGTTTGGATAATGTTCAAGCTGGTGAAATGGTAGAGTTTGCAGATGGTTCAAAAGGTATGGCTCTAAACTTAGAAAGTGAAAATGTTGGTGTTGTAATTTTTGGTGATGACAGAAATGTTAAAGAAGGGGATGTAGTCAAAAGAACTGGTAATATTGTTGATACACCAGTTGGTAAAGAATTATTAGGTAGAGTAGTAGATGGTTTAGGAAATCCTATTGATGGAAAAGGACCATTAGATAAAGGAATTAAAAAAAGCAGGGTTGAAGTAAAAGCTCCTGGTATTATTCCACGACAATCAGTTAGTGAACCAATGCAAACTGGTCTTAAATCAATTGATAGTTTAGTTCCGATTGGAAGAGGACAAAGGGAATTAATTATTGGTGATAGACAAACTGGTAAAACAGCAGTTGCAGTAGATGCAATTATTAATCAAAAAAAAGTCAATGAATCTGGTGATGAAAAACAAAAACTTTATTGTATATACGTTGCAGTTGGTCAAAAAAGATCAACAGTAAGACAAATTCAAAAAACATTAGAAGAAGCTGGAGCTATGGAGTACACAACAATCGTTGCTGCTACTGCTTCTGACTCTGCTCCTTTACAATTCTTAGCACCATACACAGGTTGTGCTATGGGTGAGTATTTTAGAGATAATGGAATGCATGCGTTAATAATTTATGATGATTTGTCTAAACAAGCAGTTGCTTATAGACAAATGTCATTGCTATTAAGAAGACCTCCAGGACGTGAGGCTTATCCTGGAGATGTATTTTATCTTCATAGTAGATTACTTGAAAGAGCAGCAAAATTAAGTGACGAACATGGTGGTGGATCACTTACTGCACTGCCAATTATTGAAACACAAGGTGGAGACGTATCTGCGTTCATTCCTACTAACGTTATTTCAATTACAGACGGACAAATTTTTCTTGAAACAGAATTATTTAACCAAGGTATAAGACCTGCAATTAACGTAGGTTTATCAGTATCTAGGGTTGGTTCATCAGCTCAAACAAAAGCGATGAAAAAAGTTTCTGGTTCAATGAAATTAGAGCTAGCACAATACAGAGAAATGGCAGCTTTTGCTCAATTTGGATCTGATTTAGATGCATCTACCCAGCAACTTTTAAATAGAGGCTCTAAGTTAACTGAACTTTTAAAACAAAAACAATATTCACCCATGACGGTTGCAGAACAAGTTATTTCAGTATTTTGTGGAGTAAAAGGTTATCTGGATGATATTGATTTAAAAGACGTTGCTGAATTTGAGAGCAAGATTATTGAAAAATGTAAATCAGATAAGCCTGAAATTATCGAGTCAATTTTAAGTTCAGGAAAACTTGAGGAAGATAAAGAAAAATTACTTGTTGAGGTTATTGCTCAATTAAAAGGAAATTTTAAATCTTAATAATTTATGGCAAGTTTAGACGACCTAAAAAAAAGAATAACTAGTGTAAAGTCTACACAAAAAATTACTAAAGCTATGAAAATGGTTGCAGCAGCTAAATTAAGAAGAGCTCAAGAAAGCGCTGAGAAGGGAAGGCCTTATTCTGAAAAAATGAATAATGTTATTTTAAATTTATCAAATGGTATATCTGATAAAGAAAATGCACCAAAGTTATTGTCAGGTACTGGTCAAGAAAAAACTCACCTTTGTGTGGTGATGACTTCGGATAGAGGTTTATGTGGTGGATTTAATTCTAATATTATTAAAAAGGCTAAAAGTTATTTTGCAAAAATTTTAGATGAAGGTAAAGAACTTAAAATTATTACAGTAGGCTCAAAGGGAAATGATCAACTAAAAAGAGTTTATGGTGACAAAATAATTGAAAATATTTCTTTCAAAGAGTCTAAAAATGTAAATTATTTTGATGCTGACAAAGTTGGGAAAATGGTAATTGAAAAATTCGAAGTAGGTGAATTTGATGTTTGTACAATTTTTTATAACCAATTTAAAAATGTAATTACTCAAATTCCTCAAGCACAGCAAATTATCCCATTAAATAATGAGGGAGAAGAAAGTAGCTCAGAAGAAAGTTACGAATTTGAACCAGATGAAGATGAAATTTTGAGCAATTTATTGCCAAAGAATATTTCTACGCAAATATTTAAAGCAATGTTAGAGAATTCAGCTAGCGAGCAAGGGTCTAGAATGAGTGCAATGGATAATGCAACCCGAAACGCAGGTGAAATGGTTGACAAACTTACTATCGAATATAATAGAAGTCGTCAGGCAGCAATTACAAAAGAACTAATAGAAATCATATCAGGAGCAGAAAGTTTATAATTATGAGCAAAGGAATAATCACACAAGTTATTGGAGCGGTAGTAGACGTGAAATTTGATGGTGAACTACCAGAAATTTTAACAGCATTAGAATGTAAAAATGGTGATAACAGACTAGTTTTAGAGGTAGCACAACACTTAGGTGAAACCACTGTTAGAACAATTGCTATGGATGCTACTGAAGGACTAAAAAGAGGTGATGAAGTTATTAATACTAATGCTCCTATTCAAGTTCCAGTTGGACCTGAAACACTTGGAAGAATTATAAATGTAATTGGGGAACCAATTGATGAAAGAGGCGAAGTTAAAACTAAAGAAAGTTGGCCAATTCATAGAGCCGCACCTGAATTTAATGACCAATCAACAGAAACTGAAATACTTGTAACAGGTATTAAAGTTATTGATTTGCTTGCACCTTATGCAAAAGGTGGAAAGATTGGATTATTTGGTGGAGCAGGAGTAGGAAAAACAGTTTTAATTATGGAGTTAATTAATAATGTTGCAAAAGCTCATGGTGGTTTTTCAGTTTTCGCGGGAGTTGGAGAAAGAACTAGAGAAGGAAATGACCTTTATCATGAAATGATTGAATCTGGAGTAATTAAAAAAGATGGAGCTGGTTCAAAAGCTGCTTTAGTTTATGGACAGATGAATGAACCTCCTGGAGCAAGAGCAAGAGTTGCACTTACAGGGTTAACTGTAGCTGAATACTTCAGAGACCAGGAAGGTCAGGACGTACTTTTCTTCGTAGATAATATTTTTAGATTTACTCAAGCAGGATCAGAGGTTTCAGCTTTGTTAGGAAGAATTCCATCTGCTGTTGGATATCAACCGACATTAGCTACTGACATGGGTAACCTACAAGAAAGAATTACAACCACAAACAAAGGGTCAATTACATCTGTACAAGCAATTTATGTACCTGCTGATGATCTAACAGATCCTGCTCCAGCGACATCGTTTGCTCACTTAGATGCAACGACTGTACTTTCAAGACAAATTGCGGAAATTGGTATTTATCCTGCTGTAGATCCGCTTGATTCCACATCAAGAATTTTGGATCCAAGAATTGTTGGAGATGAACATTATAGAGTAGCAAGAGATGTTCAACGAATTCTACAATCATATAAATCATTACAAGATATTATAGCTATTCTTGGTATGGATGAGTTATCTGAAGAAGACAAGTTAGTTGTGGCAAGAGCTAGAAAAATCCAGAGATTTTTATCTCAACCATTCTTTGTTGCAGAAGTATTTACTGGTTCCCCAGGAAAACTTGTTGATCTTGACTCAACTATCAAAGGTTTTGATGCAATCTGTAAAGGTGAGTATGATCACTTACCTGAAGCTGCTTTTTATATGGTTGGAACAATTGAAGAAGCTATAGAAAAAGCTAAGAAAATGGAACAAGAAGCAGCTGCTTAATGAGTGAAGAGTTTAAAGTTGAAATAGTAAATCCTGAAAAATCTTTTTTAGTAAAAGATGATGTTTCAGAAGTTGTGGTCCCTGCTTTTGAAGGAGAGATGGGAATATTGAAGGATCATATTTCTATTATTTCATTTTTGAAACCTGGGATAATTAAGATTTTATCAAAATCAGGTGATGAAAATTTCTATGTTGAAGATGGAATTGTTGAGTTCAAAAATAACAATCTATCTATTTTAACAAGTACAATTTTTAATCTTTCTGATATGGATAAATCGAAGCAACAAGATTTACTTAAACAGGCAGAAGAAGAGGCTAATAAAACAGATATTAACGATCAATCTAAGTATTTAGCAGATCAAAAAGTTGAAGTTTTAAAAACTCTAAATTAATTTTTTTACTTTTGCTTTAAGTTCTTTGTAAACATGATGTTTAAAATCAACCACAACATCAGTAATTAAATCCAAGTCAATCCACTTCCAATCTAAAAATTCTGGATTAGATGTATTAATATTTATTTCATTATCATTTCCAACAAATCGCATTAAAAACCATTTTTGCTTTTGACCTTTGTACTTACCTTTCCAAATAATACCTAGTAATCTATCAGGTAAATCATAGGTCAATGTACCATCTAATTCTTTTATAAGTTCTACGCTTTTGATACTTGTTTCTTCCTCTAGTTCTCTAAATGCAGCTTTTAAATTATCCTCACCCTCATCAACACCACCCTGAGGCATTTGCCAAAAATTTTTAGGATTATCTATTCTTTTTGCTACAAATACTTTATTTTGTTTATTCAATAACACAATTCCGACCCCACTTCTCAGTGGTAAATCTTTAAAATTTTTATTCATATTATCCGTTAAGTAACTTAATAGCGTAGTTTAATTGATTATCAGTATCAGTTTTTATTCTAAAATCATCACCTTCCTCATTTACTTCAATATCTGGTCTAACACCTACTTCAGAAATAGATTTTCCAGAAGGAAGATAATATTTTGCGACAGTTAATCTGATAGCTCCACGATTTTTTAAAGGAATAATTGATTGGACAGAACCTTTACCAAAACTATTTTCACCAACTATGATTGCTCTTTTGTGATCCTTTAAAGCTCCAGCAACAATTTCAGATGCAGATGCTGAACCATAGTTAATTAAAACCAATAGTGTTTTTCCATCAGTAATATCTCCTTTTTTTGCAAACCATTTTCTATTTTCAGATTTTTTTTTGCTTTTTGTTGAAACTATCTCTCCATTTTCTAGAAAAAAATCTGATATCTTTATTGCTTGAGATAAAAGACCCCCAGGATTATTTCTTAAATCTAAAATAAATGAATTTAAGTTTTTATTTTTTTTAAGTTTTTTAATTTGTTTTTCTATTTGATCACTACTGTTATCGTTAAATGAAGTAAGTCTGATGTATCCAATATTTTCATCTATAATTTCAGATTTTACAGATTGCACCTGAATAACTTCTCTTATGATATTAAATGTTAACGCTTTTCTTTCGCCTCTTCGTCTTACTGTTAACTCTATTCCAGAACCTACAGGTCCTCTCATTAAATCAACAGCTTCACTTAATGATTTTCCTTGAACCTGAACATCATTTATTTTTACTATGTAGTCACCAGCTTTTAATCCAGCTCTGGATGCAGGTGTATCATCTATTGGTGAAATTACTTTTACCACACCAGCCTCCATGCTAACTTCAATTCCTAGTCCACCAAACTCACCACTGGTTTCTGTTTGCATTTCATCAAAAATTTTAGGGGACATGTAGGATGAATAAGGATCTAAGGATTGTAAAAGTCCATTGATAGCAGAGTCCATACTTTCAGATTGATTGAACTCATCTACATATTCTTTATTAATCTTTTCTAGAACCTCTCCGAAGAGATCAATTTTTTTATAAATATTAATTTCGGCTGAAATAACTGTTTTATTTATGTAAAAAACGGAAAAAAAAATTAATAATAAAAATTTAATTTTTTTCATATCATCACTTTTTCTTTTGGAATTAGTTCTGACCAAATTTTCTCTAATTCATAAAACTTTCTTTTTTCTGGGTGAAAAATATGAACAATCAAATCAATCCCATCAACAAGTTTCCATTCTCCACTTTCTTTACCCTCAATTTTTGAATCTTTTACACCGTTATTTTTAAGTTTTTCTAAAACTTGTTCAGATAAAGATTGAATATGTCTAGATGAAGTTCCACTTGCTATGATCATATAATCAGCCATAGAACTTTTGTCTTTAAGATCAATAGTTACAATGTCTTGAGCTTTATTGAGATCTAGTGTGTTGATTACAATTTCTTTTAAGTCTGAAATTTTGTCCATTAATTGATTTTAGATTATCAAATTTTTCTTAATTGAGAAGATGAAATGTTGACTTTATTAAACTCAATAAACTCTAGATTGGCCTTACTAAGTTGCTTAAATGTCTTTGATTTTAAAGAATTTTTTTTATACCCATGTCTATCAAAAACTAGAATGTTACATTTTTGTGAAATTAATTTAGATTTATGCCATTTATGAAAATTAATAAGGTTATCGGCACCCATTAAAAAATAAATTTCAATGCTTTTATCTTTTTTTAAATGATTGATTAAATTAATAGTTTTATTTGATTTAATAATTTTTTCAAAAAATTTAACTTTAATAAATGAATTTGTACTAATAATTTTTTTACAATATTTAATTCTGTCAGTAACAGATGTCTTACTTTCCATTTTAAATGGATTTTTTTTTGTAATAGCCCAAATAACTTTTTTGAGTTTGAATCTTTTTTTTGCTTCCTTAGAAATTGCCAAATGTCCTTTATGAGCAGGATCAAAGGATCCACCTAATACACCAATTTTTATTTTTGTGTTATTCAATTTAATTTCTTATTTTGCCATTACTAGTGATTTCATATTTATACGAAATCAATTGATTTAAACCTACAGGACCTCTTGGCGGTAGTGTATTAGTAGAAATTCCAACTTCTCCACCAAATCCAAATTCACCCCCATCAGCAAATTGAGTTGAGGTATTATGCATTGCAATTGAGCTTTTAACATTTTTTAAGAAGTATTTTGCTATTTTTTTATTTTTTGTAATGATGGAGTCAGTGTGCATAGTGCCATATTTATTAATATGCTTAATTGCCTCTTCAGAATTTTTAACAACTTTAACAGATACAATTGATGACAAATATTCAGTTGACCAATCTCTCTCTTTTGCAGGATATACTTGACCATTGTAATAGCTTTTCAAAATTTTATCGCCAATTATTTTACATCCACTATTTTCAAGTTCCTGCAAAATAGGATTACTAAATTTTTTGACTATATTTTTATGAATAAGAATAGTTTCAGTCGCACCACAAATGCTTGTATTTCTTAATTTTGCGTTATAGACAACTTCTTTAGCCATTTTTAATTCTGCATCTTTATCTATATAAGTATGACAAAGCCCCTCTAAGTGCCCAATTATAGGTACTTTGGATAATTCTAAAACTTTTTTAACTAAATTTTTTCCACCACGAGGTATGATGACATCGATATATTTTTTCATCTTAGAAAGCATAATATTTACAAGCCTTCTTTGTTTTGAATCAATAAATTGTATAAAGTTTTCATCAACTTTATTTTTTTTAAGTGCTTTTCTAAACAATTTAGCTAAAGCTTTATTTGAATTTATGGCCTCAGAGCCTCCTTTCAAAATCACTACATTTCCAGATTTAAAACAAAGACTAGCAACATCTGAAGTTACATTTGGTCTACTTTCATAAATCACACCAATAACTCCAATTGGTATTGATACTCTTTTAATATTCAAACCATTTGGTCTTTTCCATTTTTCTAAAGTGTTGTCTATAGGGTCCCTTAATTTAGCTATTTTTAAAATAGAATTTATAATTCCATCTAATTTATTTTCATTTAAATGAAGTCTTTTGATTAAGTTCTCTTTTAACCCTTTTTTTCTTGCGTAATTAATATCTTTTAAATTTTGATTAATAATAAATTTTTTTTCATTCTTAATTAATTTCGCGTAATCATTTAACACTTTATTTTTTACTTTAGTTGTAACTTTATACTCACTAGCTTTTCGAGCTTTTATTCCAATTAAATTCATATATTTAATCATTTAAATTTCCACCATATCATCTTTATGAATAACTTCTGATTTTGCAACATAGCCTAATAATTTTTCAATTTCATTCGAGTGATGACCCATAATTTTAGTCACCTCATCAGAAGTAAAGGAACTTAACCCTCTAGCACATTCATTATTTTTTTTATCTAATACTTTAATATGATCACCTTTGTTAAATCTCCCCGAAACTTTTCTAATTCCTGCTGCTAACAAACTTTTTCCAGATTTTAATGCTTTTTTAGCACCATCATCAATTATTAAAGCTCCTTTAGGTGCTACAGAACTTATTATCCATTTTTTTCTAGCATCTAACTTTGAAATTTTTGGACTAAACCAGGTACAATTATTTTTTTCAATTATTTTTGAAATAGGATTTGAATATAGTCCATTTGCAATAACCATACTAGTACCAGCAAGCTGACATATTTTTGCTGCTTCAATTTTTGTAGACATACCACCACTTCCATATTCATTTACACCTTTAATATAAATATTTTTTAGATCTTTTTTTAGATCATCAATCTTCTTTATTAGTTTAGCATCCTTAAAAATTTTAGGATTTTTTGTATACAAACCATCAACATCAGATAATAAAATTAAGGTATCTGCGTTTGTAATTTGTGCAACCCTAGATGCCAATCTATCATTATCTCCATATTTTATTTCACTTGTTGCAATAGTGTCATTTTCATTGACTACAGGAATAAAACCAAGTTCAAAAAGATTATCAAAAGTTCGTTTTGCATTGAGAGATCTTCTTCTTTCCTCAGTATCTTCTAATGTAAGCAAAATCTGAGAAATATTTAATTTATATTTTGCAAAAGTTTGTGAAAATAAGTTCATCAGTTCTATTTGACCAATAGAAGCAACAGCCTGACTCTTATCTAATTTGATATTTTTTTTATTATAATTCATTTTCTTGCAACCCAAAGCTATAGCACCAGAGCTTACAATAACTACTTTTTGATTTTTATCTCTTAATTTTTTAATATCTTTTGCAAAACTAGATAACCATTGTTTCCTAATTTTTTTATTTTGATCAACTAGGAGAGATGATCCAATTTTGATAACAATTATTTTGGAGTTTTTAAGATACATAAGACAAAAGCTTTGCTTTAATTTTTGATACAGATTCTTTTTCCAGAGTTGTCATTGTCATAATCTCACAATTTTTACCCTTTGAAAAATGATCTATAACTTCATTTGCTGTTTCTTCATCAATTAAATCAATTTTATTAAGCACAATTAGTTCTTTTTTTTTTAATAACTTTGTACTGTAGCTTTTTAATTCATTTTTCACCTGATTATAAGACTCATTCAGATCTAAGTTGGTGACATCAATTAAGTGCAGTAAAGACTTGCATCTTTCTATATGTTTTAAAAATTGTATCCCTAACCCTATACCTTCGTGAGCTCCTTCGACTAATCCTGGAATATCTGCAATGGTAATTTCTTTATCATCGTAAGAAGCCACGCCAAGGTTTGGATTAATAGTTGTAAATTTGTAATTTGCAATTTTTGGACTTGCGTTTGTTAATGCTGCTAACAAACTTGATTTTCCTGCATTTGGCAATCCAATAATACCGATATCAGCAATTGTTTTTAATTGAAGCCATATTGTAAATTCTTCTCCGATAGTGCCTTTAGTAAATTTTCTTGGAGCTCTATTTGTAGAACTTTTAAATCTTGTGTTTCCTAAACCTCCTTTTCCACCAGCAGCTGCAACATATTCTTCACCTTTTTTTTTAAAATCGAAAAGAAGAGTTTTGTTATCCTCTTCAAATACTTGTGTACCTAGAGGAACTTTTAAAATTAAATCTTCACCACCTTTTCCTGTTCGATTTTGACCGGAACCGTTTTCTCCACGTTCAGCTTTGTGGTGTTGTTGATATCGATAATCAATAAGAGTATTTAAATTTTCCTCTGACTTTAAAATAATTGATCCACCTTTTCCACCGTCTCCACCATCTGGTCCACCAAACTCAACATATTTTTCTCTTCTAAAACTAGGAGATCCATCTCCACCGTTTCCAGCCTTAATATAAATTTTAACTTGATCGAGAAATTTCATAATACAACATCTATTTTAATTGGTTGTACTATTAATTGGGCTTTACAGAAACGAAAGTTCTATCTGATTTAGATTTTTTGAAAACAACTTTCCCTTTAACAACTGAAAATATTGAATGATCTTTACCCATACCAACATTTTCACCTGGAAAAATCTTAGTTCCTCTTTGTCTAACAATTATGTTTCCAGGAATTACTGTTTCACCACCGTACTTTTTTACACCAAGTCTTCTACCAGCACTATCTCGTCCGTTTCGTGATGATCCACCTGCTTTTTTTGTTGCCATAATTTACCTAATAACTATTTGCTTACTGCTTCCTTAACTTCCTCTTTTTTTGAAGTTTTAGAAATTTTTTCAGCTTCTGATAACACTTTACCATCTTTTGAAAAAATTTTGTTAATCCTTATCATAGAATATTCTTGTCTATGCCCATTTTTTCTTCTTGAATTTTGTCTTCTTCTTTTTTTAAAAATTAAAATAGTTCTATTTTTGCTATTTTTAATTAAATCAGCCTCTACTTTTGCGCCCTCAACATTTGGAGTTCCAATTTCAATTGATTTGTCATCACCGTATGCCAAAATTTCATTAAACTCTATCTTAGTCTCAGGTTTAGAATCTGGTAGTTTTTCAATCTTTAGAATTTCTCCAGATTTTACTTTATACTGTTTTCCACCTGTTTTTATTACTGCGTATGACATAGCTTGATTTAATTTAAAGTTACCGCAATATAGTTGTAGTCAGCCTTTAGTCAAGCCGAATTAATTAGAAATTATCCTTAAAATCTCTTAATTTTGAAAAGGTTTTTACATCTTTTGCTCTTAAAAATATGTTGCAATCCAATTCCTCTTTTAAAGTTGAGGGTATGGTAGGAATTCCATTTTCTCTTAATTTTTCTATTTTTTCTATTTTTTTTTGTAAATCTTTGTTCTCAGAATCATATTTTTTACAAAATTTTGAATTATTAAGAGTGTATTCATGACCACAATAAATTTTTGTATCTTTTGGTAATAATTTAATTTTGTTCAAAGACTCAAACATTTCTTCATAAGAGCCTTCAAATATTCTTCCGCAGCCAAGTGAGAAAAGTGTATCTCCAGTAAAAACTATTTTTTCTTTAAAAAAATTGAAACAAATATGGCCTGATGTGTGTCCAGGTATATGCATAATTTTAGCTTCAAAGTTTTCAGCTTTCCATATTTGATTGTCTTCTAACAATATGTCTATTCCAGGTATTCTTTTTGAGTCTCCTTTAAAACCCACAACAACAGATCCATATTTTTTTTTTAATTCTTGATTTCCTCCGATATGATCATAATGATGATGAGTATTAAGAATATATTTTAATTTTATATTTTTATTTTTTAGGAAATTTATTATTGGTTCAGACTCACTGGGATCTACAACACACGCAAAATTGTTAATTTCGTCTATTATTAAATAGCTATAGTTGTCTTGAAGACAGGGTATAATTTCAATATGCATTTTATTTTTCTATCAAAAATATACCAAGATCTGCAAACAAATTTTTAACCCCTAAATTACCCTCATTTATTATTGATGAATTAAGATTATTTAAAGCGAGTGATTTGAAAATCTTTATATCTCTTGATTCTACAAAGTGAAAAAAATCTTTGATTGTACACATATGTAAATTTGGTGTGTTATACCATTCATCTGGTAATGTTTTTGTAACTGGCATTGTGCCTTTTAATAATAAATGAAATCTTACTTTCCAGTATCCAAAATTAGGAATTGTAACTATTGCTTTTTTTCCAACTCTTAAAAGTTCATCTAAAACTAATTCAGGATTAAGAAAAGCTTGTAGGGTTTGACTTAAAACAACATAATCAAATGATTTGTCTGGAAATTGCTTTAAATCTTTTTCAGCATTTCCTTCAATTACAGTCAAACCTTTTGCAATACATTCTTGCACTCTTTCTTTTGAAATTTCTAATCCTCTTATATTTATGTTTTTATTATCCTTTAAAAATTTCATCAAAGTTCCATCAGCACAACCTACATCTAAGACTTTCTTATCTTTTTCAATTAAATCTGCTATTACCTGAAATTCATTTTTCATAATTAATTTTCTTCGTAAGATTTATCTAAAAAGTTTTTAAGTGCACTTAAGAAATCAGTAACGTCTAGTAAAAAGGAGTCGTGACCTTTATCCGACTCAATTTCTACAAATCCAACATCAGCTCCTATTGAGTTTAAAGCAATCACAATATCTTTGTTTTCTTGGGTTGGATAAAGCCAATCTGAAGTAAATGAAATTATAAAAAATTTCGCGTTTGTATTTTTAAATGCTTCTGAAAGATTACCATTGAATTGTTTTGCTAAATCAAAATAATCCATAGCTCTAGTAATATAAAGATAACTATTTGCATCAAATCTATCTACGAAAACTGAGCCCTGATATCTTAAATAACTTTCTATTTGAAAATCAGCGTCAAATCCAAATTTAAGATCTTCTCTTTCTTGCAACTTTCTTCCAAATTTTTCCTGCAAACCTTTTTTAGATAAGTAAGTAATATGAGCTGCCATTCTAGCTACTGCCAATCCTTTTCCAGGATTAGTATCGTTTGATGTATAATTCCCATCTTTCCAGTTACTATCAGCTGTAATAGCTTGTCTACCTAGCTCGTTAAAAGCAATATTTTGAGCTGAATGACTAGAAGTGGTTGCTATTGGTATCACTGTTTTAGATTTATCAGGAAAGTTGCTAATAAACTGAAGGACTTGCATACCTCCCATTGAACCACCAGTTATAGAAAATAGTTTATCAATACCAAAATGATCAAGTAAATTATATTGAGCATTCACCATATCATTAATTGTAATAACGGGAAAATTTGTTCCAAAAATTTTTTGATCAGGATCTTTATGACTTGGTCCGTACGACCCCATACATCCACCAATTACGTTAGAGCAAATAACAAAATATTTATTAGTATCGATAGCTTTATCAGGACCTACTGCATAACTCCACCAACCTTCTTTGTTAGTAACAGGGTTAATTCCGGTTACAAATTGATCTCCTGTTAGAGCATGAAAAACTAATATTGCATTATCTTTTTTTGAATTAAGTGAACCGTAAGTTTCATAGGCTATCGGAAAATCTTTTATGGTCTTTCCACAGTCTAATTTTAGTGGTTTCTTTACAATTAAAGTTTTTATGTTTTTCTCAGTATTCATAGTTTTTGACTGTTTCGAATTGTGAGAAAAAAAACTATTTTAGCGGTTTTTTTTAAGCGCTCGCAATTCAGTTAAATCAGCGCATAATTTTTTTACTAGAACTTATTTATTATGTCAATTTTTTAAAAAATCCTCTTATTCTCTATAAAATTTTGTAATTTTATCTATAAAGAGCACATAAATTAAAAAAAATGATAACTCCAAATTTCAAAAAATTTAAAATTGAGGCTTATAAGCCTGGTAAATCAAAAGTTAAGAAACTTAAGAACGTAATTAAGCTTTCTGCAAATGAGTCTGCTTTAGGTATGAGCCCTAAAGCAAAGAAAATAATATCAAATAAAAATCTGAATTTAGATAAATATCCAGATGGAAAATCTCAAAATTTAAGAAAAGCAATATCTAAAGCTTATAAATGTAATTCTGAGAAAATTATTTGTGGAGCTGGTTCAGATGAAGTTATTCAAATGCTCTGTCAGTTGTTTTTAAACCCAAAAGATGAGGTTGTGGTACCAGAGTACAGTTTTTTAATGTACAGAATTTACTCAAAAATTGTAGGTGCAAAAGTTGTATTTGCAAAAGAAATTAATTTTAAAGTTTCGGTAAATGGAATTTTAAAAAAAATTACAAAAAAAACTAAAATTGTGTTTATAGCTAACCCAAACAATCCTACAGGAACTTACTTAACGAAAAAAGAAGTTTTAGAATTAAGAAAAAAATTAAATAAAAAAATTTTACTAGTTATAGATGATGCCTATGCAGAATATATGAAAAACAAAGATTATTCATCTGGGTTAGATTTGTTTAAAAATAAAGACAATGTTTTCATCCTTAGAACTTTTTCAAAAATGTTTGGATTAGCTTCTCTGAGAGTAGGTTGGGGATATGGATCAAAAAAAATAGTTGATGCGCTAAATGTTATAAAACCACCATTTAATGTAAATGGTATTGCTCAATTAGCTGCCACCGAGTCACTGAAGGATAAAGCTTTCATAAATAAATCGATTAGACATAATTTATTATATTCTGAAAAAATTAAGAAATTTCTTGAGACATATAATATTTTTTCAAATTCAGTTTCAGCAAATTTTTTGTTACTTAATTTTGAAAAATGCAGATATTCAGCAAAATTTCTGTATGAAAAACTTAAAAATGAGGGAATTATTTTAAGATCAACAGAAGATGGTTATCATATAAAGAATAAATTAAGGTTAACTATTGGATCTAAAAAAGAAAACTTAAAATTTATGAGTGCTATTAAGCAAGTATTGAAAAAATGAAAAATATTTTAATTATTGGCTGTGGATTATTAGGTTCATCTTTATTAAGGCGTATTAGCAAAAAAAAAATAGCAAAAAAAATATTTATTTATGAAAAATCAAAATCAAATATTGCTAAGATAAAAAGATTAAAATTACCTGGAACAATTGTTAAATCATTAAAAGAAGGTGCATGTAATTCTGATTTCATCATCTTTTGTACACCAATGAGTGAATACAAAAATATTATTTTAAAAATTAATAAATTTATAACATCGAAAACATTGATTACAGATATTGGTTCTTCGAAAATTGAAACTTCTAAAATTATAAATAAATTTTTAAAGAAAGGTATTCATTGGATTCAAAGTCACCCAATAGCTGGGTCAGAGGTCAGTGGACCAGAGCATGGTAAAGAAAATATGTTTACTGATAGATGGTGCATAATAATTAAAGAAAAAAATATTAAAAAAAATAATATAAATATTCTAACTAAGTTTTGGAAAAAAATTGGAGCAAAAGTAGTTGTTATGAGCGCTGAAAAACATGACAAAATTTTTTCTATTACTAGTCATTTACCACACTTAATTGCATATAATCTGGTGAAATCTGCACAAGATTTTGAGAAAAAACAAAATTATGAACTAATCAAATATAGCGCTGGTGGATTACGAGATTTTTCTAGGATTGCAGCATCAAATGAAATCATGTGGAGAGATATTTTTTTTAACAATAAAAATAATATTTCAAAAGCGATTGATTTGTTTATTAAAAATTTAAATCAATTTAAAAAAGATATTAATTCAAAAAATAATAAGTCTATTGTAAAGAAACTTATTCAGACTAAAAAAGTAAGGTCAAAAATCATCAAATTGAAACAAGATATTGATAAACCTGACTTTGGAAGAAATTAATATTTTATTTTAGATACTTTTTTTACCTTTAGCTTGGCAGTTTTTTCAATTCTATTAATTGTTTCTATAATTGGCATAATAATTACTTTTCTTTCTGGACCATAAGCATGAATTAGTTGTTTAGAATTTAAACACATAGCAACATGACCTTTCCAAAAAATAATATCTCCTTTTTTAAATAGTCTTTTCTTTGAATTCTTTTTTGTATATTTGATCTGATCTTTTGTATCTCTTGGATAAAACGAATTATTATAAAAATAAAATATTTGCAATAAGGCTGAACAATCAATACCTTTAAATGTTTTTCCACCCCAAACATATTTTACGTTGAGATATTTTTTAAATATTTTTGTAAAATTATTTTCTTTATGGTTTATTTTTTTAATATTTGTTTTTTTAATCCATTTATTTTTTTCAATTTTTACGTAATTCTTATTTTGCTCAAACACAGATAATTTGGATGCAAATGGAAGCCAACTGCTAGTTCCAATTCCAGGTTTTTTATAAATCTTTGCTTTTAGTGAACTGACTTTATAATTGGGGCTAAATTTTTCTATATATTTTGAATTTTTTATAAACCCCTTATAATTATCAAATAAAGTTTTAATTTTTATCCAATTTTTATTTTTTGCTAATATTTTGAATTTTTCACCATGTATAATTTGTGAAGTTACCTCAGATCTTTTCGAAGGATTTTTGTAAATATTCGAAAAATTACCTATGAAATAAAAATTATTTTGCACCAATTTTAATTTTGTTTTTAATTAACCACAAACAAATTAATGATGGTATCACCATTATAGTCGTTAAAACAAAAAATGTTCCCCAATCTCCGTTTAACCAGTCTACTAGAGCTCCAGAGGATGAAGCTAAAGTAGTACGACCAGCAGTACCAATTGAAGCAAGCAATGCATATTGTGTGGCTGTATAAGTTCTATCAACTAGTAATGATATAAATGCAACAAATGCTACAGTTGCAAAAGCTGCTGTGATATCATCAGCTATAACCGCAATTGCAAATAAAATTTCTGATTTTCCGGTCCATGCTAAAATTGCAAATAAAAGATTGGTTATAGCCATTAACCCACCAGCAAAGAACATAGTTTTAATTGTTCCAGCTCTCATGGCCATTACTCCACCCAACAAAGTAAATACAACTGTTGTTATCCAGCCAAGTCCTTTTGAATAAATTGCAATTTGACCTTTGGAGAAACCAATTTCTTTATAAAAAACAATAGACATTCTTCCCATAAATGCCTCACCTATCTTAAACAAGAAAACAAATCCTAAAATTCCAGCTGCAATGGCAAAACCATTTTTTCTAAAAAAACTAATAATAGGTCCACCTATAGTTCCTGTAATATATGCGATAAAGTTTGTAATAATATTGCTAGATCCAAGTTTTCCTTCAATTAATTTGTCTGTTTCTCTCTGTTTTGCTTGTCTGTTTGTCTCTATAGGTTCATGAACAAACATTAATCCAATATTCATTAAAATTATTAAAATACCTAAAATTAAAAAAGTAGCTTGCCAGTAGTCAGCCACCCCTAGGTTTTCAAAAAATTCTGCTGTGAATAAAGCAACAACTCCACCTAATTTATAACCTGTCCACCAACCAACAACAGCCATAGCTGCACCTGCAGCCATTGATTTTCCCTCATTTTCGTTTATCTGTTCAATTCTTAATGCATCTACAGTTATATCTTGGGTTGCTGACGCAATAGCAATAATTAAACCTACAGTAATTAATAAAGCCAAATTTTCAGTTGGATTAATCACACTCCAAACAACAAGACTTAACAAAATAATTAATTGCATCAAAACTATCCATCCTCTTCTATGACCTAATTTTTTTGTTAGTATTGGAATTTGAATTCTATCTATAATGGGAGCCCACAAATAATTGAAAGCATATACCCCAAAAATTAAACCTGCCCATCCAATTGTTGATCTACTAAGACCTTCTTCTTTAAGCCAAAGACTTAAGCTGCTTGCAATTAATACCCATGGAAATCCACTTATTGCACCTAATAAAAGAATTCTTACCATTCGAACATCTTTATAAACTGTAAGAGAATTAAGCCATGTTTGTTTCTTTGTTTCAGACATAATTAATTTCTCCAAAAAGATGGTAAGAACAATACTAATATTGCAAACAACTCAAGTCTACCTAAAATCATACCTACAGTTAAAATCCATTTAGAAATATCGGGCAAAGATGAAAAATCTCCATTAGGTCCAATTATAGGACCTAAACCAGGACCAACATTTGATATTGATGTTGCCGCTCCAGAGATAGCAGTTATAAAATCAAGACCAGTTAATGATAATAATGCAGCTAAAATAAAAAAAATAACAAAGTAAAAATAAATAAATGAAATTATTGATGCAATAAATTTATCATCAACAGATCCTTGATCGTATTTAATTACAAATATTCCCTTGGGATATATAATTTTTTTTAATTGATTTAATATAAATAAATATAGAATTTGAATTCTAAAAATTTTGACTCCACAAGTAGTTGATCCAGCACAGCCCCCGATAAACATTAATGCAAGAAATATTGTTATAGGAAAACTTCCCCAACCATCAAATTTAGCATTTACATAACCTGTTCCAGTCAATATTGAAATTGTATTAAAAAAAATAGATCTTAAACTAAAGTTTCCGTTATTATTAAATAATAAATAAATTGATAATATAATAATGCTTATAATTATTATTTTAATAAATGTTCTGATTTGAATATCGTTTAAAAATATTTTTTTATTACCATTAATAAATTTAATATATGCAATAAATGGAATACTTCCTAAAATTATAAAAATCATCGATGATATTTCTATAGGAACACTGTTAAAATATCCGATAGATTGATTATAATTAGAAAATCCACCTGTAGCTATGGTAGTCATAGAATGAGTTAAACTATCAAATTTTCCCATTCCAAATACCCAATATGATAATGCACAAAGAGCAGTTAGGCCTGAATAAATATAAATAAGTCTTAAAGCTATTTCTTTTGATTTAGGGAGAATTTTTTCAGATGAGTCGTTGCTAGAAATTTTAAATAATTGCATACCACCAACATTCATTATAGGCATAAGAGTAATTGCCATTACAATTATACCAATACCACCTAACCACTGAAGTATTGCTCTCCATAATAGAATGCCTTTTGGCGTATTCTCTAAGTCAGAAATGATTGTAGATCCAGTTGTTGTAATACCAGACATACTCTCAAAAAAAGCATCAGTAATTGATAGCTGCATAGTCGAAAATATAAATGGTAAAGAACCAAAAATAGCAATACTTAACCAAGACAAAGCAGTTAATAAAAATGCTTGTTGTAAATTTAATTTCTTATTGTGATCTAGATTTGAGAGAAAAAATAATGATCCAAAAATTATAGTAACTATAGATGCACCAAAAAATGATGAATCTATTTCAGAATAAATAAATTGAGCAATTATAGGGATGAACATTGAGATCCCTAAAATTATTTGCAAAATTCCTAGTGTAAAAAAAACAGTTTTATAATTAGACATTTTGAAAGAACATTATTTTATGGTAAATAAATTTCAACTCTATAAGAATTAATAAAATCGCCAATTTAAGATTTTTATAAAAGATATATCGTGATTAAAAAAGAAATTTTAGAAAAAACAAGTGCTTGGCCTTTCGTTGAAGCAAAAAAAATGCTTCGTGAGAGAAAATCATTTATTGATAAAAAAGGTAAAATTACTCTTCAAACAGGATATGGTCCAAGTGGCCTTCCTCATATTGGAACATTTGGTGAAGTTGCAAGGACTTCAATGATGGTTAATGCTTTAAAGCAACTTACAGATCTACCAACAGAGATAATTACTTTTTCTGATGATATGGATGGTCTAAGAAAAGTTCCTGATAATATTCCTAATAAGGAATTACTAAATAAAAATCTACATAAACCATTAACACAAGTTCCAGATCCATTTGAAAAATTTGCAAGTTTTGGAGAACATAATAATGAAATGTTAAAAGATTTTTTAAATAGTTTTAATTTTAAATACAGTTTTAAAAGCTCAACATTTTTATACAAAGGTGGTTTTTTCAACCCAACTTTAAAAATTATTTTAGAAAATTATGATGGTATAATGAACATTATACTTCCAACTTTAGGTAAAGAACGTCAACAAACTTACTGCCCTTTTTTACCTATTTGCCCAGATACAGGTCATGTTCTCGAAATTCCAGTTATAGAAATTGATAAGAAAAATTTTAAAATAATTTTTGATAATAAGGGTAAAAAATTAGAATCTAGTATTTTGGATGGAAATTGTAAATTACAATGGAAAGTTGATTGGGCAATGAGATGGTACTCTCTAGATATAGATTTTGAAATGTATGGAAAAGACCTTATTGAGAGTGCAATTTTATCAACTAAAATTATAAATTTAATCGGTAAAAAAAATCCATCTGGATTTGCTTATGAATTATTTCTTGATGAAAAGGGTGAAAAAATTTCAAAATCAAAAGGAAACGGTATTACTATCGACCAGTGGTTAAAATATGCCTCACCTGAAAGCTTATCTTTATATATGTATCAAAATCCAAAAAGAGCAAAAAAACTTTATAAAGAAATAGTGCCAAAAGCTGTAGATGAGTACCTTGATAATATTGAAAAATCAAAAAAACAAACTGAACAACAATTAGTAATGAATCCTATTTGGCATGTTCATAATGGACACATTCCAAAAGAAGAAATGATCATGTCTTTTTCTATGTTGTTGAATTTAGTTGAAACAAGCAATGCTGATAACAAAGATTTATTATGGAAGTTTGTTAAAAAATATAAATCTAACATTCATGAAAAAAACTTTCCGATTTTTGATGGACTAGTTGGTTATGCAATCAAGTATTTTAATGATGTTATTAAGGCTCAAAAAAAATATAAAAAACCATCTAAAAATGAAAAATTAGCTCTACAAGCTTTAGTTAAAACTTTAGAACAATGTAATGATCAGATGTCTCCTGAGGATATACAAACATTAATATATTCAACAGGTAAAGAGAATGGGTATGCCGAAAACTTAAGAGATTGGTTTAAGTTAATTTATGAAGTGGTGTTTGGAGATGAAAATGGACCTAGAATGGGTTTTTTTATAAGTTTTTTTGGTGTTAACGAAACAAAAGAATTGATAATTAGTAAATTGAAATAATGTATTCAAACTTAAGATCTTTAATATTTAAAATAGATCCTGAAAGAGCACATTTTTTAGCAATTCAATCACTCAAACTCAATCTAGTTTCAAATATATTTGATGAAAACAAAAATGATCCTATTTTAAAAACAAAATTATTTAATCAAAATCTTGATAACCCCATAGGTATTGCAGCAGGTTTTGATAAAAATGCTGAGGTATACAATCCTTTATTTAAGTTGGGTTTTGGATTTGTTGAAGTAGGTACGGTTACACCATTAAAACAATATGGAAATGAAAAACCAAGAGTATTTAGATTGGTAGAAGATCAAGCATTAATTAATAGGCTAGGTTTTAACAATCAAGGATCAGATATAATATTAAATAGAATAAAATCTAATAAAAAACTAGGTGTACTAGGTGTAAATGTAGGACCGAACAAAAATTCTAATGATAGATTAAATGATTATTTAATTGGATTAGAAAAATTTTCTGAAGTTGCAGATTATATTACAATCAATATTTCTTCGCCAAATACTGAAAATCTAAGAAACTTTCATAATGAGAATAAATTAAAAGATTTATTAACATCTATCTCAGAGAAAAAAAAACAATTAAAAACTGAAATTCCTGTGGCTGTAAAAATTTCACCAGACATTAACGAAAATCAAATTGACTTAATTTCAGAAATACTTTTAGAAAATGATATAAGTGCAATAATAATTTCAAATACATCCGAAGCTTCTAGAGAAACACTTCAAAATATACAGAGACATCAAAAAGGTGGTTTATCTGGAAAACCTATTGAAAAAAAATCCAATTTTTTAATAAGTAAATTTTACAATTTAATTAAAGGTAAAATTAAAATAATTGGAGTAGGTGGTGTTGATTCTGGTAAATCAGCTTATGAAAAGTTTTTATTGGGAGCAGATTATGTTCAACTTTATACTGGCATGGTATTCCAAGGACCCAATATTGCTGGGATGATTAAAAAAGACCTAAAAGAATTACTGATAAGAGATGGTGTCAAAAATTTCACAGAAATTGTGGGAAATAAAACTGTTTCTTAAATGTATTAAACTTGACGCCTTCAATATCTCCCCTTATATAGGCACTGTTATTATGTCAAAAAAATGTGAACTTACCGGTAAAATTCCAATGAAAGGTCATAATGTTAGTCATGCTAACAACAAGACTAAAAGAAGATTTTTACCTAACCTAAAGAAAGTAAAATTTACAAGTGAGCTTACTGGAAGAAGTTTAAAACTTACTGTAAGTAACTCAGGTGTAAGGTCAGTTGACAAAAAAGGTAGTTTTGATGAATTTTTAAAAACTGTAAAAAATAAAAATTTATCTCCTAGATTAAAAAAGTTAAAAAAAGTAGTTTTAATTAAATCCCCTTTTAAAAAGAAACCTGTAGCTAAATCAGCTTAATGAACAAATTATTTATCACCCTGTCAATAATGATGGGGATTGTTGTACTATCTTCTAATTATTTAGTTCAGTTCCCAATCAACTATTTTGGATTAAATGAGATTTTAACTTGGGGAGCTTTTAGTTACCCAATAGCTTTTTTAATAACAGATTTAGCAAATAGGTCGTATGGAAAGTTATTAGCAAGGCAAATTGTATATTTGGGGTTTTTAATAGGAATTATATTTACATTGTTATTCTCAACTGATTTTGCAGATTTAATCTCGGTTAGAATTGCAATTGGATCAGGTGTAGCTTTTATCACCGCCCAATTGTTGGACATTCAAATTTTTGATCGATTAAGAAAAAAAGAGTGGTTTGTTGCACCACTTACTTCATCTTTGATTGGATCAACAGTCGACACATTTTTATTTTTCTCAATATCATTTTATGCAACAGGGGTACCTTGGGTTACTTTATCTCTTGGAGATTTAGCAGTAAAAATTTTAGTTGCTATAATAATGTTGATACCATTCAGAATGTTATTGAAAATTATTAAACCAATTAAAGTTTAATATAAAAATTTATAAGACAAAATTTTATAAGCTAATTTCGCAACAAGAAAATTATAGGAATTAAATCCTTTAATTGGAGATAGTTCATTAATATCTGCACCAACAATTTTCGAGTTTTTAGCTGCAATTCTTATTATATCTAATGTTTCGTCCCACAAAAGTCCTCCTGGTTCAGGTGTACCAGTTGCAGGCATAATACTTGAATCTAGTCCATCTACATCGAATGTTAGATAAACAGTTTTGTTTTTAATCAGTTTTTTAAACTTAGACAAATTCCATTTTTTTTTATCTTTTGCCCAAAAAATATTTATTCTTGAAGAATTTTTTTTTAAATATGGTATTTCACTTTCTGAGATATTTCTTATCCCAAATGAAATTAAAGAAACATTTTTATAATCAAGACATCTTCTAATTGCCGAGGCATGTGAAAATTTTTCTCCATTATAGCTTTGACGTAAATCTGCATGGGCATCAAAATGCAAGAGGCAAATATTTTTATATTTTTTAGTAAAAGGAACAATACACCCAGGAGTTATTGAATGCTCTCCACCTAAAGTCATTGGGAAAAGCTTTTTATCTAAAATTTCTTTATTAATATTTGAGATTTTATTAAGTGCTTTTTTAATATTTTTATCAATTTTAAATGGTTTTAAAGTTTTAATACCTATTTTTTTATAAGGTTCACAATTAAGTTCTTCATCATATAGCTCAACTTGATGTGATGCTTTTATGATTTCTTTAGGTCCATTTCTTGTTCCTCCCCCATAACTGACAGTTTTTTCTAATCCAAATGGAACAATCACAGCTTTTTCTTTAAAGCTAAATTTATTATCAACTCCTAAAAACCCGTTTTTATTTGATAGATATTTCAATTTTATTCAAAAATTTTTGTAAAGTTTTTTCTTTCTCTTTTTTTCCACTCACCCTTATGATAAGCATCACTTGCTATCAATGGTAAAACACTAGTTGCCTCTGCAAACACCATCTGTTCTTTTGTAATATCTACTTTTCCCCATGAACTTGCTTCTTTTAATGTTGAGCTGCTACATGCTCCGTCTCTACTATCAGCAACAGTAATTTGAACAGCATATTTATGCATGTCTACATCTTTTCCTAATAGTTCAGCACAAATAACAGTATCTTGAATAAAGTTTTTAGGCACACCACCACCAATCATAAATAACCCAGAACCTTTAGATTTGATTTTAATTTCTGTTAGTTCTCTAAATTCTCTAATTGAGTCTATTGTTATATGTTTTTTTGGATTTTGTTCTTGATGCATAACTAATCCGAATCCTGCACTCGAGTCAGTAAAAGCAGGGCAGAAAATAGGAACATTATTTTCAAAAGCGGTTTCAATTAATGAGTCTTTTTTCTTTGAGTTATTTTTTAAATATTTTCCCATTTCATAAATGAACTCTCTTGAAGTATAGCTTCTCGCCTCTAGGTTATTAGCGATTTCACATATAATTTTATCACACTTTTGAAGCTCTTCTTCATCTATGTAGGTATCGTAAATTCTATCTATATAGTTGTCTCTCAGCTCAGTATCATCTTGAAAATGTGAACCTTGATAATGTTTAAAACCAAGAGCTTCAAAAAAATCCATATCTACTATAGAGGCTCCTGTTGCAACAATTGCATCGACCATATTATATTTAACTAAATCTTTATAAATATTCATACATCCAGCTGCCGAAGTAGAGCCTGCTAAGGTAAGGAAAATTGTACAATCTTTATCTTTAAGCATCTCGTTATAAATATTAGCAGCATTTGCTGTTTCTCTAGAAACAAATGACATTTTTTCCATTGAGGATATAATCTTTCTAGAGTCGAAAGAAGTTATATCGATGTGCTCAACAGGATTTTTTAAGAAATCTCTTTTACTGTTATGACCTGGATTTTTTTGACTCGACATTAAGCTACCATGTTAGCTTTGTTAATGCCTTTATCATACATTGTCATTATTGGGTTATCTTCAACTTCATAAATTTCATTTGAGTAATAACCATTAAACTGAGTTCTAAATGTCAATCCGTATGCCCCAAGTTGACCAAGTTCAATATAATCATTTTCTTTAATATTATTTGGAAGCAAAAAAGGACCTTTCATATAATCCATGCTATCACATGTTGGTCCGAAGAAGTCAAAAGCAGTTAATTTTTTTGAAATTATTTTGTTAGAATTTTCTTTAATCATTCTAGATGGGAATACAATGTTAGGTGTACCTGCATCAAAAAGAGTACCATATGTACCATCATTAATATAAAGCTTTTGTTTTTTTCTTAAATTAACTCTTACAACTGTTGAGCCACTTTCTGCAACTATAGCTCTACCAGGTTCACAAATAATTTCAGGAAGTTTTTCAAGTTTTAAATTTTCTAAACTCTTATTTATTTCATTAAAATAACTAATTAAAGATTGCGGAATTAAGTCAGGATAGATTGTAGGGAAACCTCCACCTACATTAATATAATCTGGAATTATCTTGGTTTTTTTAATTATATTTCCAATTTCACTAATTCCTTTCGCATAAGAAATTGGATGCATACATTGTGAACCAACATGAAAACTTAAGCCAACCTTTTTAGCATGTTGTTTTACAAGTCTTAACAAACCTATTGCTTCTGATGTTAAAGCACCAAATTTTTTAGATAAATCAATTTCTGCATGTTCATTGGAAACAGCAACTCTTACAAATAATTCTAAATCTTCAGCATTATTTGTACTTTTAATTATTTTAATAAGTTCATCTTTAGTATCTAATGAAAAAGTTTTTACACCATAATTAAAATATGCTTCTTTTATACTTTCTCTACTTTTTACAGTATGCATATAAGAGCATTTAGCAGTTTTGCTAAAAGTTCTAATATTTTTAATTTCCTCGATTGACGCTACATCAAATTGTTCAACTCCATTTTCTATGATTGTTTTGATTACTTCAGGGTGTGGATTAGTCTTAACTGCATATAAAATTTTTCCTGGAAATT
This sequence comes from uncultured Pelagibacteraceae bacterium, assembly GCA_902635845.1. Taxonomy (GTDB): domain Bacteria; phylum Pseudomonadota; class Alphaproteobacteria; order Pelagibacterales; family Pelagibacteraceae; genus Pelagibacter. Next base: position 19,695 of record CACPPK010000008.1, on the reverse strand, counting down.
TGTTTAGGAAAAATTTAACAGCATATTTTATGGAATTCTTTCTTATACAGTAAACTGGTTTTTCAGGTTTCAGCTGATTAACTAATTCTTCAACTGATTTAAATTTTTGCATTTTAAATGCCTCCAAAAAAAATTTAATAAAAAAAAGTCTTTTTAAAAAAAACTTTAATATTTTTTGGCATATAAAGTAAACAACACCAATGTAAAGCAAATAATTCAAGCCAGAAATGCGTAAAATTCATATATTGTAATATCCTGCAGAGACCCCATATAAGGGTTATGAAAGAAGAAGCAAAACTACAGAATCTAAGCGATTTTGAGAATAAATCGTTATTAATCGTGGATGATGATAATCCATTCCGTGAGCGTTTAGCAAGAGCGATGGAAAAAAAAGGATTTGAAGTTTTTCAAGCTGAGAGTGTGCAAAAGGGAGTTGAATCTGTAAAAACTAAAAAACCTGGTTTTGCGGTTGTAGACTTAAGGCTTGCTGACGGTAATGGACTAGAAGTTGTAAAAGAAATTCAGTCTTCAAATAGTGATAGTAGGATTATCATGTTAACTGGTTATGGAAATATTCCAACGGCAGTAGCTGCTATCAAAGAAGGTGCTATAGATTATTTAGCCAAACCTGCTGATGCAGAAGATGTAGAAAAAGCATTATTGGCAGATCCTTCAAAAAAAGCTGCCCCACCAGAAAATCCCATGTCGGCTGACAGAGTTAAGTGGGAACATATACATAGAGTTTTCGAGTTATGTAATAGGAATGTTTCAGAAACAGCCAGAAGACTTAAAATGCACAGAAGAACTCTTCAAAGAATTCTTTCTAAAAGATCACCTAGATAAATTTTTTAATTTTAATTATTTGCTTTGTCAAAAGAGCTAAAAGCATAATTTTAAAAATCTCGGCTAATAGAAACGGTTTTGCACCTAAAGCAAAAATTGGCTTATCCCATCCAATCAATGTCCCAAGCCAAATTAGACCCAAAATATAAATTGTTGAAGTTGCGATAATTAACTTAAATAAAACAACGAAAAAATTATCATCAATCTTAATTTTAGAAGCTAAGTAACAAGCTGTTAAAAAACCAATTAAGTAACCCATAGTTGGCCCTGTAAAGTAAACTAATCCAACACCTTTTTCAGGAGAATTTGAAAATACGGGAAGCCCTGCAATTCCTTCTATTAAATACAGACCAATTGTAGCTAGTGCAATTTTATGTCCTAAACTTATTCCTAAAAATAATACAACAAATGTTTGCATAGTCATAGGAACCGGATAGAAAGGAATTTTGATCTTTGCAGATATAGTTAGTGCTATTGAACCAAGAACAATAACAACCAGAGATTTAAATAGTTTAGCTTGTGAGAGATTTTTTGTTAATTCCATTGTTAAATAATACTCAAAATATAAAAAATAATCTACTTATAATTGTTATAATAATTGAAAGTAAATTTTTTTATATACAGATTATATTATCATTATAATATTTAATATTACTTCATGAATAAAATTCAAAAAACAGATCATTTTTATTTGATTGATGGTTCTGGTTATATTTTTAGAGCTTATTATGCTTTGCCTCCATTGAGTAGAAAAAGTGATGGTCTTCCAACAGGTGCTGTAAGTGGTTTTTGCAGTATGTTATTTAAATTATTAGAAGATTCAAAATCCAATCAAAACTTGCAAAAACCAACACATTTTGCAGTAATATTCGACTCAGCAAGAAAAACTTTCAGAAATGAAATTTATAGTGATTATAAAGCTAATAGATCTGAGGCGCCTGACGATTTAGCTCCACAATTTGAATATATAAGAAAATCAGTCCTGGCATTTAATTTGCCATCTGTGGATCTTCCTAATTACGAAGCAGATGATTTAATAGCTACATATGTTGATCAAATTCTTAAAAAGGGTGCAAAGGTTACAATTGTTTCATCAGATAAAGATTTAATGCAACTTTACAAAAAAGGGGTTCGAATTTTTGACCCTATGAAAAATAAATTTATAACTGATGATGATGTTGTAAAAAAGTTTGGAGTAGATGCTTCAAAAGTTATTGATGTACAATCTTTAGCAGGAGATAGTAGTGATAATGTTCCTGGTGTTCCGGGGATAGGTGTTAAGACAGCCGCAGAGCTAATTAACAAATATGGCACTTTAGAAAACTTACTAAAATCTGCTCATGAGATTAAGCAAAATAAAAGAAGAGAAACATTACTTGAGAATAAGGATAAAGCATTAATAAGTAAAAAACTTGTAACACTAGATCACAACTCTCCTGTTGATAGGGAGTTAAGTGAATTTAAATTGCAAAATATAGATAAAGATAAATTATATAAATTTTTAAGAGAAATGGAATTTAATAGGTTGTTAAGCTCTGCAATTTCTGCTTATGGAGAACCTGAACTAGAAAGTAATAAGATTGAAACTCAAAATCTAGAAAAACAACAAACGGTAAATAACAAAAATTATTATTTAATTAATAGCTTAGATGAAATTGATAAATGGATAGAGGAGGCAGAAGAAGTTGGTGAAGTCGCTGTAGATACGGAAACCACTTCATTAGATCCTCACCAAGCAGATTTAGTAGGTATTTCTCTTTGCTCTAAAATTGGAAAAGCATGTTACATACCAGTTGGTCATAAGTCACCCAAGTGTCTTAAAAAAGAAGCAGTAATTAAAAAATTAAAAAAAATATTAGAAGATCCTAGTATTAAAAAAATAGGTCAAAATATAAAATTTGATTTTATCGTATTTTATAAGTGTGGAATAACACTTTCATCAATGGAAGATACAATGCTGATGTCTTATGTTTTAGATGCTGGAAAAAATAGACATAATATGGATACTTTATCAGAAATTCATTTGGGACATAAAACTATTTCTTTTAAAGAGATGGTAGGCACAGGTAAGAAAGAAATTAATTTTAGTGAAGTAGAATTAGATAAAGCAAAAGATTACGCGGCTGAAGATGCTGATGTTACTTTTAGATTATACAAGAAATTTGTCAAAAATTTAAAATCAGAGAAAATGATCAATATTTATGAAATTTTTGAAAAGCCATTAATTAAAATTCTTGCATTTATGGAAATAGAAGGAGTTGAAATTGACAGTAAGTTTTTAAAATCTCTTTCATCTAAATTTGAAAAAAAAATCCAAAAACTTGAAAAAGAGGTATTTAAAATTTCTAAAAAAGAGTTCAATATCGCATCTCCAAAGCAATTAGGTGAAATAATTTATAATGACTTGAAAATAGCTGGTTTAAAGAAAACTAAAAAAGGAAGTTTTGCAACAAGTGCAAGTGTTTTAGAGGATTTAGCTTTTAAAGGTCATGAATTTCCAAAATTAATTTTAGACTGGAGACAAGTTTCAAAATTAAAAAATACTTATTCAGATGCTTTACCTGAACATTTAAACCCAAATACAAAAAGAGTTCACACTTCGTTTTTGCTGGCAGCTACAACTACTGGAAGACTAGCATCTAGTGATCCCAACTTACAAAACATACCAATTAAATCAGAAGACGGAAAAGATATAAGAAAAGCTTTCACTGCAAAAAAAGGGCATCTATTAATTTCTGCGGATTACAATCAAATCGAGATGAGAATTTTAGCAGACCTGGCAGATGTAAAAGAACTGAAAAAAGCTTTTAAAAATAAAGAAGATATTCACTCTTTAACAGCTAGCCAAATATTTAATATTGATATCAAAAAAGTTAATCAAGATCACAGACGAAAGGCTAAGGCTATTAATTTTGGAATTATTTATGGAATTTCGCAATATGGATTAGCTAAGCAAATAAATGTTTCTAATTATGAAGCAGAGGAATTTTTGAATTCATATTTTGCTAAGTTTCCAGAAATTAAAGTTTACATGGATAATACAATTAAATTTTGTAGGAAAAGTGGATATGTTAACAATATTTTTGGACGAAGATCTCACTTTAATGGAATAAATGACAAAAACTTTAATGTCAGAAATTTTCAAGAACGTGCTGCAATTAATGCTCCCATTCAAGGTTCTGCTTCTGAAGTAATGAGATTAGCTATGATAAGATTAGATAAGAAATTATCAGAGGAAAAAAATTCTAATTCAAAAATGCTCTTGCAAATTCATGATGAATTAATTTTTGAAATTCCAAAAAAGGATGAAAAAGTAATGATTAAATTAATTGAGAGAGAAATGACCAGTGTAGCTCAGAGTGATTATCATTCTTTTTCAACTCCTTTAACAGTTGATATTAATGTTGGAGATAATTGGGGTATGTTACATTAAATTTATAACATTGCCCAAATTAGGACAATTTAGTATTTTTAAACTACTTTATGCAAAAACAAACAATAGCTTTAATTGATGACGATAGAAATATTTTAACAAGTTTGAGTATCGCATTGGAAAAAGAGGGTTTTAAAGTTCAAACATATATTGATGGTGAAAGTGCATTAATCGGTTTAACCAGAATGCCACCTGACTTAGCAGTCATAGATATAAAGATGCCTAAGATGGATGGAGAAGAATTACTAAAAAAACTTCGAAAAAAAACTTCCTTACCAGTAATTTTTTTAACATCTAAAGATGATGAAATTGATGAGTTGTTAGGTCTAAAGCTGGGCGCAGATGATTTTGTAAAAAAATCAGGAGGTTTTTCCATAAAAGTCTTGATTGAAAGAATTAGAGTGCAGTTAAGAAAAAAAGATTCAAATAATATTCTAGAGGAAAATAAAAGCGTGATATCTCATGGAAGATTAAAATTAGATCCATCACAACTCGAGTGTGAATGGAATGGAAAACAGTTGCCTGATAAATTGACGACAACTGAGTTTTTAATTGTTAAAGAATTAGCAAAGAGGCCTGGTATAATTAAAGAAAGAGCTCAGCTTATGGATATAGCTTACAGAGAGGATACAGATATTGAGGATAGAACTATTGATAGTCACGTAAAACGAATTAGAAAAAAATTTAAAAAAGTAGATCCTGATTTTTCAGCTATTGAAACTAGGTATGGTAGTGGATATAGATGGAATGTTAGCTAATGTTTAGTAAATACTTAAAAACTCTCTCTATATTAAAAAAATTTTTATTTATAAATTTTGTAATTTTTACAATTATTGGACTATTTACATTCATATATCTAAATAATATTCAGCCAAGTTTAATAAAAAAAAAATCTCAAAATCACACAAACATTATTAACAACACTATTGATAATATTTTAAGGCTAGATGTAAAATTCCAGTCTGACGATATTAGAAGGTTTTTATTTTCTACGAGGTTTATTTTTCAAAATTTAGATAGAGTAATATTTTTTGATGATCAACTTAACCTTATTGGAGACACTGATACTTTAGATCTTGATCCAAGGTCTTTCTCTACAAGACTTGATAAAATTGAATTTGAAAGTTTAGATAATGAGGAAATAGAAAAAACTATTGAGGAAAAAAATATAAAAATTGATGAAAAAAAACCTCTTTCATTCAAAGATATATTAAAAAATTATTCTAGTTCTGAAAATTTAGGAGCTCCTTACACATTTACTCAAGAAGATTTTAATCAATTTAATGTAACAACAATTAAGAATGTTACAAAGAATGAAATTAATCTTGGTTATGTAGCTATTACAGAAAATGCTAATGAAATAAAGACCGCAATAGATGAGAGAAAAGCATTTGTAATAAGAACAGCTATATCTGTAGGATTTGTAATATTAATTTTTTCTTTTGTTTTAAGCAGATATTTTATTAAACCAATACAAAATCTCGTTGGATATACAATTCGTGTCAAAGAAAAAAGTCAAGTTAAACCAGGTATTGAAAATTTAAAAAAAAGAAATGACGAATTAGGACTTTTATCTAATTCTTTAGAGGATATGACAAATGAGCTTCAAAATAGAGTTACACATGCTGAAAATTTTTCGACAGATTTAGTTCATGAAATTAGAAATCCATTAGCATCTTTAAAAAGTGCATCAGAAATTTTACAAGACACAAATGATAGCGAACAAAGAAATAGATTATTGAATATACTTAGTCATGACGTTCAAAGAATAGAAAGATTAATTACTGATTATTCGCAAATGTTAAAGGATGAAGTTGCTTTAAGTAAAGAAAAAATGAAAAAAATTAATATTGAACCTATCATTCAATCTGTTGTTGATGATTACAATAACATTCATCAAGTGAAAAAAGGAATTAAAATTGAATATAAAAATGACGGAAAAGATAAATATTTAATTAATGGTATAGAAAACAGAATTGAACAAATCATTGCAAATTTATTAGATAATTCAATATCATTTAGTAAAGACGGTACCAATGTTTTTGTTGATGTTTCTGTTAATGGTAAAAATCAAATATCAATCAAAATTATTGATGAAGGACAAGGATTTAAAGAAAAAGACACGTCAAGAATATTTAAAAGATTTTATAGTAATAGACCTGAAAAATTTGGAGAACATTCAGGCTTAGGTTTAAATATTGTAAAAAACTTGGTTGAACTCCACGATGGTGAAATTGTAGCATCTAATCGTATTGATAAAGAAGGAGCAATGATAGAGATAAGATTTCCCAATGTTTAATCATATCTTGATAAATAAATACTTAGCTGTATAAAGCTTGCCATGGAAGATTATAAAGTAAAAGACATTGCCCAAGCTGAATTTGGTAGAAAAGAAATATCAATAGCTGAAAGTGAAATGCCTGGTTTAATGGCATTAAGAGAAGAGTATTCTAAAGAAAAACCATTAAAAGGTGCAAGAATAATTGGATGTCTACATATGACAATTCAAACAGCTGTATTAATTGAAACTTTAGTTGCATTGGGCGCTGAAGTGAGATGGTCTTCTTGTAATATTTTTTCAACTCAAGATCATGCGGCTGCGGCCATCGCTAAAGCTGGGATTCCTGTTTACGCTTGGAAAGGTGAAACAGAAGAGGAATATTTATGGTGTATTAAACAAACTATAATTGGAAAACATGACTGGAAGCCTAACATGTTATTAGATGATGGTGGAGATTTAACAGCTATTATGCACAATGAATATCAGAATTTAATGAAAGATATAAAGGGTGTTTCAGAAGAGACTACCACTGGAATTAAAGCACTAAATAAAATGGAAAAAGATAAATCCCTTTTAGTTCCAGCAATAAACGTCAATGACTCTGTTACAAAATCAAAATTTGATAATTTATATGGATGCAGAGAAAGCTTAGTTGACGGAATAAGAAGAGCTACTGATGTAATGATGTCTGGAAAAATTGCAATTGTTGCTGGTTTTGGAGACGTTGGAAAGGGAAGTGCTGCATCCTTAAGACAAAGTGGTGCTAGAGTTTTAGTTACTGAGGCAGATCCAATTTGTGCTCTCCAAGCTGCAATGGAAGGTTATGAAGTGGTATTAATGGAGGAGGCTATAAGTAGAGCGGATATAGTTGTAACAGCCACAGGTAACAAAGATATTGTTACCGCAGACCATATGAGAGATATGAAGGATAGAGCCATCTTATGTAATATTGGTCACTTTGATAATGAAATACAAGTTGAGGCTCTTAAGAATTATAAATGGACAGAAGTAAAACCTCAAGTTCACGAAATAGAGCTGCCTAGTGGTAAAAGAATTATTCTTTTAGCTGAAGGAAGATTAGTTAATCTTGGTTGTGCAACTGGACATCCAAGTTTTGTAATGAGTGCATCTTTTACTAATCAAGTTATTGCTCAAATAGAACTTTGGCATAATCATAAAAATTATGAAAATAAAGTTTATGTACTTCCAAAACATTTAGATGAAAAAGTAGCAACTTTGCATTTAAAAAAAGTTGGCGCAAAACTAACAAAATTATCAAAAGAGCAAGCAGATTATATAAGCGTTGGAACAGAAGGTCCTTTCAAACCAGATGCCTATCGCTATTAAAGATAGCACAATCGATATCACTTCAGAGAAGTTAACCAAAGAATTAGCTAAGGAATTTACAAAATACCTCAAAGGCGGTGAATTTGTTTTTTTATATGGAGAGATGGGCGTTGGTAAAACAACCTTTGTTAAATATTTTATAAATGAGTATCAAAAAATAAATGATTTAAAACAAACAGAAATTACAAGTCCTACTTTTAGTTTATTAAATGAGTATCAGTTGAAAGATATAAGAATAAAACATTATGATTTATTTAGAATTAATAGGAAAGAAGATATCAATAATTTAGATATTTTTGAAAAAGATAATAAATTAATAACACTTATAGAATGGCCACAATTGATTGCTGATAAACAAGATATAAAATTTATAACTTTAACATTTAATTATTTAAATGATTTAAATGATAGAACTGTAGATATAAAAGTTTAAATTAAAACCTATTTTGATGAAAAACTTAGCAAAATTGAAAAAAATAAAAGGTGACGCGTCTTTTAGAGAATTTTATAGAAACAGAGAAAATAAATCTATTTTTGTAATATCCAAGAAAGAAAAGTTAAAAAATCTTTTAATTTATGATGCGATAAATAAAATTTTAAATAAAAATAAAATTTTAGCACCAAATCTATTAAGCGAAAATTACATTAGTAATTATATAGAAATAAATGACTTTGGAGATCAAACTTTATTTCAAATTTTAAAAAACAAAAAAAATGATAAATATGTCATTTTTAAAAAGATAATAAAAATTTTAAATAAAATTCAATTAATAAAAGATAAAAAAGTAAAAAATTTTAAAAATAAATTATATAAAGTCCAAGAATATAATAACAAAATTTTGTTTGATGAAACTAAACTTTTTTGTGACTGGTACGCACACAAAAAGTTGTCTAAATCCAAAAGTATTCAATTTAAAAAAAAATTTAGATTAGAGATAAAAAAATTAGTATCAAAATTAAATTATAAAAATGTTACATTTGTTCATAGAGATTTTCATGTTTCAAATTTGATGTATTACAATAAAAAAATTGCAGTAATAGATAGTCAAGATGCATTAATTGGCAATAGAGCTTACGATTTAGCATCTTTAATTGATGACGTAAGATTAAAAACATCTAATGAATTAAAAGACAAAGTATTTAAGTTTTATATTAAAACAAATAAAAATATTGATTTGAAAAAATTTGAAAAGGATTTTGAAATATTATCTGTTTTAAGGAATTTAAAAATAATTGGTATATTTATGCGTTTAGCTGTTAGAGATAATAAAAAAAAATATCTTAAATTAATTCCCTATGCTTGGAAAATGATTAATCACAGATTTAAAGAGCAAAATGAATTCAATAATTTGATGTTGCTATTAAAAAATAATTTTCCAAAACTTATAAGGTAGAGTTGTGAGAATAAATACAGCTTTAATTTTATGTGCAGGTTTTGGTAAGAGATTAAATCCAATTACTTTAAATACTCCTAAACCCTTATTAGAGATTAAAGATGTAAGTATGCTGGAGAGATGCATTAATTTAATCGAAAAACTAGGTATTCAAAAAATCTTAATAAATACTTTTTATTTAAAGGATCAATTTTCAGTTTTTTTAAAAAGTAAAAATTTTAATTTGGATATCAAAATAATTGAAGATGGTGATCATATTTTAGATACAGGGGGAGGTATTCAAAATATGATTAAAGACACTAATGAAAAGGATTTTATAATTTTTAATCCAGATACAATCTGGAGTAATGACTATAAAGAAGAGATATTAAAAATGAAAAAAATGTATTTTTCTGAAAAATTAGAAAACATTCTTCTCTTAGCAAATAAAAAATTAAGTTTTGATAAAAAATTAAAAGGAGATTTCAATTTAAAAAATAATTTAATTAACAAAGAAGCTGAAAAAGAATTTATTTATATTGGGTGTCAAATAATTAATAAAAAGTTATTTATTAAAGAGAAAATAGAAAATTACTCAATTTTGGAAATCTGGAATAGTTTATTGGATCAAAAAAAGTTATTTGGTTATGAGAGCCAAAAAAATTTTTATCATTTAACTGATCTGGATATTTTTAAAAAACTAAAAGATCTTTAGCTCTTTCTTGATCAAGATATTTGCAATTAGAAATTTTACTGTTTTCTAATTCAATTAAAAGTGGGTTTCCTGTAGGAATTTCAAGTTTAGAAATCTCCTTGTTATCTAAATTGAACAAATGTTTGCAAAGAGCTCTAATGGAGTTTCCATGAGCAGAAATGAGAATATTTTCACTTGATTTGTGTTCTATTTCCTTACTATAAAATTTTATTACTCTTTCATATGTATCTTTTAGTGACTCAGTGTCAGGAATTTTTTCTAGAGGAATTTCTTTATAAGTTTCAATATTTAGCGGGTGATATGGATTTTTTTTATCTAAAGGTTCAGGTCTAAGTTCCCAAGAACGTCTAAATTGATGAACTTTTTCTTCTCCAAGTTTTATTTTCATTTCATCTTTATTTAATCCAGTAAGAGCCCCGTAATGTCTTTCATTTAATTCCCATACACTTTTTACTTCTTTAAAATCTTGCAATTCTTCTTGTATTATTTTTAAAGTATTTTTTGCTCTTAATTGAAAGGATGAATAATAAAGATTAATTTCAATATTTTCTTTTTTTATTAGTTGGCCTGCTTTTTTTGCTTCCAATTGCCCATTTTCCGTTAACTCTACATCTACCCATCCAGTAAATTTTTTTTCAAGATTCCATACACTTTGACCATGTCTAACTAAAATTAAATAACTCATTTGTTTATCTTTTAGATCAATTTGATAAATAAAACTATATTATTAATGATTAATTATTTTTCAAAATATAAATTCATTTTTTATTTAAGTAATTTTACTTTAATTTTTTTATACTTATATCCAGATAGTTTATTTGGGTGTATATTTTATGATGATTGTAAACTTCAGCCTCAAATAACAAGAGATTTTATTTTTTCAGCCAATCATTTCTATGCCTTTGTCATTTTTTCTATAATAAGTTTTTTAACATTTATAAATTCAAGTCGAATTATATTATGTTTATATTTGATTTTTTTATCAATTGTGCTTGAAATTTTACATTATTTTATACCCGAGAGAAGTTTTGAATTTTCGGACCTATTTGGAAATTTTTTTGGAGTGATTTTAATTATAATATTATTTTATTTTTTTAAAAAAAATGAAAAATTTAAAAATCGTTAAATTATTTTTACTTTTTATTCTAATTTCAGGATGTTCTTCTGTCCCAAAAAATACATCAAATAGCTGTTCAATATTTAATGAAAAATATATGTGGTATAAACATGCTAAAAAAACTGAGAGCAAATGGGGAACTCCTATATATTTACAGCTTGCAATCATCAAGATGGAATCTAGTTTTGATTGGTTAGCAAAACCTCCTAGACAGAAATTATTTAAAGTAGTGCCTTACAAGAGACCATCAAGTTCTTTTGGGTATTCACAGGCTGTAAAAGGAACATGGAAACAATATAAAGAAGAAACTGGGAATAAGCTTGCTGTTAGGACAAGATTCAAAGACAGCGTAGATTTTATTGGTTGGTATACTAATAAAACCGAAAAAATTTTAAAAGTTTCAAAAAAAGATGCCTTCAAGCAGTATATTGCTTATCATGAAGGGTGGGGTAACTATAAAAATTATAAAAAAAATAAAAAAGTAATTAATCTAGCCAAGAGAGTGGAGAAACAATCAAATATTTATAAGCAACAATTATCAGAATGTAAAAATTCTTTATCAACGTCAAAATATATTATTTTTTAATTTAGCTGTTTTTTTAATTCAACATCAACTGCATCAATTCGCTTAGTATTTTTTGCAAGAGCTAAATACATTGTTGGAGTTACATATAAAGTAAAGAAGGTTGAAATAATCATTCCTCCTAAAATTGTAGAACCCACAGCTAATCTAGAGCCTTCGCCTGCTCCTGGGCCAATATTTCCAATAACTAATGGAAGCATTGCTATCATTGTACTAAGTGATGTCATTATGATTGGTCGAATTCTAAGTTGGCAAGCTTTAATTATAGCTTCCTGAATTTTAACACCAGTAGTTCTTATTTGGTTTGTGTAGTCTACAATCAAAATACTATTCTTTGTGGATATACCAATCAGTATAATTAAAGCGATTTGAGAGAAAATATTTACTGAACTATTTAAAAATAAAATAAATACTAAGCCACCAAATACAGCTAGTGGAACTGTTAAAATAATAATAAATGGATGAACAAAAGAGTTAAATGTTGCAGCCATAACTAAGTAAGCAGTTAACAAAGCAAGAGCAAAAATTAAGTATATTTCATTTGTTGTTTCTTTTAACTCTTCAGATTTTCCTTTCCAAGTGATTTGATTTTGAGGAGCAACTCTAATCATGACATCTTCCAGGTATTTTATGGCTTCTGTTAGAGTGTAATCTTCTGCAAGCGCAGCAGAAATTGTAACAGCTCTTTGACGATTATACCTTGGAAGCGCTTCAGCAGTGCCTTTCTCTTTAAACTCAACTAAACTTGCAACAGATACAAGTTTACCAGTTGTTTCAGATCTAACAAAAATTTTTGACAACCCATCTTTATCTCTTCTGTCTGCTAAATATTGTTGTAAAATAATTGGGTATTCTCTTCCCTCTTTACTGAAATTTGTTACTCTTTTTCCTCCATAAAGAGTTTCTAGAGTTCTACCTATATTTTCAGTAGAAACTCCCAAATCATTTGCTCTGTTTTTATTAGTGATTAATTTAACCTCAGGTTTATTTTTTGTATAATCACTTTCAATTCTAGACATATTTCTATTTTTTCTTAATTCTCTCAAGACACTATTTTGAATTTCTTCTAATTCTTCATAGCTAGATCCATATATGACCATTTGAACAGGCTTATTATAACTAGATACTCTTATTGATTGTGGAGAAATTGGAAAAGCGAAAGTTTCAGGTACGGAAACAACTTGTCCGATAGCTTCTCTGAGGATTTGTTGACTACCTTTTTCTCTATTTTTCCACTCATCAAGTAATGCAATAATTATAAAACTGTTATAAGACGTTGCAGATCTTCCAAAACCAGGAACTCTCATTATTAGTCTTGCATATGGACTGTCTTCTGCCTGTAATAATCTCAGTATTCTTCCTTCAATTATTTGAGCTTTTTCTTGGGTGTATTCAAATGAACTTCCTTCATCAGTCGATCCAATAATTAAATAAGCACCCCTATCTTCAACTGGTATCAATTCTTTTTTAGAAAAACTAAACAAATAAGCTGAAGCAGCAATAATTAAAATTATAAAAATTGAAATAGTTTTTTGTTTATTTACCCAATATTTAAGAGAGTTTACATAAAATCCAGTGAAAGATTTGAATCCATTGTTGAATTTTCTTACAAAGAAATTAATTTTTTCTTTTTTGTTTAAAAATTTACTTCCTAGCATTGGAGATAATGTTAATGCTACAAAAGAAGATACAACTATTGAAAAAGATAAGGCTATTGCTGTTTCTTTGAATAAAGTTCCTGATATTCCTTTAATAAAAATTAAAGGCAAAAATACCGCTATTAGAATTAAAGTCGTTGCAATAATTGCAAATGTTATTTGTTTAGAACCCTTGTATGCAGCTACCAATGGTGTTTCACCGTTTTCAATTCTTGTATAAATTGCATCAGTCATGATCACAGAGTCATCAGTGATTATACCAATTGCTAGAATGAAACTTAGTAATACGAAAATATTAATTGATAGATCAAATATATATAACCCTAGAAATGATCCAATAAGACTAACTGGTAAAGCAACCGCAGGAACTATTACAGCTTTAAGGTTACCTAAAAAAAGATAAATAATTAAAACAACTAACACAAATGCAATTACTAAACTTTTATATACTTCTTCAATTGCAGCACCAATGTAGGTTGCTCTGTTAAATGCTATTTCTAACTTTAATCCATCAGGTAAGGATTTGTTAAGTTCTTTGATTTTAGTTTTTATTTGTTTAGAAAGCTCTACCGTTGATGCACCACTTTTAGCATAAATACCAATACCAACAGTTTTTAAATTTACTGCATTTTTTCTTTGTGCTTTAAATAAAGTTTTTTCTGAAACAGGTCCAAACTCTATATTAGCCACATCAGATAAAATGATAACTTTTTCTTTATTTTTCTTAAGTGGCAATTGTTTAATTGTATCAATATTAGAATAAGATTTATCAATGTTTAAAGTTAAGTCTTTGTTATTGGCTTCTAAGGTTCCAGCTGGAAGATTTATATTCTCATTTCTAAGAGCTCTTTCAACTTCTTGAATTGTAAGATCATTTGCGGCTAATTTTATTGGATCTATCCAAACTCTAACGCTTAGCTCTCTTAATCCACCAACTAAAATTCGACCTACGTTTGGTACACTTGAGAATGCATCTATCAGATATCTTTCAGCATAATCTCCAAGATCTAAATCATTCCAAGTTGGAGATGATAAGCCTACCCACATTGTTGTTGTAAAACCTGCTGCCTGTTTTAAAATTTGTGGAGGGTTTGATTCACCTGGTAAATTATCCACAACTCTTGCAACTCTTTCCCTAATATCATTAGCAGCATCATCTAAATCAATGTCAGTGTTGAATTGAATATTTATCCTGCTTCTTCCATTTAAAGAACTCGAGTCGATATTTTTGATACCCTCAGCTCCACCAATAACATCCTCTAATTTTTGAGTTATTTCCTCATCAACGATTTCGGCTGACGCAGATTTATAGTCGGTTTGAACTTGAACTACTGGAGGCTGTATACCATCAGGAAGTTCTCTTACTGGTAATTCTAAAAAAACAAAAATACCAAAAATAATTAATATTAAAGACATAACCCAAGCTACCACAGGTCGTTTGATGCTAACTTCAGTTATATACATTTAATTATTTTTTCTCTTTATCTGATTTTTTAAAAATATTTTTCAACCAATCAAATTTACCTTTTTTTTCTTCAGCTTTTTTCGATTTATCTTTTTTACCCCAGCTAGAATTTCCTTGTTTTTTTTTAGCACCTTTCTCTATAGGTCTGATTGTTAAATTTGGTCTTACTTTTTTTGTTCCTTCTGCAACAATTTTATCTCCATTATTTAATCCATCTAATATTTCTACAAAGCCTAAGTATCTATCACCAATGGTTACTTTTGTTTTCATTACTTTATTTTTTTCATCTACTTTATAAATAAAAACATTTTCACCCTCGACAATTGTACTAGTGTCAGGAGCACTTAAGCCATTTCTTACATCATATTTAATTGATATTTCTAAAAATGAGCCAGGTAATATCTCACCTGATGAATTATCCATCTTAATTCTTGTTGCTAAAGCTCTTGTATCTTCACTTATCCTGCTAGCAAAAGAGTCTACTTCACCTTTATAAATTTTATTTTTATATCCAGAAAATTTAATATCAACTGGCAGACCAACCTTTATAAATGGTACAAAAATTTCAGGTATGTCTACATCACAATATATTGAGCTAGTATCTTCAAGATTAATTAATATTGAAGATTTTGAAACCTCTATATCTTCCGAAAATTCTCTTTTTCCAATAACACCGTCAAATTGAGCAATTACTTTTCGATTTTTAAGCTCAGCAATTACATCACCCTTTTTAACTTTTTGATTAAATTTTATAGGTTTTAATATTTCATATTTTTCAATTTTAAATGATTGTGTTTGAATTGGAGTTGCAGTCCCATAGGTACTAACAATATTTTCAAAAACTCTTTCTTGAGTAGTAGTTATTATTATTCCAGGAGGCGGTCTTTTACTAAATTTTTTTTTGAAATGATTTCCTATCATTGTTCTTCCAATGATCACTGTTGCAATGATTAAGAAAAATATGATTATTATACTTGTTATTTTTGTAGATGTTTTCATAAGTTAATTTTTTCCGTATTCAGCCCAAGAGCCATCGTAAATTGTCGGCATATATTTAGCATTTATTAAAGAATAAGCTAGTGCCAATACACTTGCAGTCACTCCAGAACCACATGAAAATACTAGATTTTTATCATGCTCAAATTTAAAGGACTTAAATTTTTCCATTATTTTATCTTTACTAACGAAAGTATGGTCTTCGTTTACTAATTCAGAAAAGGGTAGGCAAAAAGAATTTTTTATTGAACCACTTCTAAGACCTTTCCTTGGTTCAGCAACTTTGCCTTCAAATCTTTCTCTACTTCTTGCATCAACAACATTAAATTTACCTGTATCAATATTTTCATCTATTTGATTTTTGTTTTTAACAAGTTCTTTATTTTCTTTACATGTATACTTAGATGTTTGAGTGATCACTTTTTTGTTATCTGTAGATTTATTTTCTTTTTTCCATTTTTTTAATCCACCATCTAGAACATGAACTAGCTTAGGGTCATGTCCATAATAAATTAAATTGTACCAACATCTACAAGAACTAATAACATCAGAGTTATCGTAAACTACTATTCGATCATTATTTTCTATACCCATATTGCTCATTATTTTTTCCCAAGATTTAGTATCGGTAAGCATATGTGGTAAATCAGTATCTAATTTGGAATTTTTATCTAAATCAAAAAAAATAGCATTTGGAATATGTTCCTCTGTATATTCTTCAAAACCGTCTCTTTGAGTTTGAGGCATATGCCATGAGCAATCAATAATTTTTACTTTATCAATATTATTTTCTAACCAACTTGTATCAACTAAAGACATTTTATCTTTTTTCTAAATATCTTTGATGATACTCTTCAGCTGGGCAATAATTTTTAACTAAAGAAGTTTTTGTTACTACTTTTCCTGATAATTTGACGTTTTCTTTTTCTATTATTTTTTCAGCAGTAATTTTTTGCTGATCATTTAAATAAAATATTTCACTTCTATATTGGGTTCCAAAATCTGGTCCTTGAGAATTTAAAGTTGTTGGATCATGAATTTCAAAAAAATATTCTAGAATTTTCTCGTAAGATATTACTTTAGGATCAAAATCTAATTTTACTACTTCTGCATGATTTGTTGTGCCTGTGCATACTTCTTTGTAATTGGTTTCAGCATTATGACCTCCACAATAACCTACTTCTGTTTTTATAACTCCATCAAGTTTACTAAACTTAATTTCTGGTCCCCAAAAACATCCTAATCCTAAAATTGCTATTTCCATTGATAATTAACTTAATTAATCTAAAGTTAATCATATGCTATCAAAAAATCAATTAGGCTTTTTTTACATGTTCATATCGGTATGTGCATTTTCACTTATGGATGTGATTGTTAAATGGTCTGAGGATTATCCTGTTGGACAAGTATTATTTTTCAGAGGATTTTGTGGAATAATTCCTATTTTATTTCTTATTCCTAAAGATAGATATTTAGATTTTTACAAAACAACGAGACCATTTCTTCATTTTAAAAGATGTTTAGCAGGATTAATTGCTTTGGTTTCTATATTTATTGCATTAAGAAATTTACCTTTGGCAACAGTTGTAAGTATATCTTTTGCAGCACCAATATTTATAACAATATTTTCAATTTTTTTATTAAAAGAAAAAGTTGGTATTTATCGATGGTTAGCGGTCCTAGTGGGATTTGTTGGTATAATTTTCATAACCGAACCAGGTTTTAGCTCTTTAAATTTATATTATATTTATCCAATAATTTTTTGCTTAGGTCTATCTTACGTTGCTATTGCTATAAGAAAATTATCATCAACCGAGCCTGCTTGGTTGATTAGTTTTTTCTTTTCATTCTCAATAATGCTTTTAAGTTTTCTATCTTTCTATCAGGGATGGATTTTACCAAGTTTAATTGATTTATTTTTGCTATCTATGGTCGGTATATTAGGTGGTCTTGCTAATTTATGGTTATCACAATCTTACAAATATTCAGAAGTAAGTTTAGTTTCCCCCTTAAAATATCTTGGATTAGTATTTGCAATAATTTTTGGATATTTTATTTGGAATGAAATACCAACTTCTAAAACTTTATTAGGTTCTTTATTGGTTATTGTTTCATCTATTATTATATTTAGAAGAGAGATGTATTTGAAAAAAAAGCTATCTGTTTCACGTCATGAGTAAAACGCCATTATATTGGAATAAAGCAAAAAAATATTTATCTCAAAAAGACAAAACCATGTCTTCTTTGATTAAAAAATATAAATCCCCTTCAGAGACAGTGTTAACATCAAGAAAAGATGTCTTTTTCTCTCTATGTAAAAGTATAATTGGTCAACAAATTAGCGTTGCTGCTGCTAATTCAGTTTTTTTAAAATTTAAGAAAAAATGTAAAAATAAAATTAATGCAAAAACAGTAAGTAAGTTATCAACTATTCAACTCAAAAGTTGTGGTCTAAGTAGACAGAAAGTAAAAGGAATAAAAAGTTTAGCCAAAAAAATATTAAGTAAAGAGTTTAATCCAAGACTTATTTCAAAAATGTCTGATGAGGATGCCATAATTTATATTTCTCAATTAAGACAAATTGGAAGATGGTCAGCAGAAATGATTTTGTTATTTACTTATAATCGTCCTAATATTTGGCCAATCCAAGATATTGGTTTGTTAAGAGCTATTTCAAAAAATTTTAATAAAAAATATCTTCCACCTGAAAGTTACGTGAAATATTTAAAAAAAAAGTTTTCTCCTTACTGTTCTGTAGCGACTTGGTATTTATGGAGAAGTATAGATCCCGAACCTATTCAGTATTAAGCCTTTATCAGCTTACATTCCCTCAAAAATTATGTGTTCTCTAGTAGCATTATTTTCCAAATGCTTTCTAGCTTCAACATACTCTTCGGAATTGTAACAATTTTTTGCTGTTTCAATATCTGGAAATTCTGCAAGCGCTACTCTAACCATTTCCCTACCTTCTAATGTTACATTATTTGCACTTCTCGCTATTATTTTTCCAGAATATTTTTCAACCGCTTCTTTTGCTTTAACGGCATATTTTTTAAGTCTTTCGTCGTCTTTTATTTCAGTATAATTTGCAACCCAATAAGCTTTCATAATTCTCCTTTTTAAATATTTTTAATTATGATACCAAATTTATGTGAAAAAATTATTTTTAAATTTCTTTAATACATTATTATTTTTGATATTTTTATCATTAACCCACGTTAATGCTGATGAAATGTTTAATAAGGGAAAAGAAGTTTTTCTGGGGGATGGAAATTGTGCAGCATGCCATATGCTTTCAGATGCTGGATCGAACGCAATGGTTGGTCCAAATTTAAATGAAATTAGACCTGATATTCAAAGAATTATATGGCAGTTAGAAACGGTATAGGAGTAATGCCCGCAATGGAGGGTATACTAGCTGATGAGGAAATAGAAGCGGTTGCTCACTATACTTCTATAGCTGCGGAACAATAATAAAAATTTTAACTATAATTTTTTATCCAATGTTTAGCTATATCTACTCTTTTGCAGATCCAAATATCTTTAAATTTTGTGATGTAATTTAAAAATTTTTTAAGAGACTGTATTCTACCAGGTCTTCCAATTAATCTACAATGCAAGCCAACCGACATCATCTTTGGTGAATTTTTTCCTTCCTCATAAAGGGCATCGAAACTATCTTTTAAATAATTATAAAATTGTTCACCCGAATTAAATCCTTGATTGGTTGCAAACCTCATATCATTGTTATCAAGGGTGTAAGGAACCATTAGTTGTTTTTTATTACCTTTTTTTATCCAGTAAGGAAGATCATCACTGTATGTATCGCTACAGTATAAAAAACTACCATTATCAATTACTAAATCTAAAGTATTTTCGCTACA
>CACPPK010000007.1 GCA_902635845.1 uncultured Pelagibacteraceae bacterium | reverse complement strand
AAAAAGAGGATTATAATCAAACAGTAGAGGATGCTATTGAATTTGTTTCAGGCAAATCTAGGAAAATTCAAAAAAATCTTTCTAATCAGATGGAAAAAGCAAGTGATGATCTTGATTTTGAAAAAGCCGTAATATTAAGAGATAGAATTAAAGCGTTAAACATAATTCAATCTTCACAGAGAATTAACGAAGCAAATTTAGTTGAGGCAGATGTTATTGCTGGGTATAAAGAATCTGGAAAAACTTGTATTCAAGTATTTTTTTATAGATCAAAACAAAATTGGGGTAATCAAGCTTTTTTTCCAAAACATGATCCAGATGAAAAATTTAGTGAAATCCTAAATTCATTTGTCTCTCAATTTTATGAAAATAAAAGTGTTCCTTCATCAGTTATTCTTTCAGAAGAAATAAAAGAAAAAGATTTAATTGAAAAAACGCTAACACAAAAAGAAGGTAAACAGATAAATATTTCAGTTGCAAAAAAAGGATCAAAACTCAAGGTTATTAATCAAGCAATAAAAAATGCAAAAGATAGTCTTAATCGAAAACTTTATGAAAGTCAGAATAATAAAGAATTGTTCGATGCAGTAGCTCAAAAATTTAATTTGGAAAACAATATAAATTTAATTGAGGTTTACGATAATAGTCATATTCAAGGTACGAATAGTGTTGGAGCGTTAATCGCTTACGGTGATGAGGGATTTATAAAGAAAAGATATAGAAAATTTAATATTAAACATAAAAAAAATGAACAAGATGATTATGGAATGATGAAAGAAGTATTAAACAGAAGGTTTAAAAGAGCAGTTCAGGAGAAAGATAATTATCTTAGTTTTCCTGATTTGGTAATAGTTGATGGAGGCAAGGGTCAATACTCAGTTGCTAGAGAAAGTCTTAATGAATTAGGTCTTCACGATATTCCTATTATAGCAATAGCAAAAGGTAAATTTAGAAACAGTGGTAATGAAACCTTTTTTTATAATGGTAAAGAATATAAATTTTCAAGAAATGACCCTACCCTTTTTTTCCTCCAAAGGATTAGAGATGAGTCACATAGATTTGCTATAAGTGCTCATAGAGCGAAAAGAAAAAAAGGAATAAGCAAGTCTTTGTTAGATCAAATAGAAGGAATCGGAGCTATAAGAAAAAGAGCCTTATTGAACCATTTTGGATCTGCAAGATCTGTTGAATCTGCTAGTTTAGATGAGATAAAATCTGTAGAGGGTGTTGAGGAAAAAGTAGCAAAAAAGATATATAACTTTTTCCACGAATAATTATGCTTAAAAAAATTCCAAACATATTGACCATTGGACGAATAATTATTGTTCCTTTTTTTGTTTTAGCTTTTTATCTTCCAGGCTTCTATGGTGATCTAACTGCTTTAATATTATTTATAATTGCATCTTTTACAGACTTTCTCGACGGAATGTTAGCTAGGATGTTTGGTGTAGAATCAAAGTTGGGAGAGTTGCTAGATCCTATAGCTGATAAAATTATTGTTGCCACAGCATTAATACTTTTAGTTATGGATGGAACTATTAGAAATTATGAGGTAATTGCAGCGATTATAATACTTACAAGAGAAATTTTAATTTCAGGTTTAAGAGAATTCTTAGCAAAGGGAAAGATAAAACTCCCTGTCTCAAATCTTGCTAAACTTAAAACTGTATTGCAAATGATATCAATTGCTCTTTTACTATCTGGAGACACAGGAAATAAAATAATTAATTTTCAAGATTATAATGCTCAAACAATAGGCATAATTCTTTTATGGCTGTCGGCTGCTTTAACACTTTTTACTGCTTATGATTACATGCGAAAAGGCATTGATCACGCAATGTCTGCAGACAATAAAGATTAAGCTGCTTTTTTCTTCCTAACTAATTTTTGATAACTTTCATTTAAATCAATTATAGTTTCACAAACTTTAAATTGATTTTCTGCAATACATGATACTGGAGTTACCTCTGCTGCTGTTCCAGTTAAAAAACATCCTTCAAAATTTGCTAATTCTGATGGGCTTATTTTTCTCTCATGGACTTTTATATTTTTTGATTTTGCTATTCCAATAACAGTTCTTCTTGTGATACCGTCTAAAAAAGAATCTGGTACAGGAGTGTGAATTTCTCCATTTTTATCCTTAAAAAAAATATTCGCTCCTGTTGCCTCAGCTATATTTCCTTCATGATCTAGCATTAAAGAATCTGTATAACCTTGTTTTTCTGCCTCATGTTTTGAGAGAGTACAAATCATGTAAAGACCAGATGCCTTTGTGTCCCATGGAATAGTGTTAGGAGCTGGTCTCCTCCAATTTGAAATATTTAATCTTATTCCTTCAACTTTAAGTTTAGGATCAAAATACGATCCCCACTCCCAGGTTGCTATCGCAACATGAATTTTTGTGTGTTGTGCAGAAATAGCCATCATCTCACTACCTCTCCAAGCCACAGGTCTGACATAGCCATTTTCTACTTTTTGAGTCGCAACAATTTTGTTTGATGCAATATTTATTTCATCTTCAGTATATGGAATTTCAAAACCCATTCTTTTTGCTGAATAAAAAAATCTTGAAGTATGCTCCTCTAATTTGAAAATTGAACCATCATAAACTCTTTCACCTTCAAATACACAACTAGCATAGTGCATCCCATGGCTTAAAACATGAAGTTTTACGTCGGCCCAATCAACAAATTCGTTGTTGTACCATATTTTTCCAGATCTCTTATCGTAAGGTATCATTTATGAAATTTTTTAATTTATAACTGAAAAATATCTTTGTATCTTTAATATGTCAATATAACTTACCTATTATGAAAGAACTTTTGTATTTAAAAGATGATCAGCTTAAAGATCTGATTGAAAAACTATTCGTAAGCTATAGAGAAACCTTTTCTGACTCAAAAAGAATATTAGATAGATATTCAATAGGTTTAGCACATCATAAAGTAATTCATTTAATATCAATGTATGAAGGAATTTCAATTTCAGAACTGCTAAAAAGATTAAAAGTCACAAAACAAAGCCTAAACCGAGTTCTTAAAGACCTTATTAAGCTAGAGATCATTTTGTTTAAGAAAGATGATCAGGACACTAGAGTAAAGCATGTTTTTCTTAATGATAAAGGTAAAAAAATTTTTAATGAAATTTTCAATATACAAAAAAAGAGAATTTATAATGCTTTACTAAATTCAAGTTCTGAAGAAGTTATAAATTTTGATAATGTACTAAATAAAATTATTAATGGATAACTTTATTGCACATATACTAGTGGTTGATGATGACGATGGAATAAGATCACTTGTTAAAAAATATTTAAATGAAAATAAATTCTTAGTCACCACCGCTGAAAATGCAGAAAATGCATTAGAGAAAATAAAAATAATTAAGTTTGATTTATTAGTCTTAGATATCATGATGCCAGGTAAAAGTGGGCTTGAATTTTTAAAAGAAAATAAAAAAAAATTAGATACCCCTGTGATACTTCTGACAGCTAAAGGTGAAGCAAATGAGAGAATTGAAGGTTTAGAGATCGGTGCTGATGATTATTTACCTAAACCATTTGAACCAAAAGAATTAATTTTAAGAATACAAAACATATTAAATAAAACTATTAAAACAGATCAAAAAAGGGTTATAGAATTTGAAAATGTGAAAATTGATTTGAATAAACTTTTAATATTTAAAAGTAATAAAGAATTTAAGATTAATGCAACAGAAAAGACAATTTTAGAAAAGATGATTAATAATCCAGGCAAAACATTTTCAAGGGAAGATATTAGTCAGTTAATTAATATAGATAAAGAAAGATCAATAGATGTTATTATTACTCGATTAAGAAAGAAAATTGAAATTGATCCAAAAAATCCAAAATTTTTACAGACAATAAGAGGTATAGGATATGTTCTCTGGATTGAGTGAGTACTTAAAGAAAATATTACCAAAAAGATTATTTTATAGAGCACTTCTAATTGTTGCTATTCCAGTTTTAGTTTTACAACTTGTAATTACAATTGTTTTTTTTGATAGCCTTTGGATCAAAACAAATAAAGGCATGACTAGGACTTTGATAAATGAAATTAGTACATTTATTGAAGCGTACGAAAATGAACAAATAAATAAACAGGAGCTTGTAGATCTTTTCTCATTATTTTTAGATTTAAACATTGAATTAAATAAAAATGAAAAATTACAAAATACTGAAACTGAGCGTTGGTTTAGTCCTATTGATAGAACATTAAGAAGAGAGCTTAAATCTAAATTTGGATCAAATGAATATTGGTTTGATACAACAAGTTATAAAGAATTAATTGATTTAAGAATTGAATACAAAGATGGATATTTTAAATTTTTAGTACCAAAGGATCGAGTTACTAGTTCTTCAGCAAGAATATTTGCTCTATGGATTACTGTACCAGCGTTTATAATGATTGTTATTTCTCTTATATTTTTAAAAAATCAAACTAGACCAATTACTAACTTGGCCCGTGCAGCAGAAAGATTTGGTAAAGGTGAAAACATTGAGGAGTTTAAACCTTCTGGGGCACTTGAGATTAGGCAAGCTGGTCATGAATTTGATAAAATGAGAAAAAGAATTGAAAGACACATTAACCAAAGAACTGAAATGCTATCAGGCATAAGCCATGATTTAAGAACCCCCTTAACAAGAATGAAACTACAAATAGCTTTTATAAAAGATAAAGAAACTGTTAAAAAATTAACTGAAGACATTAATGAAATGGAAAAAATGTTAAATGAATATTTGCAATTTACTAGCTCATCATATGTTGAAAAAGATGAAATGTTTAATTTATCTGAATTGATTTTTAAGGTTATTGAAAAATATAATCATGAAAATATTTCACAAAACTTAACACCAAGAATTTACTTTAACGGCAGAAAAAATTTAATAAATAGATGTCTAAATAATCTAATTGATAACTCACTGAAATATGCGAACAAAGTTGAAATTAGCTTAAGTAAAAAAAATACAAACCTATTTGTTATTATTGATGATGATGGTCCTGGGATACCAAAAAATGAGTATGAGAACGTATTTAAGCCTTTTTATAAAATAGATAAGGGTCGAGCGGACTCTAAATCAAGTGTTGGTCTTGGTTTATCTATTTCATCAGACATTATCAAATCTCATGGAGGAAATATAATGTTAGAAAAATCAAAAATGAATGGTTTAAGAGTTAAGATTTTCTTGCCTGTTTAATTTTTTTAATTTTTTTTTTCTCAAATTTACTTATTTTATTTTCAAGATTTTCAACACGTTTTGACAACACCTCAAACTCGTCTTTGCTCGTTAGTTTCATTTTTAAAACAAACTCATCTCTTTTAGATTTTAAGATATTAAATAGTTCATTAGTTAAATCTTTTGAGGATACTAGTCCCTGCTCTATTAATTTAGCAAACTTATCAATTATAAATTTAGAATTTTTCATATTTAAGATATACATTATAAGTATTATTAAAAATGTTCATTAATAATTTTGACCCAGTCGCTTTAGAAATATTTTCTTTAGAAATCAGGTGGTATTCTCTGGCTTATATATTTGGAATTATAGTAGGTTGGATTCTCGCTAAAAAATTACTTATCCAAGACATAGAAGTTAAAAATAAATTTGATGATTATTTAACTTATTTAATTATAGGTATAATTTTAGGAGGAAGATTTGGTTATATTTTTATTTATAATTTAAGTTTTTATATAAATAATCCATTAGATATATTTAAAATTTGGCAAGGAGGAATGTCCTTCTATGGTGGTTTAATTGGAGTTATTTTAGCATCTATATTTTTTGCTAAAAAAAATAATCAAAATCCATTCTTATATTTAGATATTGTAGCTTTAGTAGCCCCAATTGGATTATTTTTTGGACGAATAGCAAACTTCATAAATTCAGAGTTGTATGGAACTATAACTAATGTGCCTTGGTCAGTAACATTTGTTAAAGTAGATAATCTTCCTAGGCACCCCTCGCAATTATACGAAGCACTATTAGAAGGTTTATTTTTATTTTTATTATTAATTTTTTTTAAAAACAAATTTTCAGATAAACCTGGAGTAATTTCAGGATTATTTTTAATAATATACTCAATCTTCAGATTTATTGTTGAATTTTATAGAGTACCAGATGAACAGCTTGGTTATATATTTTTAAATTTCACGATGGGGCAAGTAGTAAGTTTAATATTTGCAATATCAGGATTAATCTTGTTTTATTTAAAATATGAAACTCGCTAAGACAAATAATTTACCATTAGATCAATTTATAAATTTAGCTCTTTACGATAAGGATAAAGGTTATTATATGAAAAAAAATCCTTTTGGAGAGGATGGTGACTTTATTACTGCTCCTAATATTACAAGATTATTTTCTGAAATAATTGCAATTTGGTCAATTACTTTTTGGAAAAGTATAGGCTCTCCAAAAAAATTTAATTTGCTAGAACTAGGAGCTGGAAATGGCGAAATGATGAAAGTTATAGATGAGACACTTATAAATTTTCCCGAATGTTACAATGCATGTAATTTCGTAATTCATGAAAAAAGTGATTTTTTAATAAATGAGCAAAAAAAAAATTTAAATTCTAAAAAATTTTCATGGTTAAAAGATATTGAAAAAATAAACACAAACCCAACAATTTTTTTAGCTAACGAGTTCTTTGATGCCGTACCAATCAAACAATTTTTTAAAAAAAAAGATGGTTGGTTTGAAAGATTTGTGAATTTGAATGATCCAAAAAAAGCTAAGTTCAAAGATGAAAAAATTGATATAGAAAAAATTGAGAAACATCTAAATTTTGAAATATCAAAAAATCAGAACGTTATAGAATATTCACCGGATACATTTAAATATTTAAGAGCAATTTGCGATTTAATACAAAAAAATGATGGAGGAATGTTAGTTATTGATTATGGTTATGCAGACAGCAAAATGCATGAAACTCTTCAGGCAGTAAATAATCACAAATATTCTAACATTTTAGAGAATATTGGAGAGTCTGATATAACTTACAATATAAACTTTCATTCTTTTGAGAAATTCATAAATCAGTTTAAAGAAATTAATTCAATTTTTACAAATCAAAAAAAATTTTTAACAAGTATGGGCATTCTTCAAAGAGCAGAAATAGTAAGCAAAAATATAGCATTTTCAAAAAAAGCAGATTTATTTTATCGAGTAAGACGTTTGATAGATGAAAAGCAAATGGGTGAATTGTTCAAAGTCATGCTTGTAAAAAATAAGAAAAATAATTTTCAAACAGGTTTTCAAAATTGATAAAATCAAAAAAACTCTCAAAAATTAAAACAATTGAACATGGGTTTTTTAATAAAACTGGTGGGAAATCAAAAAAAATTTATAAAAGTTTAAACTGTGGTCCTGGTTCTAAAGATGATCCCTCAGATGTTAAAAAAAATTTACAAATTGTTAAAAAAAAAATAAAAAGCACCGCTAGAAATATATTTTTACTTCATCAAATACATAGTAATAAATTTGTTTATATTAACAAAAAAATTAAATTTAAATCAAAACCAAAAGCAGACGCAGTAATTACAAACCAAAAAAATATACCAATTGGTATTTTAACTGCTGATTGTGTGCCGGTTTTAATCTGTGATAAAAGAACAAAATTAGTTGCAGCAATTCATGCGGGGTGGAAAGGTGCATACAGGGATATAATTAGTAGAGTAATCCAATTTATGATCAAAAAAGGATCTAGTCCTAAAAATATTACTGCAGCTATCGGACCTGCTATTTCAGCTAAAAATTATGAAGTCAAAGAGGATTTTAGAAGAAAGTTTATTAAAAAAGATAAAAAAAATAATAGATTTTTCAAAAGTAAGTACAAAAAGCTTTATTTTGATTTGCCCAATTATGTAAAATCATGTCTTTTAAAGAATAAAATAAAAAATATTGATTCTATAAATATTGATACATTTAATATTAAAAATAATTTTTTTAGTGCGAGAAGAGCGCTGAGATTAAATCATGATGATTATGGTAGAAATATTTCAATAATTATGCTTAATTAGGTTTTTTTAATGAAATTATTATCCGGAAATAGCAACAAACCTTTAAGCAAGAATATTTCTAAATATCTGAAATCTAAATTAGTCAACTCTAGTATTAGAAATTTTTCTGATGGGGAGATATATGTGGAAATTAATGAAAATATTAGAGGAAATAGTATTTTTTTAATTCAATCTATTTCATCTCCTGCGAATGACAACCTAATGGAACTACTATTGTGTATTGATGCACTTAAAAGATCTTCAGCAAAAAATATTACAGCTGTTATTCCTTACTTTGGTTATGCAAGACAAGATAGAAAAGTTGCACCAAGAACATCAATATCAGCAAAGCTTGTCTCAAATCTAATCACTAAAGCAGGAGCAGATAGAGTTGTTACTGTTGATTTACATGCAGGTCAAATTCAAGGATTTTTTGATATTCCAGTAGACAACTTATTTGCAACACCTATTTTTGCAAGACATGTTAAAAAAAAGATAAAGAGTAAAAACTTAATTTGTGTAGCCCCAGATGTAGGTGGTACTGAACGAGCCAGAGCACTTGGAAAAATCTTAAATGTTGGATTGGCTATTGTTGACAAAAGAAGACCAAAGCCAGGTCAATCTCAAGTAATGAATATCGTCGGAAATGTAAAAGGAAAAACATGCATTATTGTTGATGATATAATTGATTCAGGTGGGACAATAGTTAATGCAGCTAAAGCTCTTAAAGATTGGGGAGCTAAAGAAGTTTATGTTTATATAACTCATGGTGTACTTAGTGGTGAAGCTGTAAAAAAAATAAAAAATTCTGTAATTAGAAATTTAGTAATTACTGATACAATTGATAACATAAGCAGGGTTAAAGGTGCTAAAAACATTGAGGTTCTGTCAATTTCTAGCCTTATGGGTGAGGCTATTAAAAGAATATCTAATTCAACTTCAGTATCTGATTTATTCAAATAAATACCTTGAGTTATTAAGGAACTTAAGCTAAAAACCTTTGTTTTTATGAATTCTTTAGAAGCTAATATCAGAAATACTAAAACTAAAGGTGAACTCAATTCACTTAGAGACTGTGGTAATGTGCCTGCAATCATTTATGGTGGAGAAGCTCAAAACGAAAAAATTTCTATATCAAAAAAAATACTTAAATCACTAATTGAGAAAGAAAACTTTTTGTCAAGCATCATAACTCTAAATGTTGATGGTAAATCTCAAAAAGCCCTTCCCAAAGAAATAAAATATGACATTATTTCAGACGAGCCAATTCATGTAGATTTTCTTAGAATTATTTCAGGAATAAAAGTAGTAATTGAAGTTCCAGTAAAATTTTTGAATCAAGATAAATCCCCTGGACTAAAAAGAGGTGGAGTTTTAAACATAGTGAGAAGAAAAGTTGAATTAAAATGTCCAAGCGAAAAAATCCCTGAAAATCTTGTGATAGATCTTGATGGAGTAGATATTGGAGAGAGTTTTAAGATTTCTTCTATAGATCTTGATAGTGACGTTACTCCTACAATTCAAGGAAGAGACTTTGTTATTGCAACTCTAGCAGCTCCAACTGTTATGAAAGAACCTGAAAAACCTGCAGAGGCTGAGACAGCAGAGGGAGAAGCTGGCGCTGAAGGCGCAGAGAGTGCGGCAGCAGAAGATGGAGATAAACCAGCTGCTGAAGGTGATAAAAAAGAGGGTGAAGATAAAAAGCCTGCCGAAGAAAAAAAATAAGTTTTTAATTTGAATTTTATCCTCAAATATTAATATTTTATGCTTCTACTTGTAGGATTAGGTAATCCGACCCCAGACAGTGAAAACAACAGGCACAATATTGGTTTCAAAATTATTGATGCAATAAATAAAAAATTTAGTCTTTCAAAACAAAAGCCAAAATTTAAAGGACTTCTTACAACCGGAAATGTTGGAGACCAAAAAGTTTATGCAATAAAACCTTTAACATTTATGAATAATTCTGGAATTTGTATTAGAGAATTAATTGAATATTTTAAAATAGATGCAGAGAATGTTATCGTTTTTCATGATGATTTAGATGTAGAGTTTGGAAAGATAAAAGCGAAATTTGGTGGGTCCGATGCAGGACATAACGGTATTGCATCAATTGATAAATTTATTGGTAAAGATTATTCAAGAGTGAGAATAGGAATTGGTAAACCAAAAGATAAGATGGAAATAAGTGATTTTGTTCTTCAAAATTTTGATGAGGATGAAATGCTTGGATTAGAAAAAATTATAAATGACATCACAGATTCTATATCAATACTTATCGACAAAAAATTAGATTTATTCTCTAGTACTATAAATAATAAATAATGAGTTTTAAATGCGGAATTGTTGGTTTGCCTAATGTGGGTAAATCTACACTCTTCAATGCTCTTACAAATTCAAATAAAGCTCAAGCGGCAAATTTTCCTTTCTGCACAATAGATCCCAACGTGGGAGTTGTCCCCGTCCCAGATGAAAGATTAAATAAATTATCAGAAGTTTCAAAATCAAAAAAAAAAATAAATACAACTATTTCATTTGTAGATATAGCTGGTCTTGTAAAAGGTGCATCTAAAGGAGAAGGATTGGGTAATAAATTTCTTTCTCATATAAGAGAGGTTGATGCAGTTATTCATATGATTAGATGTTTTGACTCGGACGATATTCAAAATGTTAATCCAGACATTGATCCAATAAGGGATCTTGAAATCATTGAAACTGAGATGATGCTAGCTGATCTAGAATCTATTCAAAAAAGACTTGAAAAAAATAATAAGAAAAATGTAGACGAAGATCTGCTTAAGATTTTAGAAATTGCATCTGAGTGCATTAATCATGACAAGGATATATCAATATTAAAATCTCAATTTGATACAAAAAAACTTAATCAAAGTGGACTTTTATCAATAAAACCAAAAATTTTTGTTTGCAATGTAGATGAACAAAGCCTGCAGGGTGGAAACAATTATACTAAAAACTTCATCGATAAGTTTGGAAAAGATAACACTCTGATTATTTCTGCGGACATAGAAAACCAAATAAATGAATTGGAAGAAAACGAAAAAAAAAATTATATGGATATGATTGGTTTAAAAGATACAGGTCTAAGTATGTTAATTCAAAATGGCTATAAAATATTAGAACTTGATACGTATTTTACGTCTGGCCCTGAAGAAACAAGAGCTTGGACTATACAAAAAAATTGTACTGCGCCTAAAGCTGCAGGAGAGATTCATACTGATTTTGAAAAAGGTTTTATTAGAGCTGAAACTATATCTTACGAAGATTTCATTGCTAATGATGGATGGGTAAATTCTAAAGCTAATGGAAAAATGAGATTAGAAGGTAAAGACTATATTGTAAAAGATGGAGATGTATTAAACTTCAGATTCAATACGTGACCAGATTTTTTTCATACTAAAATAAACTAGAACCGTAAGAATAATCAAATACACAATTGCTTTAAAGCCCATCTGATGTCGAGCTTCTAAATGAGGTTCAGCAGACCACATTAAAAAAGTCGTTACATCTTTTGACATCTGTTCTACTGTAGCATTTGTTCCATCTCCATACTCTACTAGTCCATCTGACAATGGAGCAGCCATTCTAATTTTATTACCATACATATATTTATTGTAATAAACTCCATCATCTAAAGATACGTTACTAGGAGCTTCTTCATATCCTTGTAACAAGGAATAGATATAGTCAACACCGCCTCCCCTTGCTTTTACCAAAACAGACATGTCAGGTGGATACGCACCGCCATTTGCAGCTTGAGCCGCTTTTACATTGTCGTATGGCATCACAAATTTATCAGATAATTTACCTGGCCTTGTAAACATTTCACCATCAGAATTTGGACCATCAGTTACTTCAAATGAAGCTGCTATAGCTTTAGCTTGAGCTTCAGAGAATTCTGGCCCACCTGGCTCCGCTAAATTTCTATAACTTAAATATTTCATAGAATGACATGAAGCACATACTTCAGTATAAACTTGATAACCTCTTTGAAGAGAGGCTCTGTCAAATTTTCCAAATAAACCCTTAAAACTCCATTCAGTTTTTATATATTCTACTTTTTCAGCAGCAAAAGAGTAAGAATTTGAGGTAATAATTATGATTATTATAGAAAATAATTTAAATAAATATTTCACCTTATTCTATTTTACTTTCTTTATTTCTGGCAGTAGCTAAATTTGGTGAACCACCGAGAATAGGTTCGGTAATACTTAGGGGCACTGGTAAAGTTTTTTCTTTGAACCCTAAAATAGGAAGAATAACTAAAAAATGCAAAAAGTAATACGCTGTTGCAACTCGTGCTATCAACAAGTAAAGTCCTTCAGCTGGCATCGCACCCACATAACCAAGTATCAAAACATCAGCAACTAATATCCAGTAAAATTGTTTATATAAAGGTCTGAATACTGCGGATCTTATTTTTGAAGTATCTAACCAAGGTAAAACCGCTAAGATTAATATTGCAGATAGCATGGCCACAACTCCTAGCAATTTATCAGGAACTGATCTTAATATTGCATAAAACGGTAACAGATACCATTCAGGAACAATGTGTGCAGGTGTTACCATTGGGTTAGCCTCTATATAATTGTCTGCATGTCCTAAAATATTTGGTGCGTAAAATACAAAGAAAGCAAACACAATCATGAACATTAGTAAAGCAAAACCATCTTTAATTACAATGTAAGGATGGAAAGGCACTGTGTCTTTAGATGGTTTTTTTATATCTATTCCAACTGGATTATTATTACCAGGAACATGTAAAGCCCATATATGTAAAACAACTAATCCTAAAATTAAAAATGGAATTAAATAATGCAAAGTAAAAAATCTAGTTAACGTAGGGTTGTCAACTGAATAACCGCCCCATAACCAAGTAACTATTCCCTCTCCTACCAGTGGAATAGCACTAAATAAATTTGTAATAACTGTTGCTCCCCAAAAACTCATTTGACCCCATGGCAACACATAACCCATAAAGGCTGCAGCCATCATTAATAAATAAATTATTATTCCTAAAATCCATATTATTTCTCTTGGAGACTTATAAGAACCGTAGAATAACGATCTAAATATATGAATATAAACAGCTAAAAAAAACATAGATGCACCATTTGCATGAATATATCTGATTAACCATCCATAGTTAACATCACGCATGATGTGCTCTACACTTTCAAAAGCCATATCAGCATGAGCGATATAATGCATTGCAAGAGTTAATCCTGTTACAATTTGAGTAATTAAACAAAAAGTTAAAATTCCACCAAATGTCCACCAGTAATTTAAATTTTTAGGTGTTGGGTAATCTGTTAAATGATTTGCAAGAGTTAATAGTGGCAATCTATCATTAAACCATTGTCCCACTTTCGATTTTGGTTTGTAATCATGGTCACTCATTTTTCTTTATCCGATTTTAATTGTATTTGCATTAACAAATTCGTATTTAGGCACTTCCATATTCCAAGGTGCTGGTCCTTTTCTAATTCTTCCGGAAGTATCATAATGAGATCCATGACATGGACAGAACCAACCATTATAATCGCCCTTATCATTTAGAGGTACACATCCAAGGTGGGTACATACACCTAACATAACAAGCCACTCAGGGTTTTTTGCTCTATCTTCGTCTTTTTCAGGGTGAATTAAATCCTCCATCTTGACAGATCTTGCTTCATCAATTTCTTCTTGAGTTCTTCTTCTTATAAATACTGGTTTACCTCTCCACAAAACAGTTAATGTATTTCCTGGTGTTAATGCACTTACATCAACTTCTGTGCTAGCTAATGCTTTAACAGAAGCGTCTGGATTCATTTGATCTATCATTGGCCACACTACTGCAGCTGCACCAACAGCTCCTACTGCTGTAGTAGCCGTAAATAAAAAATCTCTTCTTTTTGTTTTTTTTTCAGACACTTTTAGTAGCTTTTATTATTATCTCTTTTTGATTTAAAATAGTTAATATACGAATTCATATAATATAAAATAATTATTTTACTACTGAAAGAATGACACAGAATTCAACAATTTTAGGACCCAAAATAGCTTTGTATGAGCCTGATATACCTCAGAATACTGCTGCAATAATAAGAACCTGTGCTTGTTTGGGTGCTAAATTAGAAATAATTGAACCATGTGGCTTTCTATTATCAGACAAACGCTTTAAAAGAGTGGTTATGGACTATATGGACTTTAGTCAAATAGAGTTTTATCAAAGTTCAGAAAAATTTTTTGAGGCAAAGAAGAAACAGAGAATCGTATTAATGACAACTAAGGGTTCAATAAATTATACTAAATTTAAATTTAAGCCTGATGATACTATTTTGTTTGGCAGAGAAAGTGCTGGGGTACCCGAAAAGGTTCATAAAGTAATTAAAAATCGTTTGAAAATACCAATGAATAACCAAGTAAGATCTCTTAATATTTCATCTTCTGTTGCCATTGTTTTGGCAGAAAGTTTGCGTCAAATAGAATTAATATAAAATGGACATTTCAATCAAAAAAGACTTAGCAAGTAACTGGTTTAGGCTATTACAAAATGCAATATGCGACGACATTTTAAAAATTGAAAAAAACAAATTAAATTTTCAATCAACTTGTTGGAAAAGAAGTAATAAAAAAGATGAGGGTGGTGGTGAATATAGAATTCTTAAAAATGGAAAAATTTTTGAAAAAGTAGGAGTAAATTTTTCAAAAGTTTATGGAAAATTTCCTAAGCAATTTCAAAAGAATATACCAGGCGCAAGTAAAGATCCTAGATTTTGGGCATCAGGAATATCAATAGTTATGCACATGCAAAATCCCCTTATTCCTGCAATGCATTTTAATACCAGATTTATTTGTACAACAAAGAATTGGTTTGGTGGAGGAATGGATATAACCCCAGCAATAAAAGATGAAAAAGAGAAGAAAAACTTTCATAAAATATTAAAAGCAATGTGCGATAGACATAATAAAAATTATTATAAAAAATATAAAAAGTGGTGCGATGAATACTTTTATCTACCTCACAGAAAAGAGGCAAGAGGTATAGGTGGAATATTTTTTGACTATAAAAATGATAATTTTGAAAATGATTTTAAATTTATAAGAGATGTAGGTGTTACATTTCAAATGCTATTTAATGAAATAATTAAAAAAAAAATAAAAAGAAAATGGACTTTAAAAGATAAAGAGTTTCAGTATATTAAAAGGGGTCGATACGCAGAATTTAATTTGCTCTATGATAGAGGAACTAAATTTGGGCTACAAACTGGTGGTAATGTTGAAGGAATTTTAATGTCATTACCTCCTATTGCAAAATGGAAATAAAAAAGTGGAAAAAGAACCAATAACATTAAACGGATTAAATAAACTAAAAGAAGAATTAGTTTTTTTAAAAGAAAAAAAAAGACCTGAGATAGTAGCTGCAATTGCTGAAGCGAGATCCCATGGAGACCTTAAAGAAAATGCTGAATATCATGCAGCTAAAGAGGAACAATCTCATAACGAGGGAAGAATTACAGAAATTAACGATATTATTGCAAGAGCAAATGTTATTGACGTTACAAAACTTAACAATGAAGGAAAAGTAATTTTTGGATCTACAGTTTATTTAGAAGATTTAGATACTAGTGAAAAAATTAATTATAAAATTGTTGGAAGAGATGAGGCAGATTTAAAACAAAAACTAATTTTTTTTCAATCACCAATTGGCAAAGGTTTGATTGGAAAAAATAAAAGTGATTTAGTTGAAATAAATACACCCTCTGGTGTGAAAAATTTTGAAATTAAAGACGTTAAATATATTTAACTTTTAACTATTTGTTGTACTTGCTTATCTGAAATTTGAAATCCATTTTGAACCCAAGTTTCTTCTATCCTTTTTAATTTATCACCTAAAGCTTTACCCTCAGGAATTTGAAATTTAGACATTAATAGATCAGCCCCTATTGGCAAAGTTGGAATTACTTTCTCTTTATAAGTATCTAATAGTTTGATTAGTTTTTTTTCTACTTTATTTGAGATAAATATTTTAAAATTAATTATATCTATTACAGCCTGTCGCCCATTAAAATAAAAAAATTTATTCAAGTTTTTCTCTGTAAAGTTGTTTAAAGTTACTTTTTCTCTATAAAAAAGATCTATCATTTTTAGTCTTTTCTTATCTTTGTTAGATATTTTAAATTTATAAAGAAAATAATCAGCATTATCAGTCCCATCAATCACTAAAAGTGCAATTAAGAATATAAAGTCAATTTTTAAAAAATTCTCTGCTGCATAAGAATTTTGTTTTTTAAAATTTTTAATATTCTTTAATTGAGGGAAAATTATTTCTATGAGTTCTAAACTTTCTTTATCTTTAAAGAGTTTTAAAAATCCATTTGAACTAGTTATTTTTTTTAGTTCATCGATTAATCTTTCAGATGATATATTTGAAATTCCATCAATATTTTTTTTTATATTTTTTATTATTTCTGACCGGTGCTTGTGATTTGAGTAATTTAAATAAAATCTTAAATACCTTAAAATACGCAAATAATCTTCTTGAATTCTTTTTTCCACATTACCAATAAAATTAATATAACCCTCCTCCAAATCTTTTTTACCGTTAAATGGATCAAATAAATTACCATCTCCATCTGCATAAATTGAATTGATAGTAAAATCCCTTCTAGAGGCATCTTCCTTCCAATCTAAAGAGAATTCTACTTCAGCATGTCTTCCATCAGTTGAGACGTCCTTCCTTAAAGAAGTAATTTCATATTTATATTCATCAATTATTGCAGTTATAGTTCCGTGTTCAATTGCTGTTTCGTAATAACTTATTTGTTTGTTTTTAAGAGCCTCACAAACTTCCGGAGGAGTTAAATTTGTTGCTAGGTCAATATCATCAACATTTTCTTTTTTTATCACCTTTCTTACGCAACCACCCACATATCTAATTTCACTTTTCTCTGAAAAATTATTAATTGCTTCAAAAATTTTATTTGCTGGTGTTGTTAAAGTAATTTGTTTTAAATTTTGACTGATATAATCAAGATTTTTTGATCGGGAAAAAAATTTATCTAAAAAATTTTTCATAAATGGCTGGGGCGCTAGGATTCGAACCTAGGATGCAGGTACCAAAAACCCGTGCCTTACCGCTTGGCTACGCCCCAATACTAGCTTCCTATAACATAAAAATATAAAATTCATATAGTTTTTGCTGTAACACACCAATAATTTTTATATTTTCTTTTAAATTTAGCTTTTGCCAATTTACAACTCTTTAATGAATTATAATAGGCAACAATTGTTGATCCTGAACCGGTCATTCTTACAAATAATGGATTATTTATACTTTCTAATAACAACTTTATTTTTTTAAGTTTTGGATATTTTTTGAGTGCTATTGTTTCAAGGGCATTTTGTTGATTAATCAAATATTTCACTCCAAACATGTTTTTTTTAGGTTTGTTATATTTTGATTTTGTATACTTTCGAACTGCTGAGTATATTTTTTTAGTTGAGCACCCAAAATCAGGCTTTACTAAAGTAGAGTAATATTTTGGAGTATTATAAACCTTTTTTATTCTACCACCTGATGACAACACACAGCTAGATGAAATGGTTCCCAGAATAACATCGGAACCAACCAAGTCGCAGATACTTCGAGTTTTTTGATAATTAGGATTAATAATTTTTTTTTTAACCAAATAATTAAACACACTAGCTGCATTCATCGATCCCCCACCCAACCCAGCTTCTTGAGGGATTAATTTTTTAATTTTAACTTTGAATTTTTTATTTTTTAATAAATTTTCTTTATCTAGTATCTGAAATAATTTTTGAACAGTATTTTTTTTTCCAATATTTTTAGAAAACTTTCCATAAAAAGAAATATGGTGTTTTTTTCCATTATGTTGATTTATCGAAATAACATCATGTAAATCTAAGAAACCAATTATACTCTCAATTTTATGTAAAACCTTTTTTTTTCCAGTGATATTTAGTGCTAAATTTAACTTTGCATTAGATTTAATTTTATTAATTTTCATTTAGGAATTTTTAAGACCCTCAATTACTTTAATATTGATTTTTTCTCTCATATCGTCTTCGGTGTCATCAAAAGTTAATACGTTATTCCAAAAATATCTTGCTTGAATTTTTCGATTTAATTTCCATAAAATGTCTCCATAATGATCATTCACGATTGGATCATCTGGCATTAATTCTACAGCTCTTTTTAAATACTTTTCTGCTTCTAGATAATCCTCTATTAAAAAATACGCCCACCCAATTGAGTCAATAATATATGGATCATTGCTTTTTAAATCATATGCTGTTTTCAACATATCCATTGCTTCATTAATTTTATAATCACGCTCCAACCAGGAGTAAGCAAGATAATTCAAAATATATGCATCACTAGGATCAATTTTAAGCGCATGCAATAAATCTTCATCTGACTTTTCATAATTTCCCATTCTCTCATAGCTACCACCTCTACGATACAATACATCTGATTTAATAAGTGAATTGTCATCCAGTGTTAAAATAATTTCTGTATAACGATCTATTGCCTTTTCATAATTTTTAGAATTCTTATAAAAATTTGCTAAATCAAAAATCATTTTTATATTTGGATTTTCAATTTTATTTAATTTTGAATCTATGTATTTAATTCCATTATCATAATCCTGCTCTTGAATTATTATTTGAGCTTCTTTTTTTAATCTAAACCAATAATAAAATTCATCTTCTTTTTTAAAGTTTTTTAAGATCCTTTGTACTTTATCAAATTCATCATTAAGATAAAAATTTTCTGCAACCAATGACAGATTAAATTCAAACTTAGGATTTAAATAGTTTGATAAATTTAAGTAAAAATTTGATTTCTCAAAATTATCCTGAGAAGAATAAAGATTAGAGATTAAAAATAAAAACTCACTTACAAGATCATTATGATCTTTGCATGAAAAAATTTTTCCAAAATCATCGAATTTTTCTTTGTCTACCCAACTTTTACTTTGTGAAAGTAAAAGTGTTGAATTTATATAATCAATTTGTTCAACAACTAATCTTGCTTCATTTAATTTATTGTTATCAATTAAATGATTAAGATAAAAGAAAATGTATCTTGAATAGTCGCCTTGTTGATTATTTATTAAATTAAGAAAAAATGATGAAGTTCTTTTATCCTCAATATAACATCTTTGGAATGTCTCGGCTATAAGAGACAGGTTTCCAAAATTTTTTTTGTTATCTAATATTTTTTTATTTTTAAATGTATAAATGTACTGTTTTAGAGTTTCAAATATAACTAGTTTTATCCTATCTTCATCTTGAAATTTTAAACTTTGTGTTAAATATTCATCAGCTTTTTTAAAATTATTTTTCTTTAAACTGTCAATTAATAAAATTATATAAGCATCATAAAAATCTGAGTTAGATTTGTTTGCGTTGTTATTTAATACATTAATTGCTTGAGGTACTTTGTTATCTA
Source organism: uncultured Pelagibacteraceae bacterium (assembly GCA_902635845.1). Classification (GTDB taxonomy): domain Bacteria; phylum Pseudomonadota; class Alphaproteobacteria; order Pelagibacterales; family Pelagibacteraceae; genus Pelagibacter. Next base: position 29,110 of record CACPPK010000007.1, on the reverse strand, counting down.
AAACTAAAGAGTTAACATATCTTTTTAAATAACTGTCATGTTTGTTAATTAATACTTTAGTTAAGTTAAAAAATTTTAAAGCTTCAGAATTATCTTGATTTTCAAATGCAACAATTCCAGAAAAATAATTTGATAAATCTCTTGAGTTAAAATCATTAAAAGTAGCACTTTTAGAATACAAAGGTGTCTGATAAGATATGAATATTAACAGTACTAATTTTAGAAATTTTAGGAACATGTGACCATACTATGACTAAAAAAGTAATAAATCAAAATACCAAATTAAACCAAGAACTAATTAATACTATTGAGCCAAAATTTATATTCGCTGATAAGCCAATAAATAGATTTAATATTTTAGAAACGAACAATGGCACCCTGCAAATTAATAAAGAAGAATTACTAAAAAATTTAAAAGATCAAATAAATTCAATTGAAAATTGTAAATTGAAAGAAAATTCGGACAAAATCATTTTAGGTGAGGGAAATATAAATAGCCCTTTAATGTTAATTGGAGAGTCTCCTGGGGCTGAAGAGGAAAAATTGGGTGTCCCATTTAGAGGTGAAGTTGGCGAACTTCTAAACAAAATGCTTATAGCCATTAATATTGAGAGACAAAATATTTACACTAGTTATGCAATCAATTTTAGACCACCTGATGACAGAAAACCAACCTCAACTGAAATTCAAAGATACTCAGTATTTTTGAAGGAGCATATATCGATTATAAACCCAAAGATTATTGTTTTGATGGGTAGTTCGGCAATGGAGGCTATAACAGGAATAAGTGAAAAAATAACTACTGAAAGAGGACATTGGAAGGAAGTGATTTTAAAAAACAAAACATTCCCTTTAATGATAACTTTTAATCCATCTTATTTAATCCGTTTTCCAGAAAATAAAAAACACTCATGGGAAGATTTAAAGAAAATTAGAGACAAAATTAAAGATCTAAAGTTAAAAATTTGATGAAGGTAATTGCTGGGGTTGATGAGGTTGGTAGAGGAAGTTTGATTGGGCCTGTTTATGCTTCAGCAGTAATTTTAAAAAAATCAATTAATCCTAAATTATTAAAAGATTCAAAATCATTAAGTAAAAAAGAGAGAGAGTATCTATGTAAATATATAAAAAAAAATTCTACTTGGTCTATAGGTAAAGCTTCTGTAAAAGAAATAGAAAAATTGAATATACTACAAGCAAGTTTGCTAGCTATGAAAAGAGCTATCAAAAAACTTAAGAAAAAACCAACACACGTTTTGATAGATGGAAACAAAACTCCAGAATTAATAAATTATAATTTAAAATCAGTTATAAAAGGAGATAAAAAAGTCCCTTCTATTTCGGCGGCCTCTATAATTGCAAAAGTATCAAGAGATAAATTTATAACCACCTTATCAAAAAAAAATAAAGGTTACGATTGGGATAAAAACTTTGGGTACGGAACAAAACAGCACTTAAAAGCGTTGAAAAAATTAGGTATTACCAAACATCATAGAAAAACTTTTTCACCAATATCTAAAATAAATTAATACTACATCTAGTTATCTTCTAATTAAGAAACACTAATTGAATCCAAAATTTTTCAATCTCAGGTTGACCGTGGAATCCTTTTGGAGTCTAATTAATCTTTACAAATGAAAACTTGTTTCAAAAATAAAATAATAAATGGAGATAGTCTTGAAGAATTAAAAAAAATTCCACGTGAAACTTTTGATTTAATTTTTGCAGATCCTCCTTACAACTTACAATTAAAAAGTGAATTAACTAGACCAGATAGATCAAAGGTTAGTGCGGTAAATGATAAGTGGGATCAATTTGAAAATTTTAAAAAATATGATGATTTTACTTATGAATGGCTTAGTGAATGCAAAAGAATTTTAAAAAAAGATGGAGCAATTTGGGTTATTGGAAGCTACCATAATATTTTTAGAGTTGGCACGGCAATCCAAAATTTAGGTTTCTGGATTTTAAACGATGTTATTTGGAATAAAAATAATCCTATGCCAAATTTTAGAGGAACACGTTTTACTAACGCTCATGAAACTTTAATATGGGCATCTAAAAATGAAAGATCGAAATACACATTCAATTATCAATCTTTAAAATGTTTAAATGATGATTTGCAAATGAGATCTAATTGGGATCTTCCAATATGCAATGGATCTGAAAGACTTAAAAAGGATGGAAAAAAAATTCACTCCACTCAAAAACCAGAAGCACTTTTACATAGAATTTTACTAGCTACATCTAATAAAAACGACCTCATTCTTGATCCTTTTTTAGGATCAGGAACAACAGCTACTGTAGCAAAAAAACTAGGAAGAAATTATTTCGGAATAGAAAAAGAAAAAAATTATTTTAAAGCTGCTGAACAACGCTTAAAAACTACAAAGCCTATTGAGGATGATTTGTTAGATACGCTAAAAAATAATAGATCAAAACCAAGAATTCCTTTTGGTTCATTAGTTGAACTTGGAATAATTAAACCTGGTACAAATATTTTTGATAATAAGAAAAAAATAACAGCCAGAATTATGGCTGATGGTAGTATAAAACATAATCAAGCAGCGGGTTCTATACACAAAGTTGCAGCTACTATTTTAGGAGCTGAAAGTTGCAATGGATGGACTTTTTGGCACTGTGATATAAATGGACGAACTTATCCTATTGATTATCTAAGACAAAGATTAATTTCTAAAAATTAACTTTTATAAATTTTACCCAAATAACTTTGTAAAAATTTTTTATTATTTGTTAAAAGTTTTAAAAAAATATTTCTGAATATGATCATAATTGGATTTGATAAATGGAAGGCAAATTGATTGAAATTAGATCTACTGTTAATCATTTTTACTCTCTTTAATCTGATATCATAAAAATTATTATTATTTATTAAACTTTCATATAATTCATTAGCTCCCTCAATTGATTGGGAAGCACCCTGCGCAAATGAAGGCGAAAAAGCAAAAAATGCATCTCCTACAAGGAATATATTTTTTGGAGGATTATATAAATTTTTACTTACAAATATTGGAAATAGTTTAATATTTTGAATACTTTCCAAAAAACTTTGAGAAACTTTTTGAGATAATTTAAATTTAATATTTTTTATAAAGGAACTATCGGTAAGAAGGTTATGGTTCTCTTGCTCATTTGAATTTAATTTATGTTTTAAAATGCCTATAAAATTAAAATTTTTATCATTATTAATTGGATAAACAACATAATGAAAATTCGGTCCTAAAAACAAAGAAATATTTTCTTCATTTATATTTTTTAGATTTTCTCTTGATATACTCCCCCTAATAGCAATCGTATTATTGTAAATTGGTTTTGATTTATCAGTTGAAATTAATAACTTCCCCTTAGAAAACACACCGTCTGAAATAATTAAATAATCACAAGTTATTTTATTTTTATCAAATATTAATTTGATTGAATCTTTATCATAATCAATCTGCTCAATACCGTGGTTATATTTAATTATATCTTCATCCAGTTGTCTTTTTAAAAATTGAATTAATTTTGATCTTTTCAATGTTGTGTATTTACAATCTTCAGAATTAAATTTTGAAATGTCTAAGTCGCAAATTTTTTTTGAATTTTTTATTTCATAAAAATCGATTTTTTTTGGATTAAATTTTTCCTTTTTAGTGAGAAAAGCAAATCCTATTTTGTTTAAAAGCTTCACGCTATTTACCGACAGCTGAATTCCATAGCCTTCATCTATTTCTATTGAATTTCTTTTTTCATAAATCGTAACCTGATAATCCTTATGATCTTTGAATAAATTGGCAATATACAAACCAGAAATTCCAGCACCAATTATTGCTATTTTTTTCATTTATGACTTTCTAAAAATTTTACTATCTTTTTTGTAAATGTTGGCAGTGTATAATTTTGAAGCTTTGTTGGATCAATCCAATAATTATTTTTATTTAAATTATATTTATTTTTAAATTCAATTTTAATGTTCATATTCATATTAGACATTTTAAAATTCATATCTTTATCAAAATTTTTAGGATTATTAACTTCCTCCATTGGGAAGATATTAAAATTTTTTAAAAAATTAAATTTGTTATTTTTTATTAATAAATAATGATTATTTTTTTTATAAACATTTAGCTTGTAAAAAGTTTCTTTATCTTTTTTTTTAAATTTTACTAAATCAAAATTTTTATTTTTAAATGATTTGCATTTTTTTACTAATGGACAGTTCTTACAATCAGGACTAACAGGTTTACAAATTAACGCTCCTAATTCCATTAAAGCTTGAGCATAATCACTAGATCTTTTGATAGATTTTCCAAAAATTTTTTTCTTCTCGTGTAAATTTTCTTTTTTTATTTGATCTTGTTTTTTTAAAAATAAATATCTCTTAAGCACTCGTTCAATATTACCATCTAGAGGAATTATTGGTATATTGAATGCAATTGCTGAAATTGCACTTGCTGTATAATCTCCAATTCCCGGAAGAGACTTTAAATCTAAAAAATTTCTAGGTATTTTTTTGTTAAAATTTTTAACAACTATTTGAGCTGTTTTTTTTAAATTTCTTACTCTTGAATAGTATCCAAGACCCTCCCAAAGTTTAATTAATTTTCTATCATCATATTTAGATAATTTTTCAATAGTAGGAATTTTTTTAATAAATCTGTTAAAGTAAGGTATTACCGTTGCAACCTGGGTTTGCTGCAACATAAATTCACTTACTAAAGTGTAGTATTGCTTTTTTGTTTGAGAAACATTCTTCCTCCAAGGTAAAGATCTTTTATTTAAATCATACCAATTAAGAATATTATTTGTTATTATTGGATCTTTCATATGCAATCTAAAAATAATACTAAGCAGAGAAACGCTAGCATTCAAGGATTAAGATCTTTCAAAGACACTTTGCCAAAAAATGTCAAAAAAATAATAAATAAAAAAGGCCATGTATATTCAGAGACGCTGAGCAATTGGAAATATTTAGTTGGAAGCGAATTATTTAAAATTTGCTATCCAAAAACATTTAAAAATTCAAATAAATTTGGTGTAAGCACCTTAGTAGTTATGGTCAAGCGAGGACATGAAGTTGACGTAGAATATTCAAAAAAAGATATTTTAGATAAAATGAATAATTTTTTTGGTTATTCTGTTGTTGAAAAGCTTAAATTTATAAATTTTGATAATGAACATGAAATGATAGGCTCGAGTGACACAAAAGTTAAAAATGTGGCAATTAGTAAATATCAAGATAAAATTAAAGATGTTAAAAACGAAAAAATTAAAAAATCATTAATAGAGTTAACCAAGATTTTTAGAGAGAAATGAAAAAAATTATATTCTTAATATTAATATTTTTTACTACAGTCTTAAATGTACAAGCTGAGGAAATTAAAAGGATAACTGTTGGTAACAAAGATGCAAAAATAACGATTATAGCTTATGAGTCTTTAACATGTAGTCATTGTGCTAATTTTCACAAAAATGTTTTCCCTGAACTTAAAAAAGAATTTCTTGATACAGGAATTGCTAAGATTGAATTTAGACATTTTCCATTGGATATTGCTGCCTTCAATGCGTCAAAAGTTGCTCAATGTAAAAATGATGGAAATTCTGATATTTTGGAAAGCTTATATGCAAATCAACAGAAATGGGTCAAAGGAAGTTCGATACAAGAAGCAAATAAAAATCTTCAAAAATTTTTAAAAAATGAAGGCTTTAATATTGATTTTGATTCCTGTGTAAACAACAAAGAAATTGAGGATTTTGTTTTGAATGATCGAATCGATGGTACTAAAAACTTCAAAGTGAGCTCAACTCCTACGATAATTATTAACAACAAAAAATTTGAAAAAGCTCTTACTTATAAAAATTTGAAAAAAGCATTACAAAAACTGATATAAGTTAATGCATGGAGTTTAAAAAAATCCAATTAAACGGATTTAAATCTTTTGCGGAAAAAACCAACTTCTTAATTGAAGATGGTCTTACAGGAATAGTGGGTCCAAACGGTTGTGGTAAATCTAATATTGTAGAGTCTTTACGATGGGTAATGGGTGAGACGTCTGCAAAAAGTATGCGTGGATCCGGTATGGAGGATGTAATTTTTTCAGGAACATCTAATAAAACATCAAAAAATATTGCAGAAGTTTCCATTGAAGTTGAAAACAAAGATAAAGAAGGTCCGATCCAATACCGTGAACTAGAACAAATTCAAGTTAGAAGAAAAATAGAAAAAGATAAAGGATCTAAATTTTACATTAATGATAAAGAGGTAAGAGCAAGAGATGCTCAAATGTTTTTTGCAGATCTTTCAACTGGTGCACACTCTCCATCTATGATTAGCCAAGGAAGAATAGGAGCTTTAGTAACTGCAAAGCCAACAGATAGAAGAGCTATCTTAGAAGAAGCTGCAGGAATATCTGGTTTACATGTTAGAAGACATGAGGCTGAATTAAGATTGGGTGCTGCTGAAAATAATTTAAAAAGAGCAGATGAGCTAAGAAGACAACAAGAAAAACAACTAGCAAATCTTCAAAAACAAGCTGAGGAAGCAACGAAATACAAACAAATTTCCGATCAAATTAAAAAAATTGAAGCGGGTTTATATTATTTAAAGTTATTAGAAATAGACAAAGAAATTAGAATAGAAAATGAAATAAATACAGAGGCAGAAGGAGAAGTAGAGGGATTTAATACCAAAATATCTGAATTAGAAAATTCAATTAAAACTTTTACAGATAAAGTAAATCCATTGAGAGAGAAAAATATAGAAAATTTATCTAGGATACAAAGACTTAATTTAGAACTACAAAGTTTAGATGAGGAAAATACAAGAATTCAAGATGAAATAGAAAGCATTAAAAAATCAATTCAAACACTAGATGATGATATCGCACGAGAAAAAGGGATAATTATAGACGCTAACTCAAATGAAAAAAGATTGAAGGAAGAAAAAACTGAATTAATAGATACAGACTCTAAATATTTTGAAACAGAAAAATTATCTAATGAAGAGTTAGAAAATGCAAAAAATAAACTCAAAGAAGAACAAAAAGCTGTTGATGAAGTTGTGAACAGTTTAGCAGAAGAAACTGTAAATATAAGTATTGGTCCATTAAGAAATATAAAAAATACTATATCAAGGGTTAAAGAATTAATAGATGGTAATGAATTAAATCAAGCACTAGCACTTCTAGATAGATGTAACGTGGAGCTAGATAGTTTTTTAAATGATTTAAAAAATGAGAGATCTAGAAGTGAGTTATTGGGAGTTAGTAAAAAATCAGAAAATATTAAATTACTCCAAGAAAAATATGCCGATGCATATAGTAAAAATCAATCAATTAAAAATGAGTCTATAAAAAGAAATGAAAGAATCAAAACTATTGAAACGGAGATTGAAAGTTGGAAAAATTTGTTAACTAACTCAGAAAAAATGGTCAATGAACTAACACAAAGAAAAGAAAGATTATCAAAACAATTAACCGATTTAGAAAACCAACCTAGAGAACAGGCTGAAAGAAAAGGTCAAATTTCAGAAAATTTAAGAATTTCAGATAAAGAAAAAATTGATAATGAAGCGATTATAGATGAAACAGATCAAAAAATTGAAATGTTAAGAACACAATTGAATGAAATACAAGAACAATCAATTCAAATCAGAGAAAGAAAAGCAAGCTCAGGAGCTACAATTGAAGGTCTGCAAAAAAGAAAAAATGATCTGCTTGATAGAATTAGTTCTGAGCTAAATTTGAATGAAGATAATATTTTAGAAAATTCAAATTTAAACGGAGTAGAAGAACTTCCAAATCCGGTTGATCAAGAAGATGCTCTGGATAAGAAAAAACAAGAAAGAGAAAAATTAGGATCTGTAAATTTAAAAGCAGATGAAGAAACAAGTAAATATGAAGAAGAAATAAAAAAAATGGAACAGGATCGTGCCGATCTTGTCACTGCTATCGTGAAACTGAAAGATAGCATAAATGAACTTAATCAAAAAGGAAGGGAAAGATTGATTGAAGCTTTTGAAAAAGTTAATAGAAAATTTAACGAAGTTTATACAAAACTTTTCAATGGTGGAAATGCCAAATTAGAGTTAGTAGACTCTGATGATCCACTTGAAGCAGGTTTAGAAATGTTAGTTAGTCCTCCGGGAAAAAGACTTCAATCTATAACCTTACTATCTGGAGGTGAACAAGCATTAACTGCGCTCTCTTTAATCTTTGCAGTATTTTTAACAAACCCTTCACCAATATGTGTATTAGATGAGGTTGATGCACCACTTGACGATGCTAACGTAACAAGATTTTGCAGTCTACTTGAAGAATTAATAAAAATTACCGATACCAAATTCATAATTGTAACTCATCATGCTTTAACCATGTCAAAAATGAATAGACTATACGGGGTGACTATGCCTCAAAAAGGAATTAGCCAACTTGTGGCTGTTGATTTACAAAAAGCAGAGAGTATGGTTGCTTAAACTATATAAATGCCAAAAGATCCTTTCAAAAATCGCTTAGAGATTGCAAAAAGCAAGATTTCAAAGAAAAATCTCTACAATAAGAAGAATGACCCCTCACCTATTGGAACTGCATTCAAATTGAGCACAGAACTTGTGTCTGCGGTAGCTGTGGGGACAATTATTGGGTTTATTTTTGACAAGACCTTTGGTACTAAACCCTGGTTTATATTAATTTTTTTTTTTGTAGGTGTCGTTGCTGGAATAACAAATGTGATTAGATCTGCAAAAAAAATGCAAAAATAAATAAGTACTATGGCAGCAAATCCTATGTCCCAATTCGATGTTTATAGAATTGGACCTGAAATTAAAGTTGGAGCATTCGACATATCATTCACAAACGCAAGTTTGTTTATGATTTTAAGTACTGTATCTATTTTGTTAGTCTTTAATTTAGGATCAAAAAAAAATTCAATATTACCAAATAAAATTCAATTGTTAGCAGAACTTAGCTATACCTTTGTATCCAAAATGATTAGCGATACAGCTGGATCAAAAGCTAAACCATACTTTGCATTTATATTTTCTCTATTCATGTTTGTTTTATTTTGCAATATGTTTGGAATGATACCTTATACTTTCACTGTAACTAGTCATATCATTGTAACATTTGTGCTTGCAGCTTTTATATTTATTGGGGTGACTGTTATTGGTTTTATTAAACATGGATTTGGGTATTTAAAATTATTTGTTCCAAGTGGAGTACCTGCAGTATTACTACCTTTAATTGTTGTTATAGAAATTATTTCTTATTTAAGTAGACCTATAAGTTTGTCAGTAAGATTATTTGCCAATATGATGGCTGGTCATACAATGATGAAAGTTTTCGGAGGCTTTGTAATTAGCCTTGGAATAGTTGGTGGGTGGCTTCCACTAAGTTTTTCGGTTGCGTTAACAGGTTTGGAGATCTTGGTTGCTTTTCTTCAAGCTTATGTTTTTGCAATCTTAACCTGCATCTATTTAAATGATGCATTAAATTTACACCATTAATAACAGAGGAGGATATAATGGAATTAGAAGCAGCAAAAATGATCGGAGCAGGTTTAGCAGCAATTGCTTTAGCTGGAGCCGGTGTTGGTATTGGAATAATTTTTGGAAATTATTTGTCTGGTGCAATGAGAAATCCATCTGCAGCACAAAAACAATTTCCTAACTTGCTTTTAGGTTTTGCACTTGCAGAAGCTACAGGATTATTCGGATTGGTAGTTGCGTTAATCATTCTCTTTGCGTTTTAAATTGATGATTAAAAAAATATATTTTCAGTCGATATTTTTTAGTTTCTTTTTTATTAAAGCAACTTTTGCAGCTGAAAGTGGAGGTATGCCTCAATTAAATCCAGAGTTTTGGGTTTCTCAAATTTTTTGGTTAGTACTTACTTTTGGAATTTTGTATTTAGTTTTATCTAAACTAATACTACCAAAAATTAGTAATAATTTAGAATCGAGAAAATCTCAAATATTAGAAAATATTGAGGCTGCTGAGAAGCAAAGAGACGATAGTGATGCAAAGCTACAAGAATATGATGAAATTATATCTAAAAGCAAACTTGAGGCTAATAGTATTTTTAATCAAGCAAGGGAAAAAGCAATAAAAGATATTGGTGCAAAAAGAGAAGTTCTTGATAATCAAATTGATAATGAAATTGCTGAGGCTGAAAAAGAAATAAATTCATTAAGAAAGAGTGCACCAGATAAAATAAATAAAATAGCTATTGAGACTTCATCTCAATTATTACAAAAGCTAATAGGAGCTGAAGTAAATAATAGCAGCATATCTGCAATTGTTGACGATCTATGTAAAAGGAATGGAGATAAATATTATGGCAATTGATGCAACATTTTGGGTAGCCGTATCATTTATTATTTTTTTTGGAGGGTTAATTTATCTTAAGATTCCTCAAAAAGTTTCTGAAATGTTAAATAAAATGATATCTGACATTAAAAATGAAATTGATGAAAGTGAAAAATTAAGAACTGAAGCAAAAACACTATTAGATAACTCTCAAAAAAAATTAGATACAGCTCAATCTGTTAGCAATGAAATTCTTGAAAACGCCAAAAAAGATGCAGATAGATTAATAATTGAAATGAATGATAAATTTCATAAAACATCAGAAATTAAAAAAAGTTTAGCTGAAAATAAAATAAGTCAGATGAAAGAAGCGGCTTTAAAAGAAATTAAGGATGCATCAATAAAGATTGCTGTGGACTCAGTTAAAAAAATCATAAACACATCTGTAGACAAGTCAAAATTAGACGCAGTGTTTCAAAAAAATTTAGATGAAACTAAAGAAGAGTTAAAAAAAATTAACTCATAATACACTTACAATTTTCCAAAAAAGTTATAAATTATTATAATGAACTCTATAGTTATTGGATCAGGATTTGGTGGGATCGCAGCTGCGCTTAGATTAAAAGCAAAGGGACATAACGTAAAATTAATAGAAAAACATCCAGATCTTGGTGGTAGGGCTAGAGTTTTTAAAAAAAATGGATTTATATATGATGCTGGGCCAACAGTAATTACTGCACCCTACTTAATTAATGAATTGTTCGAGTTATTCAATAAAGATCCAAAAAATTATATAGAACTAACTCCACTTAAAATTTGGTACCAATTTATTTTTGAGGACAAAACTAAATTTAACTATTCAGGTGACGAAATAGAGATGAAAGACCAAATTGAGAAGCTTAGCAAAGAAGATCTAAATGGATATGAAAAATTAGTTAATTTTACAAAAAAAATATTTGATAAAGGTTTTTTAGAACTTGCAGATGTACCATTTGATAAACCTTTCGTAATGATGCAGCAACTACCTGCTCTATTAAAACTTAAAAGTTATAAATCAGTTTACTCGCTTGTTTCATCTTATATAAAAAATGAAAAATTAAGAAGAATGCTTAGCATGCATCCTTTACTAGTTGGAGGAAATCCTTTTACTACCACTTCTATTTACGGATTAATTCTTTATTTAGAAAAAAAATGGGGAATACACTATTCAGTTGGAGGAACAGGAAATATAATTAAAGGTTTTGAAAAGTTAATGAATGAGGTTGGTATTGAAATAATAAAAAATAGTGAAGTAACTGAAATTATAACAAAAAATAAAAAAATAAGTGGTGTAAAATTAAATAATGAAAATGAAATTGCTGCAGATAATGTTGTTTGTAATGCAGATCCGCCTGCATTTTATGAAAAAATGTTAAGCAAAAGCAACGAGAGTTCCATGTTGTTTAATTGGAAAAAGAACCGAATGGAATATTCTATGGGTTTATTTGTTTACTATTTTGGAACAAAAAAAATTTATGAGAATGTTGAACATCATACAATAAAGTTTGGAAATAAATATAAGGAACATCTTGATGACATATTTGATAAGAAAAAACTAAATAATGATATTAGCTATTACCTTCACAGACCTACAGCTACTGATAAAACTATGGCCCCAGAAGGGAATGATTGTTTTTATGTGTTAGTGCCAGTTCCTAACAATCAGTCAAAAATAAATTGGGAAACTGAAGGTGAAAAAATGAAAAATCTTGTAATTGAAAAAATGGAAAAAGACTTAATGCCAGATCTCAAGAACAATATAATTGAAGATTTTTATCTAACGCCTGATTACTTTGAAAAAGAGTTAAATACAAAATTTGGATCAGGGTTTTCAATTCAACCTAAATTTACACAATCCGCATACTTTAGATTTCATAATAAATCAGAAATATATGATGGTTTGTACTTTGTTGGAGCAGGTACACATCCTGGCGCCGGGGTTCCAGGTGTTCTCTCTTCAGCGAAGGTTTTAGATAAATTATTTTAATGTTAACAAAGAATTATTTAGCTATTTACGCAAAATCTTTTAATTGGGCAGGTTTTTTTTTACCAAAAAAAACTTATGAAAAATGCTCCGCGCTTTATGATTTTTGTAGAGAAGTAGATAATATTGCTGATGACGAAAACAAGATTGAAATAAAAAAAGATAATTTTATTAAATTTAGAAATAATTTTATAAATAAAAATTATAATGATCCAGTTATTAAAAACATTTGGGATCTTATAAGTGAATTTAGTATTTCAACTAAAATTGTAGACGATTTATTTGAGGGTATTAATTCTGATATAAAAGAAAATGTTAAACTTAATTCAAAAAAAGAATTATTAATTTATTCCTATAGGGTGGCTGGAACAGTTGGATTGATGATGGCTAAAATATTGAACGTTCAAAAAAAACAATCTTTAAAATCAGCTATTGATCTTGGGATTGCTATGCAATTAACAAATATTTCTAGGGATGTTATAGAAGATAAAAAAAATAAAAGATTTTATATCAATGAGAATTTTGAGGACATTAAGAATACAATCAAGCTTTCAGAAAAGTTTTATGAAAACTCATTTTACTCAATAAAAGAAATACCATTAAGTTTCAGATTTTCTATTTTAGTTGCAAGAAGGGTTTATAGAAAAATAGGATATAAAATTTTAAGTAAGCAAAACATAGAAAATTATAAAAAGTCAGGAAAAATTTATGTTTCAAATGTTGAAAAAATTATTGAAACTTTTTTATCTGTTTTTGACTTAATTAAGTTATCACTTATAAGTAAAAACGATGATAATATTAATCATGATCATTATTTAATTAATGAAGAAATAAATTTAAATGAAAGAATTTGATTACATAATTATTGGTGGAGGTTGCGCAGGTCTTTCGTTAGCATATGAGCTGGAAGTTCATGTTAAATTAAAAGATAAAACTTTAGCAATTATTGAGCCAAGAGAAGATTATAAAAGAGATAAAACCTGGTCATTTTGGAAGGTTTTTTCACACAACTTTGATGATTGTGTAAAAAAAAGTTGGGATAATTTTACAATAAATACACCCAATAGTACGAAATATGTAGATTGCAAAACTACTCCATATCAAACAATTGATAGTGGTATGTTCTACGAAAAAATACTTTCAAAACTTATATTAAATAAAAATATTCAGTTTTTTAAAAGTATTGATGAAATAGATAAATCAAATTCAATTGTATTTAATAGTGTACCTAATTTTGAGAATAAACAAAGTGAATTATGGCAACACTTTTGTGGAGTTGAAATAGAAACAGAAAAAGACTTTTTTGATGACGAAATATTCAATTTGATGGACTTTGCTTGTGATCAAAGAAACAAAGTTCATTTTTTTTATACGCTACCATTTACTAAAAGAAATGCATTAGTTGAAACTACTTGGATATCTGAGCTAAATGATGAAAAACTTAAAGATTATGATGAACAAATTGATAATTATTTAAGTAATCATCTAAATATCAGAAACTGTGAAATCAATTTCAAAGAAACTGGTGCAATCCCACTTTTTAGACAAAAAAATGTAAGTAAATTAAATGAAATTTACATAGGCTCAGCAGGAGGCATGACTAGATTAAGTACGGGTTATACGTTCCTAAATATTCAAGAACAAAGCAGATATATAAGAGAAAACATAGAAAATATTAAAAATGTAAATTTATTTAAAATTAATTCAAAGTACGATTTTTTAGATAAAATCTTATTGAGAGTTCTTAAAAATAATTCCAATGAAATGGGAAATATATTTTTCAAAGTTTTTAATTCAAAACCTAAAACAGCTATCAATTTTTTATCTAATAAAAGCACTCTTTTTGAAGATATAGAGGTTATTCTAAAAATGCCAAAGTGGAAATTTTTAAAAGAATTAATTTAAAATGAACAATAAAATAAAAAAAATAAATCTAAATCATTCATTTATTTTTTTCTTTGTTGTAAACATTTTTTGTATTTTACTTTTCAAGTTTAATAATTTTAATATTTCATCAATTTTGTGTTTACTTTTAATTTTAATTATAGGAGTTTCCCATGGTGCATTAGATCATATTAAAGGAAAAAAACTGCTTAAATTATTTAATATTAAATCAAATTATATATTCTATATTATATATATTTTAATTTCGGCACTAGTAATAGTAACTTGGATATTGTTACCATCAATAACTTTAATAGTTTTTTTTATAATCGCCTCCTACCACTTTGGCAAAGAAGATACACAATTTTTGATTAATGATAGATCCTATTTCACTCAACTACTTTATTTTTTTAAAGGATTTTTAATTATACTTGCTCCTTTATATTTTCATTTTCAGGAAACAATAGCAATTTTCAAATTATTGTTAATCGATAATGAGGCATTTTATTCAAGTTTAAATTTTATTGAGACAAATAATGTAATTCAAATAGGAATATTCTGTAGCACCCTGTCTAGTATTTTTCTTTTCTTAAAGAATTTTGAAATAAAAAAATTTATAGTTTTTTTAGATTATTTTTCAATTTTAATATTAAATTACTATTTATCTCCACTAATTGCTTTTACTGCTTATTTCTGTTTTTTACACTCGATCAGACACTCAATTTCCCTCGCTATTGAACTTGATCCGAATAGTATAGTTAATGGATTTAAATTATTTGCTAATAAAGCTTTACCTTTAACAATTTTAACTGCTATTTTTTCTTTTATTGCACTTTATCTACTGAATAATTCATTTAATTTAGATAGTGCAATTTTAAAAATAATATTTATAGGTTTGGCGTCTTTAACCTTTCCACATATATTGCTTGAATATTTTTTAGAAAAAAATGAAAAATAAAGAATTAAAAATATTATTATCTGCGCCTCGTGGGTTCTGTGCTGGGGTAGAAAGAGCCATTGAAATAGTTGAAAAATCTATACAAAAATTTGGAGCTCCAGTTTATGTGCGTCATGAAATAGTCCATAACAAGTATGTTGTAGATGATTTAAAAAATAAAGGAGCAATATTTGTTGAAGAGCTCGAGGAGATAAAGGATAAATCAAGACCAGTAATTTTTTCAGCACATGGTGTTCCAAAAAAAATACCTGAAGATGCAAAAAATTATAAAATGACTTATGTGGATGCTACATGTCCACTTGTTTCTAAAGTTCATAGAGAGGCAGAAAATCTTAGTAAAGCCGGTTATCATATAATTTTAATTGGTCATGAAAATCATCCTGAAGTAATTGGGACTATGGGTCAATTAAAAGAGGGTTCTATAGATCTAATCCAAAATGAGGAAGAGGCTATAAACTATCAAAGTAAAGAAGACAAAAAATTAGCATATATTACTCAGACTACTTTGTCAGTTGATGACACAAAAGAAATAATCAAAATTTTAAAAACCAATTTTCCTAATATAAAAGAGCCAATGAGAGAAGATATTTGTTATGCGACAACCAACCGTCAAATGGCAGTAAAAAATATTGCAAAAAATTGTGATATGTTTTTTGTTATTGGAAGTAGAAACTCTTCAAATTCTGTTAGGCTTGTTGAGGTGGCAAAGAAATCAGGATGTGAAAATTCACAACTTATTCACTCAGAAAGCTCAATACCGTATGATCAAATAGAAAATTGCAATACTATAGGTATATCTTCAGGAGCATCTGCACCAGAAATATTAGTTGAAAATTTTCTTAATGATTTAAAAAATAAATTTTCTATAAGTATCGATGAAGTTGAAATAATTAAAGAAGATGTAATATTTAAAGTTCCCAAAAAATTAAATTAAAAATGGCTGTCTATACAAAAATAAATCAAAAAGAAATTAATATTATTAATAAAAATTTTAATATCGATAAAATAACAAGTTTTAAAGGTATTAAGCAGGGAATAGAAAACACAAACTATCTTCTTAAATCAAAAAATAAAAAATACATTTTAACTATTTTTGAAAAAAGAGTTTTACAAAAAGAAATACCTTTTTTTATGAAGTTAATGGATAATTTGAATAATTCAAAAATAAACTGTCCCAAACCACTTAAAACTACAAATAATAAATACCTTATTAAATTAAAAAATAAAACTGCATGCATTGTATCATTCTTAGAGGGTAAGGACAAAAAAATATTAAATATAAATGATTGTTATGCAATTGGTAAAACAATTGCTCGAATGCATGTGGTCACAAATAAAATGAAGCTTAATAGAAAAAATTCAATGGGTATTAGAAATTTAAAACCTTTGTTGGAAAGTATTAAATTTAAGTCAAAAAAGTTTTCAAATTTAAAAGTATTCTTAAAAAATAACCTTAAAGATATTAATAGAAATTGGCCTAAACAATTACCCAAAGGTATTGTCCATGGTGACTTATTTATAGATAATATATTCTTCAAAAAAAATAAACTTTCAGGAATTATTGATTTCTACTTTGCTGCTAATGATTATTTTATGTATGAAATTGCTATATGTATCAATGCTCTTTGTTTTGACCATAAAAAGAGAAAATTTCAAATGAATCATAAAAAAATTAAAAATTTAATTAAAGGGTATGAGAGCGTTAAGAAAATTTCAATAAAGGAAAAGAAATCTTTAAATATTTTATGTAGAGGTGCAGCATTAAGATATTTATTAACGAGATTGTATGACTACTCAAATACACCAAAAACAGCATTGATTAAAATTAAAGACCCTAATGAATATTATCAAAAATTACTTTCTCACAATAATTTAAGTTCATTTAAAGATTATTTAAATTAATGATTACAATTTATACAGACGGTTCTTGTTTAACAAATCCAGGTAATGGTGGATGGGCTGCAATTATAAATGATGGAAAAGAAATAAAAAAAATTAGTGGTAACGAAAAAAATACAACAAATAATAGAATGGAGTTGTTAGCCCCAATTAATGCGTTGAAAGATATAGAGCCTGGTGTTGAAATAAAAATATTTACTGACTCTCAATATGTAAAAAATGGAATAACTGAATGGATTAATACTTGGTTAGCTAATAATTGGAAAACCTCAAAAAAAGAAGATGTTAAAAATAAAGATTTATGGATTGATCTATATAATTTAAATAAATCTCTTAATATTCAATGGAATTGGGTTAAAGCTCATGATGGAAACCCTTTAAACGAAGAGGTGGACTTACTAGCTAAAAAAGCAGCAAATTTAGATTAGTTTTAAAAAATTTTGAGCTGCTGAAATTTCACAAGTGGCAGTATCTTCTTCTGCTTGTATTTTCTTTACAACATTGTTGTCAATTAACATTGTATATCTTGCAGATCTCATTCCCTGACCTCTGTCGTGCCTATCTATTTCTGCTCCGATTGATTTGGTAAATTCACAATATGGGTCTGCAGCCATAAATATTTTATCTTCAACTTTTTGACTATCACCCCATGCTTTCATCACATTTGGATCATTAACGGAGACACAAATAATTTTTGTAATCCCTTTGTTCTTTGCTTCCTCATAATTATTAACATACCCCGGCAGATGTTTTGCAGAGCAAACTTTTGTAAATGCTCCAGGAACACCAATCACAATTGTTTTATGATTTTTAAAAACTTCTGCTGTAGTTATTTTTTTTGCTGCTCCACTTGAGTCTAAATAATAAAATTCTGAATTTGGAAGTTGTTCGCCTTCTTTAATCTTCATTTTGTTTTACCTATAATATAGTTTTTAATTTTTTCTAAATTGTTTTCTAATATATCATAATCTTCTTTTTCATTCAAAATAAACTCAAGTTCTTTTGGTAAACCAGATTTTAAATTAATAGCTTTGGAAACAGCATCTGGAAATTTACATGGATGTGCAGTTGCTAGTACAATATTGTTTCCTCTAAGGTTGTGTTTGTCAAAAGCACCATATCCAATTGCTGTGTGTGGATCTAAAACTACTGAAAATTTTTCATACACCTTTTTAATAACCTCCAAAGTCTCATTCTCACTCAGACTAGCTGATAAAAAATTTTCTCTAATTTTATTTAATTTATCATCACCAATTAAATATTTTCCATTCTCTTTAATATTTTTCATATCTAATGTAGTCTGTTTATCATCCTCATTATTAAGATCGAATATAAGTCTCTCGAAATTACTAGCTATTTGAATATCCATACTAGGAGAAATAGTTTCTGAAACCTTTTCCGCATCATAACTACCTTTTGATATTGCTCTATGTAAAATGTCGTTTTGATTAGTTGCAACAATTAATTTATTTATAGGCAAGCCCATTTTTTTGGCTAAATATCCGGCATAAACATCTCCAAAATTTCCTGTTGGTACTGAAAAATTTGTTAGTTGACCTGTATTTTCAACTAATAAATAGCTATAAAAATAATAAACACTTTGAGCAATAATCCTCGCCCAATTAATAGAGTTTACGCCTGACATTTTAATGTCATTAGAAAATTTCTTATCTGCAAACATGGATTTAACCAGGTTTTGGCAATCATCGAAATTTCCTTTTATAGCAATATTAAATACATTTTCATGTTTACCTGTTGTCATTAATTTTCTTTGCACTGGTGAAACACGATTATCTGGATGAAGCACAAAAATATTAACATTTTTTTTACCTTTAATTGCATCAATTGCTGCTGCACCAGTGTCTCCTGATGTGGCAACAACAATGTTAATTTTTTGATTTTCATTGTTTAGATAATATTCATAAAAATTACCTAAAAGTTGCATGGCAACATCTTTAAAAGCTAATGTAGGACCATGAAATAGCTCTAATACCGTTTTGTCTCCAAGCTTCATTAAATCTACAACGTTATCTTTTCTAAATGTAGAGTAAGATTTATCAATAATGTTACTTAATTCACCCTCAGACATAAAATTACCAATAAATGGATAAACTATCTTTTTAGCTAGCTCTCGGTAGCTTAGTTTTTTAAAATCTTTAACTTCATTTTCGTTATATTTCGTTAATTTTTCTGGAATAAATAAGCCTCCATCATCAGCAAGACCTTTGATAAAAACGTCTTTAAATTCAAAGGTTTTTGATGTGTCTCTTGTGCTTATGTATTTCATTTAATAATTTTTTTTCCTAAAATATAAATATATTAAAAGGATTGAAATCGCCATAGAAAACCAGGTAATTGCATACTTCTTGTGATTATTTGGAATTTTAGCAGTAATCACTCTTGGTTTTGGAATTTTAAATTCACCGTTTAAATAAATTACATACTCTGAAAAATTTCTTCCAGTAAATTTAAAAATATCTTCTCTATTTAAAGTAAACCAATAATTTTTCTCAATATCGTTTTCTGGCTTAAACGTACTTGCTTTAGTTTGCAGCATAAGAGTGCCAATTATTTGATTTTGATCAACTAAATTTATTTCAGGTAAATCTTTTTTTTCAAAAGGTATCCATCCCCTATTCAATAAGTAATTGACGTCGCCAATTTTTATTGGATTAATTACTTCAAATCCAGGTTTGCCTGTATCATTTAAATTGTATAAATACATTTGTTTATCAAAATCAATTTCACCGCTTGTCTTTATTCTTTGATAATTTTTTTTTTCAATGTTAGATAGTTCCACAGGATCGTTTTTTAAAGAATTTTCTATTTGCTCAATTAAATCTAATTTCCAATTTAATCTATAAATCTGCCAAAACCCAAGAGAGAGCAGAGTCAAAATAATAAAATAAACAAAAACTGAAAATAGTAATTTATTCTTCAAGGATAAATATTAACTTCCCCAAATATAAATTGCAGCAAATAAGAATAGCCACACTACGTCAACAAAATGCCAGTACCAAGCAGCCGCTTCAAATCCAAAATGGTGATCTTTAGTAAAATGACCAAGTCTTCCTCTCCACAAACATACTGCTAAAAATATCGTTCCAATTATGACGTGAAAACCATGAAAACCTGTTGCCATATAAAATACAGCTCCATAAATATGGCCTGAGTAAGTAAAAGTAGCGTGATGGTATTCGTATGCTTGCAATAATGTAAAAAAGAAACCAAGAATAACAGTCAGTGTTAAACCTTGTATAAAGCCTTTTCTATCATCTTCTAATAAAGCGTGATGAGCCCAAGTAACAGTTGTCCCTGATAATAATAAAACTAAAGTATTTATTAAAGGAATGTCCCAAGGATCAAATGTTTCAATATCTTTTGGTGGCCATACATTTCCAACAAATTCATTTGGAAATAAACTTATGTCAAAGTAAGCCCAAAACCATGCAACAAAAAACATTACCTCTGAAGCAATAAATAAAGTCATTCCATATCTATGATGAATTTGAACAACTGGAGTATGATGACCTTGATGCTCAGCTTCAATAACTACATCTCTGAACCACATGTACGCACCATAAATTAATAACGCTAAACCAAGATACATTCCCCAGGAAATACCGTTATGCATATAAAAAATTGCACCTATTGCTAATACTAAGCATGCAAAAGATGTATAGATTGGCCAAGGGCTTGGATCAACTAAGTGGTAATCGTGTTTTTTCTCTGCTGACATTTTTTCGTGATTATGATTGTTTATAGTAATCTGTCGAGAAAAAAGTGTACGACATAGTTACATCTTGTAGATTTTTTGTTGTTGGGTCGTTCACAAGGTCAGGGTCTAAATAAAAAGTCATTACGTAAGTTGCTTTCTCTCCAGCCTTCAACTCTTGTTTTTCAAAGCAAAAACATCCTAATTTACTATAATATTTACCAAAACTCGCCGGTGAAACATTGAAACTTGCTACACCATAAGTCGTTTCGTCTCCAATGTTCTCAACTTCAAATTCTATTCTGTTGACCTGGCCAACTTTCACATCAATCACGTTTGATTTTGCTTTAAAATTCCATTCAAGATTGTTTACATTTGTATCAAACCTCACGCTAACAACCTTATCTAATACTATTTTAGGAGCTTCTTTAGATACCTGGGTTGTTCCTCCGAAGCCTGTAACTCTGCAGAATAGATCATACAAAGGTACTGCTGCAAAAGACAATCCCAACATAAGGACAAAAATCCCAGCTAAAAGTAAAGGAGTTAATGTTTTGCCTTTAATCATATCTGTCTATCAAATACTCCTACATTGTATAAAGTAAAAACAAATAAAAATATCATAAACGCTAAAATTGCTATTGCAGTTATAATATTTTTTTTCTTTGTTTTTTTGTCAGGTGTTATCATAAAATTTTATCAATTAAAAAAAGAACAAAAATTAAAAATAAATACAAAATTGAATATCCAAAAATAGATTTTGCTTTTTTTGAATCAAATTTGTTTTTTTTAAATTTATAAAGGTCGAAACATAAATAATTATAATAAATTGTCAAAATTAAAGATGGGATTAAAAAAGTTATACCTACAAAGCTAATTGCATAAGGTAAAACAATTACTGGTAACATTGTTAAAGAATAGACAAATATATTTAATTTTGTACTCTCAACACCGTTTGTTAGTGGAAGCATTGGAATTTTCGCTTTTTTGTAATCATCTGATTTATACAAACTTAAAGCCCAAAAATGTGAAGGCGTCCAAAAGAATATAATCAAAAAGAATGTAATTGGCTCAAGAGTTAAAGAATTGGTAGCTATAGTCCAACCAATCACTGGGGGTAATGCTCCTGCAGCTCCTCCTATCACTATATTTTGTGGAGTTTTTCTTTTTAACCAAATTGTATAAACAAACACATAAAACAAAATAGTAAAAAGTAATAAACTAGCTGATATTCTGTTAGAATAATAATCAAGCGCAATTACAGAAAAAATCGAAAGAGAAATTCCAAATACTAGTGCTTGATTTCTATTTACCTTGCCTGTCGGAATTGGTCTCAAACAAGTTCTTGTCATAAGAGCATCTAAATCTGACTCATACCACATATTTAAAGCCCCAGCTGCTCCTGCTCCAATTGAAACTAAAATTATTCCAATGATTGCATCTTTTGTTGGAATTATATTTGGAGCCATTAACAATCCAACTGCGCATGTAAATATAACCAAAGACATTACTCTTGGTTTCATTAATTTAAATAATTCAGATAAATTAAAGGCGTCTTCTTGAGATAAGTTTCTATTTTTTAATTTAGACTTAATCATTAATTTAAAGTTAAAAAATCTTATTTACTATATTTAGCTAGTAGATTTTTCAACACCCTCTTCATCTTCAAACTTTGGTAATTCTTCAAAAGTATGAAAATTAGGCGGAGATGGTACAGTCCATTCTAAAGTTGTAGCACCTTCTCCCCATGGGTTTTGTGCAGCAGCCTTTTTCTTATAAAACGCATAAGCAAGGTTAATAAAAAATACTACCAATCCAATTACAGAAATATATGAACCAATTGAGGAAATGTAATTCCATCCCGCAAAAGCATCTGGATAGTCAGCATATCTTCTTGGCATTCCCGCAAGGCCTAAAAAGTGTTGTGGGAAGAAAACCAAGTTCACTCCGATAAAAGTTAACCAGAAGTGTAATTGACCCATCCACTCTGAGTACTCGTAACCAGTCATTTTTCCAAACCAATAGTAAAATCCTGCAAAAATTGCAAATACAGCTCCTAAAGATAGTACGTAATGAAAGTGAGCAACAACGTAGTAAGTATCATGCATTGCAGTATCCACTCCAGCATTCGCAAGTACTACTCCAGTAACTCCACCAACAGTAAATAAAAATATAAATCCTAAAGCCCAAACCATTGGAGTTTTAAATGAAATCGAACCACCCCACATAGTTGCTATCCATGAAAATATTTTTATTCCAGTTGGAACTGCAATGATCATCGTTGCAGCTAAAAAATATGCTTTAGTGTCTGTACTTAAGCCAACTGTATACATGTGGTGAGCCCATACAACGAAACCAACAATTCCAATAGCAACCATAGCATAAGCCATTCCTAAGTATCCAAAAACTGGTTTCCTAGAAAATGTTGAAACAATATGACTGATCATTCCAAAACCTGGTAAAATTAAAATATAAACTTCTGGGTGACCAAAGAACCAAAATAAATGTTGGAATAGAACTGGGTCTCCGCCAGTTTGTGCATCAAAGAAAGCTGTTCCAAAGTTCCTATCTGTAAGAAGCATCGTAATTGCTCCTGCTAAAACTGGTAATGATAACAATAATAAGAAAGCAGTTACTAATATTGACCAAGCAAATAACGGCATTTTGTGCAATGTCATACCAGGTGTTCTCATGTTCAAGATTGTTGTAATAAAATTAACTGCACCTAAAATTGAAGAAGCTCCAGCCAAGTGTAAACTTAAAATTGCAAAATCCATTGCAGGACCTGGTTGTCCAGCTGTAGATGACAATGGAGGATATATTGTCCATCCACCTCCTACTCCTGTTTGACCTGGGGGGCCATCCATGAAAATTGACATTATTAATAATATGAATGATGTGGGCAATAACCAGAATGAAATATTATTCATTCTAGGAAAAGCCATATCAGGTGCACCGATCATTATTGGAACAAACCAGTTACCAAAGCCACCTATCATTGCTGGCATAACCATAAAGAAAATCATTATCAAACCATGACCAGTAACTAAGACATTATATAAATGATAGTTTCCACCTAAAATTCCATCACCTGGATGCATCAATTCCATTCTCATTAAAACTGAGAATGCAGTACCAATAACACCTGCAATAATTGCAAATATTAAATACATAGTTCCAATATCTTTGTGGTTAGTTGAATAAGCCCAACGTTTCCAACCGGTTGGTGTATGATGATCGTCGTGTGATGCTGTTTGTGTATACATATTATTATTTACTCGCTAGTTTTTTAAATTGATCTTCTTCATTAACCTCTTTTGCAAATTTGACTTTAGCGTCTAACAACCAATCCTGATATTCTTCTTCAGTAACAACTCTTACCTCAATAGGCATAAACGCATGTTTAATTCCACATAGCTCGGAACATTGACCGTAATAAGTTCCAACTTTTTCTGCTTTAAACCAAGTTTCATTTATTCTTCCAGGTACAGCGTCACGTTTTACTCCAAATGAAGGGAGTGCCCAAGCATGTAAAACGTCATTAGCAGTGATCATTACCTTAACAACTTTGTTTACTGGAACAACTAGCTCATTATCTACAGCTAAAAGTCTTGGCTCATTTTCTTTTAAGTCTTTAGTTTCGATCATATATGAGTCGAAGAAAATATTTTCATCTGGATACTCATATCCCCAGTACCATTGGTATCCTATAGCTTTAACAGTTATGTCTGCCTTTGGAATTGAATCTTGTTTGTATAAAATTTTAAATGATGGAACTGCCATCACGATCAGAATTAAACATGGAATTAAAGTCCATAAAACTTCAACAGCAACATTATGTGTTCTTTTTGATGGAACTGGATTTGCTGAAGCTCTAAATCTTATGCAGGCATAAACCATCAAAAATAAAACAAAAACACTGATTGCTATTATAATTGGTAGCAACAATTTATCATGGAAATTAACTATATCCCTCATAGTCTCTGAAGCAGCCTTTTGAAAGCCTAGTTGCCAATCAACTGGCTGATTGGCGAATGCGTTTGAAGTGATAAAGAATGTTAGAAATATATATAAAATTTTTTTCATTTTTTTACCCTATATAAAGTGTCTTTTAAAAAAATACACTTTTACTTTTAGCGACAAAATATCAATTAATGGCATAATTTATGATCGATAAGGCAGAAATTACAGCAGTTTCAGATCGCAAAATGTTTTCATTAATTTTAATTGGTTGTACGTCGTTAAATCTGAGAATCTCTTCTCTTTCCTCCTCAGAAAAATCTCCCTCTGGTCCTATAATTACACAAGTAGGCTTTGTAGTTAACTTTTTAATGTCAATTTTTGTATTAGCAGTGTTGAGATCAGTAAATATTAAATCCATATTATTATTTAAAAAGCTTTTTAATTTTTGAGGATCCTCAATTGATGGAATTGTTATTCTATTTGACTGTTCAGCTGCTTCTATGATTACTTTTTCCAATCTCTCTTTATTTATTTTTCTAACAATTGTTCTTTCAAAGATGACAGGTAAAAACTTAGTTACACCAAGCTCTGTAGCTTTTTGGATCATAAAATTAAGGTAATTTAATTTAATAGGAGAAAAAGCTAGCCAGAGATCTTTAGGATTTTCTTTCTGTCTTAATTGTTTCGTAACATTAAATTCAACTATGCTTTTTGTGATATTTACGATTTTCGCTTCCCATTCACCACTACTATTAAAAAGAGAAAAAACTTCTTTCTCTTTAAGTCTCATAACTTTTGTAACATAGTGTGATTGAGATTTATCAAGTTTGTCAGTCAAATTAAGAGATAAACTTTTTGAATAAAATAATCTAATGTTACTCATATTGATAAACTAGTTTATGAAAAATATTAAAGCAATAATTTTTGATGCTTATGGCACCTTATTTGATGTCAATTCAGCTGCCGAAAAATGTAAAGATAAAATAGGTGATAAGTGGGAAAGTTTTGCAAATTATTGGAGAACCACACAATTAGAATATACTTGGCTAAGAAGTTTAATGAAACGTCATAGAGATTTTTGGCAAGTAACAGAGGATAGTTTAGATAAATCAATGAAAGCCTATAAAATAGATTCTTCAATGAGAAATGAATTATTGGATCTTTATAAAATTCTTTCACCATTTGAAGAAGTTCCTGAAGTTTTAAAATCATTAAAAGAAAAAGATTTTAAACTTGCTATTCTTTCAAATGGCACTCCTTCCCTTCTTGATGAATTGGTTAAGAGCAATAATTTAGAAAATATATTTGATGATATTTTTTCAATTGAAGAGGTAGGAGTTTATAAACCAGACTCTAAAGTTTACGATCTTCCAATAAAGCAATATCAAATTGAAATAAATGAAGTTGCTTTTTTAAGTGCAAATACTTGGGATGTTTCAGGTGGTGGAAACTATGGTTATAATTCTATTTGGGTTAATAGAAACAATAATACTTTTGATAATCTAGATTATGTCCCAAAACATCAAATCAAAAATCTAGGTAATTTACTTGATATAATATAAAAAATTCTTATTTACGAAATATGAAAAATATTGAAGTTAGTAAAATTATTAACCCTATTCCTGCTTCTGATGGAGCCGGGGTTAAATTAAAAAGAAGTATTGGTGTTGAACCAAATTACTTTGATCCTTTTTTAATGCTTGATGAATTTGGTTCAGAAAATAGTGAGGATTATATCGCAGGTTTTCCTCCCCACCCTCATCGAGGAATTGAAACGGTTACTTATATGTTAGCTGGAGATTTTGAACATAAAGATAGTACAGGTGGTGAAGGTAGAATGACAGCAGGAGACGTTCAGTGGATGAAGACAGGTAGTGGAATTATTCACTCAGAAATGCCAGCAATGAAAGAAGGCAAACTTCATGGTTTTCAATTATGGATCAATATGCCTGCTAAATTAAAGATGAGTAAACCTGAATATATTTATATTGATGCAGATAAAATGAGTGTGCATAAAGATGATGATAAAGAAGTAAAAGTAATAGCTGGAAAATTTGAAAAGGCTGAAGGACCCGTAAAAGGTCATAACGTTGAGCCAGTTTATTTTGATGTAGAGTTAAACAAAGATAAAGAGTTCAATTTTAAATTACCGTCTACCCATAATACTTTTATTTATTTAGTGTCTGGCGAAATTGAAATCGGTAAAAATAATCATGACAATGTTAAAGATAGTACTTTAATACTTTTAACAATTGGTGAAAACTTAACCGTTAAAGGTAAATCAAATGCTAAGTTTTTAGTGATTTCTGGTAAACCAATCAATGAAAAAATAGCTAGAGGTGGACCTTTTGTAATGAATACCAAAGCAGAGATCTTGCAAGCAGTTCAAGATTATCATAATGGTACATTTGTAAAATAAATTATGAAAGCTGTAGAAATTAGTAAAAATGGTGGACCTGAAGTTTTAGAGATTAAGGATATTTCTTTAGATAAGCCAGGTCCTGATCAAGTAACTATTGAACAAAAAGCAATTGGCCTCAACTATATTGATACTTATCATAGATCAGGTTTGTACCCTTTAAAACTACCAATTGGTTTAGGTTTAGAAGGTGCTGGGGTCATTACTGATATTGGAGAGAACGTAAAAGACTTTAAAGTTGGTGATAAAATTTCTTATGCAGGTGTTCCTTTAGGTTCTTATTGTTCACACCGAAATTATCCAGCTAAGAACTTAGTAAAAGTACCAGATGGTATTGATCTTGATATAGCCGCAACATTAATGACAAAAGGATTAACGACTTTTTATCTTTTGCATAAAACTTATGCTGTTAAATCTGGAGAAACAATTTTATTTCATGCAGCTGCTGGTGGTGTTGGTCAAATTTTTGGACAATGGGCTAAAAGTTTAGGTTGCACTGTTATAGGTACAGTTGGATCAGATGAAAAAGTAAATATAGCAAAAGAAAATGGTTTCGATCACGTAATTAATTATAATAAAGAAGATTTTGCAAAAAAAGTTTTAGAGATTACTGACGGTAAGGGCGTACCAGTTGTTTACGATGGTGTCGGTAAAGATACGTTAGATGGTTCAATTAAATGTTTAGCAGTAAGAGGAATGATGGTTTCATTTGGAAATGCATCTGGTCCGTTGTCGGATATTAATGTACCAAAAGTTATTCAGCCAAAAGGCCTGTATCTTGTAAGACCCTCTATGCAACAATACCTTTCAACAAGAGAAGAATTGGATGACGCATCAGAAACAATGTTTGAAAAAATTAGCTCTGGTAAAGTTAAAATTAAAATATTTAAAAAATATAAATTAGAAGAGGTCATACAATCTCATGAAGATCTTGAAGGTAGAAAAATTTTAGGTCCAGCTGTAATAGTTCCTAATTAACATCTACATCCATATCTGACATATGAAGTTTAAGTGCGTTTGTTGATATTTGTATCTCTCTTATAAAAAATATTATTGAAATTATCATAGATAAGCAACATGAACCAAAAATTACACGAGCTAAAAAAACCTCATTTAAGTAGAGTGCAAATACAGTCAACATGTTAAAAAGAAATCCAAATGAAGCAAAAAGTATTGTCCATCTTAAAAGAGTTATTCTGCCACTAAGATTGATAAACTGTTTTTTCCATTCTGGAGGAATATGTTTTTCATAAACATGTTCATCGTGAAGCTGTCTAATTAATATACTCAAAGAATGAAATCTATTACTATAAACAGCCATCATCAAAGGAATTGCAGGAAACATTAATGCTGTGACTGTGTAATCTATATTCATACGAATCAATTTGATTATGAAACTAGGCTTTGTTATTTACAAGTAAAATATTATGAACCAAGTAAAACTTTTTATAGAATTGATTAGGTTAAAAAAACCAATTGGCTTTATGTTATTATTTTGGCCCTGTGCATGGGGATTAACATTAGCTTATGATTTTTCTTCAAATTTGTATGATTATTTATTTTATTTAACACTCTTTTTTTTGGGATCTGTTTTAATGAGATCAGCAGGTTGTATTGTAAATGATATTTTAGATAAAGAATTTGATGCTAAAGTTTTTCGAACGAAAAACCGTCCCATTGCTAGCGGAGAAATTTCTATAAAACTTGCAATTCTTTATGCTCTTGTGTTGTGTTTTTTAGCTTTGTTAGTTTTGTTAAATTTTAATATGTTTACAATTATTCTGGCACTAGGTTCTATGCCACTTGCTTTTACATATCCGCTCATGAAGAGATTTACTTATTGGCCTCAATTTTTTTTAGGTATAACTTTTAATTATGGACTTATTCTTGGATGGACAGCAATTAAAGGAGAAATCAATCTTGTTTCTATTCTTTTCTACTTTGGG
>CACPPK010000006.1 GCA_902635845.1 uncultured Pelagibacteraceae bacterium | reverse complement strand
AAATAATTTCTCAAACAAAAATTGATCCCAATAAAGATTTAACCGACGAAATAAATAATATTTTAAAAAATTATATTATTTCAATTATGAAACCTTTAGAAAATATTGAATTCTTCAAAAAAAAAGAAAAATTAAATGCAACATTAATTTCAGGTGTCAATGGTGTTGGAAAGACAACTACTATTGGAAAAATAAGCAAAATATTAAAGGGTAATGGAAACAAAGTAATGCTAGCTGCATCAGATACTTTTAGAGCAGCAGCTATAGATCAACTAGAAAATTGGGCAAACAAAGTTGATGTTCAAATTACAAAATCATCTCAAGGTTCTGATCCCGCATCAGTTGCTTACAAGGCTATTGAAGAAGCATTAAACAATAATTTTAACCAAGTTTTAATTGATACAGCTGGAAGACTACAAAATAAAAAAAATTTGATGGAAGAATATAAAAAAATTGCAAATGTTACTAAAAAAATTGATCCTAATGCTCCACATGATGTTATTTTAGTGTTGGATGCAACTTCTGGCCAAAATGTAATTAATCAAGTTGAAGAATTTAATAAAATTATTCCAATAACTGGTCTTATTATGACAAAATTAGATGGCACAGCAAAAGGAGGTATTCTTTTAGCTGTTGCTAAAAAATATAAACTACCAATTATTGCACTTGGATTAGGTGAAAAAGAAGATGATTTACAAATTTTTGAGGCCGAAAAATTCGCAGAGGCATTTACTCAAATTAATTAATTAAGGTACTGGAAATTAAAGGTTTATAAAAACTGCATTTGTAGTGTTCTTTAAATTCATAATGTCCACAATTTTTAGCTATCGAAGAAATAATAAAATCAAATTTTCCATTAATAGGATAAAGCTCTAACTTTTTTTCAACAATATCAAATTTGAAATTAGCTTTTAGACTTTTTACAGCACTAATCATTACCAGAGTTTTGTTATCTTTTAAAAGATAGTATGCAAAATCATCTGGAAAAACTGGGAAATCATACTCTTGCAAAAAATATTTTGCTGTTTTGGGAAACCATTCATAAGAAATTAATGGCAAAGACTCTTTCGTTTTGTAGTTATAAATATAAAGATCTTTTGGAAAATCATTAATATAATTTGAATTTTCTCCTCGAGCTAAGACAGCTTTTTCACGAGTTTTAAAATATAATGCAAAATTTTCATCGTGCGAATTCATTTGATCAATATGAAAAAGGCTGTCTACAGATGCTAAATTCTCTTTGGCATTTGATAAATTATTTAAAGAAAAAAGAACAATAAAAAATAAGAAAAAATTTTTCATAAATTAACTTAAAAAAAAAATTTGAATTATCTTTGTTTAGATTATGGCTTAATTTAAACTATCAACAAAAGATTTAAGAGCTAATACAAGTTTATCATCATATTCCATCATATGATCGTCATATTTTGTAAAATATGAATATTTAGGTTCACTTGCTAAATTAAAAATTTTTTTACCCATCCAAAATGGAACTATTTGGTCAGCCTCACCATGCATTACTAATACTGGAATATTAATATTTTTAATTTTTTCATTATTTTCATACTTATCTTTTAAAATTAAACCTACTGGAATATATGGATAAAAATTTTTCGCTGCCTCTATCATTGATGTAAAGGGCGTTTCTAAGATTAATCCTGCAAAATTTTTATTCTGAGTAATTTCAGTAGCAATGCCAGTTCCTAATGACTCTCCATAAATAATTATATCTTCTTCTTTTAGACCTTTTTCTTTAAGCCATTTTATTGCACTAGCACCATCTGTATAAAGACCCTCCTCACTTGGTTTTCCTTTATTGCCGCTAAACCCTCTCCATGCAATAATTAAAAAATTAACATCCATGTCTTTAAAATGATTTAACTTATGGATTCTGTTTTCAAGTGTCCCTGCATTTCCATGAAAATAAACTATTGTTTTATAACTTTTTAAATTTTTATTATGAAACCAGCCTAAAAGATTAATATTATCTGTTGTTTTAATATTCACTTTTTCAATGTTAACTTCTAAATTATCTCCAGAATAATTATTCTCATCAGGATGATACATTAAATTTCTTTGAAAAAAGAATAAGAAAATTAAAACAATTAAGTAAATAGCAACAATACCAATAAATAATTCCAAAAAAAAATTCCTACGTTTTATTTTCATATTTTTTTCTATTTAATATTAAAAAAAATATATAAGAAATTATACTTAAGATTAAGAAAACTGAAAAAGCTGATTTAAAAGCAAATATTTCTGTGTGACCCATCCCTTTAACAATATCTATCACTAAGCCCATTAGCCATTGCATTATGAATGTTCCTGCAAATATTAATAAATTGAATGAAGTTAGTGCTTTACCAGCAGAATAACCTGAAAAAGAAAGGCCCACAGCTGGCTGTGTAACTGATAAAAAAATTGAACTTAAAATAAATAAAGTTATGTAAAAAGCCCCTGCTTTTGGACCTAATATAATTATCACTAACATTACAGAAAAACTAATTGGTAAACCTAATTTAAGTATTTTTTTTGCAGTAAAACCTATACCTAAAATTTTTGGTAAAAAATAACCCCACAAAAAAAAGGACACCAACATGGTTACATTAATCCAAAATAATCCTGTCGCGCTCTGAAGTGGTGTATAACCAGCAACTCTAGTCATCCATGGTCCTGCCCATAAAGTTTGTATAGCCATTAAGCCCCCATAATTAAATAAACCCATTGGAATTACACTTATAAAAAATCTATTTTTCCAAACTTCAGATAAAGTTCCAGTATTGCTTGGCTCTTCTGACTCTTTATTTTTAGTTAAATTCCATTTTGGAATAAAAACTAACATTAAAAAAATACTAATTAAAATTAAGATAGCGATGCCGCCAAATATCCATCTCCATCCGAGACTAGGCAATAAAAGTTGCACAGGCAATGTAGATGACAAAAAACCTAATGATGCAATCATTAGCATCCATGAGTTTGCTCTTTGTTGTTGATTTTCTGCGTACCATATTCTGTAACCAGTTAGTGGAGCCATTAAACAAGCACTAACACCTATGCCGATTAGAATTCGCGAAACTAACAATCCAGAAAAATTTTCAGCTAAAGCAAATGATCCTGTTCCAACTAATGCAATTAATAAAAAAGAAGAGACAATTTTTTTTGGTCCATATTTATCTAACAAATATCCAAGAGGTATTTGCATACAAGCAAAACCCAAGAAATAACCCCCAGCTAACAATCCTAAATCGGCTGCTAACAAATTAAATTCTGAGGTTAATACGGGGGAAAGAGTTGCAGTAATTGCACGCAACAAACATGATAAAAAATAACCAAATGCAAATACAAAAAAAACAACAATAGCCTGTTTTTTTGGTAAAATATAATTTTCCATTAATTAAAAGTTTAAAGATATATCTCTATGAACTGAATTACACCTTGCAACAAATTTAGCTTGTTCTTTAGTTAATCTGTTTTGAAGTCTTAGACCAATATTATGTTTGATAACATCATTATATTTAATTAATTCAGGCATCAAATTCTTATTAGCATCATCTCTCCATGAAACTTCTAAATTGAAAAGATTGAAAGTTTCTGAACTTACTTCAGTTAATTTTTGCTCATCTACCTCATCATTATCTATAACAGATATTAGGTCATCTAATTTATTTGCAAATTCTTCGGTTCCAGAAATTTCTCCTAGTTTTTCAAAAAGATTATCAATTACTGATATTGAGTTTTCGTAATTTTTATTATCAATATTATATTTTAATTCTTTTATTTCTGATGAAAGTTCTTTTAATTTTTCATTATCATTTATAAACATTACTATTTGATCCAGAGTTTCATAAGCTTCATCAACATTTTTTCTATACCTTTTTGTTCTTGTGTTTTTTGCTTTGTGTAGTATTTCAAACTCTCCATTTTTAGCTTTCCAACTTTCAGGAACTTTATCTTGAAGTTCTTTAATTTCTAGCTCATAATTCTCGATCTTTAATTCTAATTTATTTTTATTTGATAAGTTATCATCATCTAAATTTCTAATTTCAGCTTTTATTTTTTTAATTTTCTGGTCTATTTTTCTAATTTTTTTCTCAATTTTTCTTACATTGAAATGCAAGTCCCTATAATCTTTTGTGAATAATTCATATTCTTCCTCTGTTTTTTGAAG
The DNA here is from genome assembly GCA_902635845.1 of uncultured Pelagibacteraceae bacterium. GTDB lineage: Bacteria > Pseudomonadota > Alphaproteobacteria > Pelagibacterales > Pelagibacteraceae > Pelagibacter. Next base: position 46,149 of record CACPPK010000006.1, on the reverse strand, counting down.
TTTTTTAACAATAGCAAAAGTCCCAAGTGCATTATCAAAATGCTCTTCAAAAATATCTAATTTATCCATTGGAAGATTTGCAGGAGTTAATTTCTGCATGTCTTTTATTGCATTAGTAATTCTTTGTTCTTCAGTGTTGTAAATCGCAAATTTGTACTCTTGTAAGCAATATTGTAACTTTGGATTCATCGGTGGTGGAGCAACGTTTGACGTTAAATATGTTCTTGCTGGTAGATAGTTTACTAATGATGGATAGAAACCAACAATTCCAAGACCTATTAATTGTAAAATAATGAATGGAACAACACCTTTCCAGATATTTAAAGTAGTAACAAGTTTTGAAGCTACACCTTTTAAGTAAAATAATGCAAAACCAAATGGTGGTGTTAAAAATGAGGTTTGTAAATTTACCCCAATCATTACACCAAGCCAAATTGCACTTACATTAGCTCCTGGTTCAGCTAATAATATCGGAGCAATGATAGGAACAACAACAACGGCTATTTCTATAAAATCAAGAAAGAAACCTAGTAAAAAAATCACTGCCATTACAACAATAAACTGTGTCCAAAATCCCCCTGGCAAATCTTGAAGAAAATCTCTTACTAGCTCTTCACCTCCAAACGCTCTAAATCCAGAGGTTAACATTGCAGCTCCTAATAAAATTATAAAGACCATTGAAGTCGTTACACATGTTTCTGTAACAACCTCTCTTAAAACATTCTCAATTTTGTATGCTCTCCAAAAACTCCAAACAATTCCAATTAAAAAAGTAATAGTAAAAAATCCTGTGATAAAAATTGCTGTAAGATCTCTAGTTTCTACAGCCTTAATATTTAAATTATAATTCTTAGATAAAATATAAATTGGAATGACAGATAAAATTGCAATTATAATTGGATAGTAAGCATCTTTTTTTCCTTTATGTAAACGATAACCAGCCATCATGGTTGCACCTATTGCTCCAATTGATCCAGCTTGATTAACGGTTGCAATACCTAAAAGTATAGATCCTAAAACCGCGAAAATTAAAGCAAGGGGAGGAATAATTACTATTAAAACCTTAATCCAAAATTTTGAGTCAAAATTTCCTTTAAATGGAACAGGAGGAGCTGCCTTAGGATTTAATCTTGCATACACAAATACATATAGCATATACAAACCAACCAATACTAAACCAGGCAATAGTGCTCCCAAAAACATATCTCCTGCAGAAGTAGAACCAACTCTAAATTCTCCTGGCATATTAAATTCACCAGTTAAAATTTTATAATCAGTCTGACGCATAGTATTTGCAACATCAGCTGCACTTGCCAATTGATCGGCAATAATAATTAATACAATTGAAGGAGGTATAATTTGTCCAAGAGTTCCTGAAGAACAAACGATTCCACTTGCTAGACTTTTATCATATTTATTATTAAGCATTGTGGGTAGTGATATTAGTCCCATTGCTATTACTGTTGCACCAACAATACCTGTGGTAGCTGCAAGTAATGCTCCAACAAAAATTACTGATATTCCTAGACCTCCAGGGATGGGTCCAAATAACTGCCCCATTGTAACTAAAAGATCTTCCGCAATTTTTGATTTTTGCAACATGATCCCCATGAAAATAAATAAAGGAATTGCAATTAAAGTATCAGTTTCTACATCCCAGTAGTTACTCCTAAAATTTGTAATACCGGCGGTTAACCATTCTTTAGGGCCATCAACAGCAAAATAAGCACTGCTATCCCCTGCAAACAAATAACCAAAAAAAGCCGCAAGCCCAATTGAAATTATTGCAGATCCAGGTAGAGCAAAAGCTACAGGAAAACCAGAAGCTAAAGCACCAATCATTATAATTACAAGTAAAGCTAAAAATAAGTGTTCCATTTTTTAATTCTTTAAAAGTTTGTGACTACTACTCATAAAGTAGCTGGTAAATTGAGTTAACATGCTTACAGCAAATACTGCTAAATAAACTGCCATCAAGTAAAGCAAATATAATCCATTTGAACCTTGTTGAGTGATTTCAAATGAAATTACAGGGCCATTAATGATACTAGCTTTACCACCCATACCTAAAAATATTACAATCAAACATAAAGGAATTCCCAGAATTAATGAACCAATTGCATTAGTCCATGCTTTTTTACGTTCACTAAAACCAGTATAAAGAACATCAACTCTAACATGGCCCTCGTGAATTAACGCATATGCGCTTGCAAATAAATAAAGTGCAGCATACCAAAAACGAACAAGATCACCCTGAAATGCTTGTTCATACTGAAATATAAATCTTGAAAGAACTATCAAAAATTCACTTCCAACAACTAAAACTGCTAACCATATAAACCCTACGGATCTAGTGAAATAACCAATTACAAAAGAGGCTAATATTAAAGGAAAGTGAATATATGTAATTCTAAAAGCAGGTTTTACTAAATTAATTTTAACTTGCTCTCCAAAAATTGGCTCAACTAATTTTTCTACAACCATGAATGAGATTAAAAAATCTGCTACTCCAACAATTAATACTGCCCAGAAAGAGGATCTTACAACGTAGGCTGTAATTTTTGTTAAGATCTCAGAATCTGTTTGTAATGTTTGTTTTATAGACTTCAAAACAAAAAATATTACTCCTATAAAAGAAGCAAAATAAAATAGTAATTGAGTATATGATAAGTTTATTGCAAGCCCCTCTAAAGGCTTATTTAATTTTTTAAATCCAAATAATTCATAATGAGCAAAAAGCTTTTTAACTCCTGGCCATTCAAACCAAACTGTTAAAACATTATTTATTAAAAAAACTAGAGTTAAAGCTAAGATAGAATAACTAAATATCCTTATTAAAATAGATAAGTTATTTTTCTCAACCATATTTAAAATCTTTTAGTGATATATAAAAAGAGGGCCCATTTAAGGGCCCTCTAATATTAATTAGAATTAAATTATACTCCTAATGCTCTATTTCTTTGAGCAACATATGGCCCGTCAGACAAGTTAGTCCAAGCACCAATTTCCTTACGACCTTTAACAAAGGCAGCATGTACTTTTTTAGCAAGAGCACTATGTTGTTGAACTTCATCGAAAACTTCGGCAGCACCTTTAGCGAAAGCATCGTAAACTTTATCATTAAACTTTTCTAGTTTAACTCCACTTTCGTTAACTAATCGTGCTAAGGCAGCTCCGTTTTTAGCATTGTATTCAGCCATTGTAGTTGTGTCAGCCCAATCACATGCAGTTTTAATAATTAACTGATCCGATTTTGACAAACTAGTAAACCAAGATTTGTTCACTCCACAAGCTAGTGTAGATCCTGGTTCATGCATTCCTGGATAGTAATAATACTTAGCAGCTTCCTGGAACTTCATAGCTTCATCATTCCAAGGTCCTACCCATTCAGTTGCATCAATTGCTCCAGACACAAGGTTTTCATAAATTTGTCCACCAGGAAGTGAAATTGGAGAACCACCAAGTTTTCCAAGAACTTGTCCACCTAAACCAGGCATACGCATTTTTAAACCTTTAAAGTCATTAGCTGATCTAATTTTTTTGTTAAACCAACCACCCATTTGCACTCCAGTGTTACCAGCAGCAAAACTTTGTGTTCCGAAATCATCTGTTAATTCGTCCCACAACTCTTGTCCACCAGCAAATTTTAACCACGCATTCATTTCAGCATATGTGAAGCCAAATGGAACGGCAGTAAAATATCCAAATGCAGGGTGTTTTTTTACCCAGTAGTAATCAGCACCGTGATACATTTGAGAGTTACCTGATGCAACTTCGTCAAATGAGTCAAATGCTTTTACTCTTTCGTTAGCAGCATAATAAGTAACTTGAATTCTTCCGTCACTCATATCGCTTAATCTTTGAGCAAGTCTTTGTGCACCAGTTCCTAGGCCTGGAAAATCTCTAGGCCAAGTAGCTACCATAGAAGCTTCGACTCTTTCTTTGGCAACTGCTGGAGCAGATAAAGCAACAGCAGCAACACCAGTTGCAGCTGCAGTTTTAAAGAACTTACGTCTTGAAGGTGATCTTGAAACCTTCAATGATTTTTTTTCTTTAATCATTACTCTCTCCTCTTCTTTGTTAATTAACTGTAAAGATTAAATTACAAATGTGCGTTTAAGTCTAGATTAAAATAACTGTAAACTATTGTATTACAATCTGAGGTAGTAAATTTAGGAATTATTAAATTTATTTTTTGTCAAAAAAGGCTTCATATAACATCATGGATATTGCAAGTATCATCAATATATAAACTGGTAATACATCAAGAAAACCTATCATCATAGATCTTGTAAGTGTTGTTGCTAAACCCAAAAGAAAAAAGATCGCAAAAGAAAGTCCTATAAGTGTTACAAGTTTATTCATTAAATTTTTCGCTCTCCTTTTCAAGCCAACTGGAAACTCCTAAGAAACGATTATCGTCATATTTCTCTCCGATAACTTGAATGCCTAATGGTAAATTATTTTCACCCTGAAGTAAAGGAAGTGAAATACAAGGAGTTCCTAAATAAGACCAAACTTTATTGAAATCAGCTGATCCAGTGCTCTTAAGACCCTTTAGAGCAACGCCTGGGCTGGATGGGGATAAAACCCCATGATAATCCTCAAATACTTCTTTATAAGAGTCATAACTTCTTTTCATAAAATCTATTGCTTCAGCATATTCTTTTGCAGTATGTTTTCTTCCATTTAAAATTGCATTTTGCATAATTTTTGAAAGTTTCGATTTATAATTTTTATAATAATCACTAAAATTATTAGCTAAATCAGTTTCATAAATTATTTGATGATATTTATGGATATCTTTAAAATAAGAAGGAGTATCATGAGCTTCTATATTTTTTTTAAACGACTTTATAAAATATTCAAAAGCTTCCTTAGATTTTTTGTCAATTGTTTTCCAAAATTCAGTTTTATAAAAAATAAATTTTGGTTCATACAAAGGACCTTTTTTTACAGCATCAACCATATTACTTGAAGAGTAATATACAGTAGCAGGGTCATGGGAATCTTTTTTAATTAACTCTTTAACTAAATAAGCTATGTCCTCAACTGATTTTCCAAAAACTCCTAAATGATCAAGTTTTTCAGAAGTCTTTAATACTCCATTTCTAGAAATAAGACCAAATGAAGGTTTGTATCCAACAACACCACAATAGGATGCTGGTCTAATTATTGAGCCACCAGTTTGTGATCCAATTGAAAGCGGGGCCATATAAGATGCAATAACTGCAGCTGAACCACTTGATGATCCTCCTGGTGTTCGTGAATAATCGTGTGGATTTTTTGTTTTAGAGGGATTTAAATATGCTAATTCAGTAGTAACAGTTTTACCCATCACAATAGCTCCTGAAGATGTTAATAAATCAACTATTTCTGCATTCTGTGAATAAGATTTACCTTTTCTTATAGGTGTACCACATTCAGTTGGCATATCTAAAGTGCCAACAATATCCTTAACCGCTACAGGAATACCATGCAGCGGACCAGTAGGCTTTCCAGATTTTTTGTAAGCATCTGACTCTTTGGCTTTTTCCAATAACAATTCTTTGTCAAAAAAAGCCCAAGCATTTATATCTTTTTCAAACTTATTAACTCTATCAATATAAGCTTCACATATTTCGACAGAAGTAATTTGAGAATTTGAAATTTTATTTATTAATTCTTCAACGGAATAATTTACAATTTCATTCATTAAATTAGTTTGCAAATAATTGATCAGGTAACCACAGAGCTATACCTGGAAATAAATACATCAAAACCATTCCAAAAATAACTATCGCTAAGAATGGCATGATGCCTTTGAATACCTCAATTAATTCAACATTTTTAGATTGTACACCTTTTAAATAATAAGCCGACATGGCCATGGGGGGCGTTAAAAATGATGTTTGTAAATTTAACGCAATTAACATAGCAAAAAAATAAGGGTTAACTCCAAAAAATTCTACTAAAGGTAAAAATATTGGAACAAATATAATTAATATTTCAGTCCACTCTAATGGCCAGCCTAATAAGAAAATTATAATTTGTGTAATTACTAAAAATTGCCAAGGCTGTATATCCATTGATTTAAAAAAATGTTCGAATACTTCATGTCCTCCTAAATATGAAAATACTGACGCAAACGTCCAAGATCCAATAAACAACCACATAATCATTGCAGTAGTTTTTGCGGTTAGAAAGACAGACTCTTTAAAATTTTTCCATTTTAGAGATTTATAAAAGAAAGATAAAACTAATGCCCCAAAAGCTCCAACACCTGCTGCTTCTGCAGGAGTAGCCAAACCAGCAAGAATACTTCCTAATACTAAAATAATTAATGAAAATAATGGTAAGAATGAAACCAAAACTTCTTTTAAGATCACTGATCTTGGAGGGATCTCTTCTTTAGGAGGCTTGGGTGCAACTGATGGATTAAAATAAGCCAAAATAATTGCATATAAAATATATAAACCCGCTAACATCAAACCAGGAAATATTGCTGCAGCAAATAATCTTAATGGGGATAACTGAGCAATTACTGCATAGACAATAAGCATAATACTAGGGGGGATTAAAATTCCTAAACAACCGCCAGCACATATTACTCCTGATGCAAATTTTTTATCATAACCAGCCTTCACCATTGCAGGCCAAGCAAGCAAACCCATTAAAGTCACTACTGCTCCTATTATACCCGTTGCTGTAGAGAATAAAGTGCAAGTAACAAGGGCAGCGACAGCCATCGAAGCTGGTAGCGAATGAGATGCAAGTCTTATGGCATAAAACAATCTTGCAACTATACCTGCTCTTTCAACTAAATAGCCCATAAATAAAAATAAAGGCACGGCGGTGAGGACATGGTTATCCATGACAGAATAGGTATTTGAAACAAATAAATTAAATATCCTATTATCTAATAGATGATCCATTCTTGAAGGATCAAAATATGCGTAATACCCAAATCCTAAACCCATAGCCATTAAAGTAAATGCAATAGGAAATCCTAGTAATACAGCAAACAGAAATATCACCATCATTAAAATTGCAATTTCTGGATTTGTTAGACTAAACAACATCTATTTTTTCTTCCTCTTTAGATTTTCTCATTAAAATTTTCTCTGTTTCTTCTGCACCAGCATCTCTCTCTGGCCAATGTCCTGTTCTAATGCAAATAATTGCTCTAAAAACTTCACTAATTCCTTGGAGAGTAAGAAGTATCCCTGATAAAGGTATTAATGATTTTGCCATATAAATTTGAATTTGTGCTGGACTATTCCAACTTGTTTCTTTCACCATCCATGCTTTAGCTGCATATTCATATCCATAAAATGCAAGTGCAATCACCCCTGGAAAAAAGAAGATGAAATATAATATTAAATCAATCCATCCTTGAACTTTAGTTGGGAACAACCTGTAAATAACATCCCCTCTAACGTGAGCCTCTGTTGCTAAAGTATAAGCTCCTGCCATCATAAATATCGCTCCATACATTTGTAAACTAAAATCAAAATTCCATAAGGTTGGAGCATTAAATGCGTAAGCCATGATTACTTCATAACATGTTCCACCCATTAAAATTACTATGCACCATGAAAAGGCTTTACCCATTGAGGTACTAAGAGTATCTGCAAATTTTATATAAGAGTACATATTTAACTAGCTTATCTTAATTTTCTTAATTAATTCAATTAAAAAAAAGGGGGCTAAAAAGCCCCCTTAATTTTTTATATTTTTAAACCTTAGATTTTAACTTTCGCTAACGGACCAAACTCATTTTCATAAGCAAGTCTGTAGTTAGGCTGATTCATTAGTAAGTATTTCATTACTCTTTTCGCATAAGCTTTTTGTGAATCAACAATCTTCTTAAAGAATGGATCTTTAGAAGAGAAATCACCTACGACTTTATCCCAACCTTTTAACTGCTCTGCTAAAATTGCATCTGAAGTTTGGTAAACGTTTACTTTATGCTCATTCATCAATTTAGATAAATCAGCTGAGTATCTTACCAAAGCTTTAAAGTAGTTAGCGGTATTTGCTGCATAAGAAGCATTTTTTAATATTGCTTGGTTTGCAGGAGATAAGCTATTAAATGTTTTTTTGTTAATAGGTATTTCAAACATCTCTTGTGATTGGTGGAAAGATCCTAAGTGATAATGCTTAGAAACATCTTGCATACCAAATTGAGAGTCTGAAGTAGGGTTGTTAAACTCTGCAGCTTCGATCAAACCAGTTTTCATAGCTGGCTGAATTTCACCACCTGGTAATTGTCTAACTACCATACCCATTGCAGTAAGAACGTTAGTTGCAAGACCAACTGTTCTATACTTCATACCTTTAACGTCACTTACTTTAGTTACGTTCTTTTTGAACCAACCAAATGGTTGAGCTGGCATAGGCATCGCAAAAACACCAACATAGTCGTATCCAACTTTTGCTAATGTTTCTTCGTACAATGCTCTTCCACCACCTTCTTCCATCCAAGCCATCACTTCTTGAGATGATAGACCGTAAGAAGGGCCAGTTCCGAAAAGAGACGCAGCAGGATTTTTTCCATACCAATAAGCAGTAACCCAGTGTCCCATATCAAGAACACCATCACTTACAGCTTGTCCAATTTCTCCAGTTTTTACAACTGCTCCAACAGGCTGAAGGTCAATTTTTAAACTTCCACCTGACATGTCTCCAACCATTTTGGCATAGTCTCCGGCCATTTCAAAAAAGATGTTAGCACCTGAAGGCCATGCTGCTTGCATCTTTAATGTTTGCGGAGCACCAAAAGCAACATTTGGCATTGCTACAGCTGTTGCTGCTGCTGCACCAGTTGCTGCTGCGGCTTTGAAGAACTTTCTTCTTGAAGGAGTTTTAGAACCCTTCAATGATTTTTTACTTTTAATCATTTTATTCTCCTCTAGTTAATTAACTGGCGAAAATAAAACATAGATTCACTTTAGAGTCTTTCTAAAAGATGGGCCAAAATGACCCATATTGATCATTTTTAAAAAATAAATTCAATTCTAAGTAGAATTATCTACTCTATTGGGTAATCCCAAGCACTTCCACCTATAACTTTAGAAATCGCTGAAAAATCTTTATTATCATTTCCATCTTTACAAAATTGATCATAAATATCTAGAGCCATTTTTCCTAATGGTGTTTCAGCATTTACGCTTTTTGCACAATCATTTGCAAGTTTAAGATCTTTATTCATCATTCCTGCAGAAAAACCTGGACGATAATTATTATTTGAAGGCGTGCCATCAATTAAACCAGGCAAAGGTGGATAAACAGAAATTGGCCAACTGTTACCTGATGCATTTTTCATAATTTCATGAACTTTTTTAATATCTATATTTAATCTTTTTGCTAACATTAATGACTCTGAAGCGGCAATCATTGCAATTCCTAGGGCCATATTGTTACAAATCTTAGCACCATTCCCACTACCTAAATCACCAGCATGAAATATATTTTTTCCCATGATTTTTAATAAAGGAAGTGCTTTTTCATATGCTTCTTTAGATCCCCCAACCATTATATTTAAAGTTGCTTTTTGGGCCCCCATTACTCCACCACTAACCGGTGCATCAATCATTTTGATTCCTAATTCTGAAGCTTTTTTCCCAATCTCGATAGAAGTTTGAATATCAATTGTTGAACAATCGATTAAAAGACAATCTTTCGAAACTTTATTTATTATTCCATTTTCTCCTAAATAAACTTCCTTAGAATGCTTACCCTCTGGAAGCATGGTTATCACCGTTTCAACATCAGCTGATATTATATCATCTAAATTTTCGATTGTTTCAAGATTTTTATCTCTTGCAATCTCAAGCATTTTTTTTGAGACATCAAAAACTTTCACAGACTTACCAGCCTTCATTAAATTTTCAGCCATCGGACAACCCATGTTACCAACGCCGATGAAAGCTATCGATTTAGACATTTTAATTTACTTTATTGATACAATTTCCAGTTCTAAAAAACTCATCTAGGTTATCAATTGCTAAATTTCCCATTGCAATTCTTGTATCTTTTGTTGCGCTCCCAAGATGAGGTAAAACAAAAGCGCTTGGAATTTTTAAATAACCAGGATTTAAATTTGGTTCATTTTTATAAACATCTAATCCTGCTGCATAAATTTTTCTTCTATTCAATGCATCAATTAAAGCCTCATCATCAACTATATCACCTCTAGCAATATTAGTAATCACGGCACCTTTAGGAAAATACTCAACAGTTTCTTTATTAATTAAGTTCTCCGTTTCCTTTGTAGCTGGACAACAAATTGATAGAACATCTGAGACTGAAAAAAGACTTTTTATGCTGTCATGATATGTTGCACCTTGCTCTTTATCTTCGTTTAATTTTGAACGATTATGATAGTGAATAATCATGCCCAAGGATTTTGCAATTTTTGCAATCTTTTGGCCAATACGACCCATACCTAAAATTCCCAATCTCGTTCCCGTTAATTGTTTTCCAATTAAATAATCAGCAGACCATTTCCATCCTCCTTCTTTTGCAGACTCTATTCCTTCGGAAGCTCTTCTACATGCTCCTAAAATTAATAAAATTCCAATTTCTGCTGTAGCATCTGATAAAACTTCTGGTGTATTTGTTACTGCTATCCCTTTATTTTTTGCTGCTTCTAAATCAATGTTTCCAAATCCAACTGCAAAATTAGAAATAATTTTTACTGAGTTTGGTAATTGATTGATTGTTTCTGAATCTAATTTTTCAGTTAATGATGATAAAATACCATCACATCCTTCACTCATTTCGATTATTTTTTTTTGAGAATAAAGTTCATCATTAGTATTAAACTTTGCATCAAATAATTTAGAGGCTTTGTCTTCACTTTCTCTTATTAAACGTCTTGTAATTAAAACTTTTTTCATAAATCCTATTTTAAAATTTCAGGTTTTGGTCCACCTGTGTACCAATCTAAAACTTCAATTGTATGTAATATAGGAACTTTAGTACCATGAGAAATTTGGGTAATACAACCAATATTTCCTGTAGAAATAAAATCAGGATTTAAACTCTCTATATTATTTACTTTTTTCACTAATAATTGTTTTGCAATTTTTGATTGCAAAATGTTGTAAGTACCAGCTGATCCACAACATATATGGCCTTCTGGAATTTCCATAATTTCATTGTTAGTTTTCTCAAGTAATGAAACTGGCTGTGAATGAACCTTTTGACCATGCTGCATTGAACACGCAGAGTGATAAGCTACTTTATATTTTTTTCCTTTATCTTTAATATCAAGTTTTAAACTTTCAAATATATATTCTGATATATCTTTTGTAAGTTCTGATATTACTTTGGCTTTTTTACTAAATTCTTTATCTTCACGAAAAATAAATCCATAATCTTTCATGGTTGTTCCACAACCAGACGTATTTGATAAAATTGCATCCAAATTTCCTTTTTGATGCTCCTCATACCAAGTGTTTATATTATTTTTAAAATCTTGATGCGCATCCTCCTCTTTTCCAAGATGATGATTTAAAGATCCACAACAACGAATTTTTTTTGGAACAACTACCTCTACACCGTGTCTATTTAATAACCTTATTGTTGCTTCATTAATTTGTGGAGATATTTCTTTTTGTACACATCCTGTTAAAAGAGCAACTCTAGCAATTCTTTTTTTAGTGGAGGATTTGTAAACTTCTTTTATTGGTAAACTTTTTTTAGGAAAATTTGTAGGCATTAATTCAATCATATCTTTAATTTTTGATGGCATTAAGAATTTGAATGGCTTTGATAATTTTACTAATAAACTTGATAATCTAAAAACTTTTGTATTTGGAAGAGTAATGGATAAAAAATACCTTATTAGTTTGTCAAAGAGAGATCTTTGATAATTTTTTTCGATATATTTTTTTCCATGATCAATTATATGCATATAATTTACTCCTGCAGGACAAGTAGTCATACAGCTGTAACATGAGAGGCATCGATCGATATGCTTTACAACCTTCTCAGTTGGTTTCCTATTATTTTCCAACATATCTTTAATAAGATAAATACGTCCTCTAGGACCATCTAACTCGTCACCTAGAAGTTGATGCGTAGGGCATGTAGCATTACACATTCCACAATGCACACACTTTTTAAAAACTTTTTCGTTTGCAAAATTGTCAGGATCTCTAAGCTGTTCTTCTGTAAATTTTGTTTGCATTAAACTCCTCTATACATTTTCCCTGGGTTTAAAATTCTTTTAGGATCAAAACTTTGTTTTACTTTTTCAGAAATGATTAAACGTACTTTATCAACAGTAAAAATAGCTTCTCCGTAATCATATTCTGATGAAGTTTTAATTACTGTCAAATAACCTCCAAAATCTTTTGCCATTTTTTTTAAGTCTTTAATCTTTTCTTCTTTTTTACTATTAACTTCAATCCAGAATAACGACCCACACCAATCAACAAAATAATTATGGTTGTTTTCTAAATATTTGCATAGTTTTGAACCATTTGCAGGTGGTATCACCATTCGTATTAAATTATGTTCGGTCTTTTCAAATACCTCTAAATTATTTACTTTTTTCCAAAATGGTTCTGATTGATAAAAATCAAGGGTAGAGATATCTGAATTATTTAATTCAAGTTCTTTTTTTAAATTGTTAATTTTTTCTTCAATTGAAATTTTGTCCCCTTCGACTCTAAATGCTATAAATGAAACATTTGATTTAAGATCATTAAACTTAAAAACAGAATTTTTTTTAGTAACAAAATCTTTATCCTTTGATTGTTCAGGAATAAAAACGGCGCCAGAAATTTCGCTACTTGAGCTGGATAGTTTATTAAAAAAATCATAAATTTGTTCGAAATTACTAGGATAAATTATTACAGTTTTAGAAGAATCTTTCTTAGGTAGCACCTTTAACGTAATTTCGGTTAAAGCAACAAGAGTACCAAATGAGCCTGCAATTAGTTTTGATAAATCATAACCTGTAACATTTTTTACAACAGTACCTCCTGATTTAATTATATCTCCTTTTCCATTAACTCCTTTAAAACCTAGGACATGATCTCTCACACTACCAACTTTAAATCTTCGTGAACCAGCATAGTTGCAAGATAAGTATCCTGCTATTGTCCCTTTATTAGACTTACCTTCTTTAATATACCCAAAGTCTATTGGTTCAAAAGCTAGCTCTTGATTATTTTCGCTTAAGACCTGCTCGATTTCATTGATTGGTGTACAGGCTTTAACTTTGATATACAATTCTTCAGGTCTATAATCGATAATACCTGAGATTTTAGATAAAGAAGTAGTATTAGCTGACTGCGTTTTATTTCCAATGAAACTTTTTGAATTGTTACCGATAATTTCTGTTGGAGAATCTTGTTTATATAGTTCCCTAATTAAATCTGAAACTTCTGTCTCATCTTTTGGATAATAGATGTTATTAGAATCTTGGAAGATCTGGGAATTTATCTTTATTTTTGTGGACATGAACCCTTCCTTCCTCTGCACATTTTCTAAGTATAGGATAAACTTTTCCAGGATTTAATAAATTTTTTTCATCTAATGACTTTTTGATACTCAATTGTTGTTGAATATCATTATCATTAAACATTTCACACATAAGCTCTCGCTTTTCTATACCAACACCATGCTCTCCTGTAATTACTCCACCAAGTCTTACACATGTTTTTAATATTTCTGAACCAAACTCTTCAGTTTTTCTAAGTTGTTCTTTATCATTTCCATCAAACATAATAAGTGGATGTAAATTTCCATCACCTGCGTGAAAACAATTTGCCACTGGTAATTCATATTTTTCAGATAATTTTTTTATTTCTAATAATGCTTCAGCAAGCTTGCCTCTGGGAATAGAACCATCCATACAATAGTAATCAGGTGCCATAGCTCCACACGCTGGAAAAGCTGCTTTTCTTCCAGCCCAGAATGAAAGTCTTTCTTTCTCACTATTGCTAAGTTTAAGACTAGAGCAATTATTTTTTTTACAGATTGCCTCTACTTTTTTAATTAACTCATTAACCTCTGATTCTGTACCATCAAGTTCCACTATTAATAATAATTCTGCATCACGGGGATATCCCGCTTTACTAAAATTATCTGTTGCCTCAATTAAAGCCTTATCCATTATTTCCATTCCTGCTGGAACTATTCCACTTGAAATAATTTCTGAGGCTGCATCTCCACCTTCTTTAATAGATGGAAAACCTATCAAAGCCGCTCTTACTACTTCAGGTGTTCTTAAAATTTTAACTGTAACTTCGGTAACAACCCCCAATAAACCTTCTGAACCACAAATTAAACCCATAAGATCATATCCCTCTTGATCAAACGATTTGCCTCCAAATCTACAAATAGTTCCATCCATCATTACCATTTGTACACCTAAAATATTATTTGTAGTCGTTCCATACTTTAATGAGTGAACTCCACCAGAATTTTCAGCAACATTTCCACCTATAGAACATGCTAACTGGCTCGAAGGGTCTGGCGCATAATAAAATCCTTTGTGTTGAACTGCATGAGTAATGCCTAGATTTGTAACTCCTGGCTGGGTCACAACACATTTATTTTCATAATCAATTTCTAATATTTTATTAAATTTACCTAAACCAAGAAGAATAGCATCTTGAAGAGGTAATGCTCCGCCAGACAATCCTGTGCCTGCGCCTCTTGGTACAACTTTAATATTTTCACTATAACAAAATTTTAATATCTCACTTACTTCTTCTGTGTTTTCTGGAAGTACTACGGCTAATGGTGTTTGCGTATAAACTGATAAAGCATCAGTTTCATATGGTCTTAATTCATCAGCCTCACTCAATACATTTTCTATATTAGTTAACTTTGAAAGTTTTTTTACTATTTCACTTTTTCTATTTAAAATAGAACTATCAATTTTTGGTAAAGCTATTTCAGACATAGCTTAACCTAACATTTTTTTGATATTTTCCAATGCGTTAGAAATGTTATCTCGAGAGGCTGCAAAGCTAAATCTGACGTAATCTTTGCACGTTTTTCCAAAAGCTGTACCAGGAACTATAGCAACACCCGCCTCATGCATAGCTCTTTTACAAAATTCACTGCCGTCCATTCCAGTTCCAATAACCTTAGGGAACGCATAGAACGCTCCACCAGGTAAACTGCATTCTACACCCGGTAAACTATTTAAGCCTTCGTGAATTAATTTTCTTCTTAAAGTAAATTTTTCCATCATCTCATCAATTGAGTCATCAGGTCCATCTAAAGCTGCGATACCTGCAAATTGAGCAGCAGCATTTACACATGAGACACTATTAATTAATAATTTATTTACATGCTCAACTAAATTTTCTGGCCAAAAACTCCATCCAAGTCTCCAACCAGTCATAGAATAAGCTTTGCTCCACCCCTCTAAAACAATTAATCTTTCTCTTAATTCAGGATAATTAAAGAATGTTGGCATTTCCTTATCATCGAAAATTTGTCTACTATAAATTTCATCACTTAAAATAGTTACATGAGGATGTTTTTTTAAACCCTCGGCTAATTTGTCTATTTCAGATTTTTCTACAAAACTTCCAGTAGGATTATTTGGATTTATTAAAATTAATAATCTAGTTTTATCAGTAATTAGAGATAAAATTTTATCTGCACTAAACTTTAAATCTTTATCTTCAGTTAAATCGTAAGGCACTGCAGTAGAGCCGGTATAATTAATCATAGACTCATAAATAGGGAACGCTGGAGTAGGATGAATTATCTCTGCTCCTGGTTCACCAAAACACTGTATTGCATAATGCATTGTTGGTTTTCCACCTGGCATAATAATAATTCTTTCAGGATCCACTTCCGCACTGTAACGCTTTTTAATCCATCTAGTTACTGCTTGTCTGCATTCTAAAATACCATTTGAAAGAACATATCCGTGATGGCCATCATCTAATGCTTTTTTTGCTGCTTCAACAACATGCTTTGGAGTTTTGAAATCAGGTTGACCTAGACCTAAGTGGATCATAGGTTTACCTTGTGCTTCAAGCTTTTTAGCTTCAGCTAAAACTGAAAAAGCACTTTCAGTTCCAAGCCTATTTAAAGATTTTGCAAGTTCCATAACAATTTAAAAATTAAAATCGACAAACTAAACGAAAATTAGTTTTTTGTCTATTTAGTTTAAAAGTTTGATTTATCAAATAAATGCTTAAAATTCTTATATTTTAGTCTCTATATATTATTTTTGACGCATCAAGGTCTTTAACAGACTTACAGCCCATTAAAATCATATTTCTTCTAATTTCTTTTTGCATATTTTCTAAAAGTCTTTCAACACCTTTTTGTCCACCAGCACCTAAGCTAAAAAGGAATGCTTTTCCAAAACTACATGCAGTTGCTCCTGCGGCTAAAGCTTTAAGAACATGTGTTCCTCTTCTTACACCACCATCAAGAATAATTTCTAGTTTATCGCCAACTGCGTCTGAAATTGCTTTAACTTGATCAAATGGAGATCTTGATCCGTCAAGTTGTCTTCCTCCATGATTTGAAATCATGATTGCTGTACAACCAATATCTATTGCTCTTTTGGCATCTTCTACTGACATTACACCTTTTAATGCCATAGGCTTATTCCATTTTTTTATACAATATTCTGCATCTTTCCAATTCATTGCTGGATCATATTGTTCATTAATATAATCCATAACTGATTTAGCAATATTGGTGCCTTTATCTGTTTTATTTTTAATGTTTGCTAATTCAAATTTTTTATTAGTAAAGTATTTGAAAACCCATCCAGGTCTCATTGCAAAACTCAATAAACTATCCAAAGTAAATTTAGGTGGTGTCGTAAATCCAGTTCTATGATCTCTTTCTCGGTTTCCAGCAACAAGTGTATCAACAGTAATACACATTCCATCAAAATTAGCTCTACTGCATCTTTCAATTAAATCATCAGTAATTGATTTATCTTTGTGAATATAAAGTTGAAAAAGTTTAGGACCACTAGAAACATTTGCAACCTCTTCAATTGAAAAAGATGCCATTGTGGACATGCTGTAAATTGTATCAAACTTCTCTGCAGCTCTAGCAGAAGCTTTATCTCCATCAGGGTCATATAAACTTTGCATTGCTGTAGGAGATAAAAATAATGGCATACTAATTTTTCTACCAAAAACATTGGTAGACAAATCTGGTTCACCAACACTATTAAGAATATTTGGGACTAAGTCACAATCATTAAAAGCATCTGTATTTCTATTTAAAGTAACTTCGTCATCTGCTCCACCATCAATATAATGAAAAATAGGGGCGGGTAATTTCTTTTTTGCTAATTTTCTAAAATCTTCAAAATTATAACAGTCATTGATATTCATGGTGTATATTTATTAAAAGTTTTTGAAGAAATTAAACATATAACTATTTGCCCCAGGATTTTTATCTCCTAGACTTGCATTAGATATATGATTGTAGGAAAAACCTAATTCACTTGTTTTTGATATATCAAGTGAAATTTGTAATTCACTTTTAAATTCAATTAAATGGCCTAGGTCTTTACCATCTCCTTCGTGATATATTCCCGGTGTAAAGCTGGGAGTTAAATTTAATGCTCCTAATTTATATTGAGCTTGAACACCTGTATAAACATATCCTGCATTATCAGCTGTAATTAAAAATCCAGTTATAGGAGAAAGATTTCCTAAAAAAGTATCTCTATTTAAATTTTCATTTTGATGTTGAAAACCAATTAAAGTTGATTTTTTTCCATCATCACTAAAATCAAACATTCCTGTGTATACACTGAATTCTGTATTTTGATCTTTTAAAACTTTTTCCTCAGCAATCGAAGAAAATGCGAATGTGATCATTAACAGATTGATTAAAAATTTTTTTAAATTCATCACTAATTAATTTACTTTTTAACTATAAAGCTTTTGTAGATTATTGCACCTCCGATTAAAAATATCAATATCGGCAATAACCAAAGAATATATGTATTTTTATTTAAACCAGGATCGTAAAGTATCCATTCTCCATATTTAATTTTAAAATATTCATAAATTTGATCTTCAGAAAGACCTTCTTGAAGCTTTTTATCAACTACAATTTTTAAACTGTTTGCAAATTCAGAGTCTGAATCATAAACCGATTGACCTTGACATATAAGACATCGTAAATTTTTAGTTATTTTGTTTCTTTTATCGTTCTCCTCAGCATTAATACTACTTAACGGGAATAATATTATAACAATTAAAAAAAATTTTAAAAATTTCATTTTATCAATAAATTAATTTCATCAACTAATTCTTGGTTAAGAGGTCCAATATATTTTTTAATAATTTCATTATTATAAATTAAAAATGATTCAGGAACCCCATATGCTCCCCACTCAATTGCAATTGTCCCATCTAAATCAATAAAAATTTCTTTATAAGGGTTTCCTAGTTCTTTTAAAAAATTTTCTGCATTTTTTAAATTATCTTTATAATTCATCCCGATAATATTTAATTTATTCTCTAAATTTAAACTCATCAAAAGAGGATGCTCTTGTCTACATGGTACACACCAGGATGACCAAATATTTAATAAATAAACCTTATCTAACTCAAAGATATTTGATGATTTCACATTTTCTCCAGAAAAAAATTCTTTCGTATTAAACACTGGTATCTTTTTTTTCGTAGTAACATCTGGAGTGTATATTTTTGAGTCTTCTAAACCTTTATAAAAAATTAAAAATATTATTCCAAAAATAATAATAACTGAAAAAGGTAATATTTTATTTTTCATAATCTTTTTTGTAAAAAACTAAAAATGCCAGCAAAAGATATTAGAATTACTGATAACCAGATCCATAACATAAATGGTTTAACTTGGTATCTTACGTTGAAAAAATCTTGATTTTGAACCAGATTAATTACAATAAATTTATCTGACATAAGTGTTGTTTTAATATCAGCTTCACTTGTGGCAATGACAGGTTGATTATAAATTCTAAGCTCTGGCGAAAATCTATCCTTTTCACCATTTGAATTACTTATAGAAAAATTCGCAATAATAGCATTATAATTTTTTTCTTTTTTCTGATCTACACTTTCAAAAACTATCTTAGTTTTAGAATTTTCAAAAGTTTCGCCAACCTTAAGATTTGTTATTATTTCGCTTGCAAATATATTGTTAAATAAGATACTAAGAATTAATAAACTAAATCCAAAATGAGCAATATTTTGTGAAATATTTTTATATTTTTTTACAAAAAAATCTCGCAAGGTAATAAAGAATAAATAAAGCGCGCTCGATATCAGAATTGTATTTATTAAAATATTTTGATTAAAATTTTTTAATACTAAAAATGCTAATAAAATTGAGATAATTAAAAAAGAAATTAAATAAAACTTATCTTCTAATTGAGATTTGATCCATTTTAATTTTGGACCTAACGCCATCATAAGTAAAAATGGAATTAAAAATGGAATTATCAATTTATGATAAAATGGTGGTCCGACGGATATTTTTTCTGAAGAAATTACATCTAAAAAAATTGGATAAACGGTACCTATTAATACAACAGATAAAAAATACATCATAAACCAGTTATTAATTAATATTGAAGTTTCTTTGCTCAACCAAAAAAAACTATAAGATTTTCTGTCATTATCATTATGAAAAAAGAAAAAAATTAAAATAGATAAAAAAATCAAAATGAATAAAAAAACAAGAATAAATAAACCTCTTTCAGGATCATTAGCAAATGTATGAACCGAATTTAATATTCCTGATCTTACTAAAAATGTTCCACACATACTTAATGTAAATGTTGCAATTGAGAGAATTATTACCCATGAAGTTAAAATAGATTTTTTTTCTAATACTAAGATACAATGTAAAAGAGTGGTTAATGCAAGCCAGGGCATTAGAGAAACATTCTCAACTGGATCCCAAAACCAAAAACCTCCCCAGCCCAATTCGTAATAAGCCCAAATTGATCCAAGCAGTATTCCTAAAGTCAAAAATATCCATGAAATTAAGATCCATTTTTTTATATGTGATGCCCAACTAGTAGAAATAATTTTTAAACTTGTTGCTGCCAAAACAGATGAAAAAATAATTGAAGAACCAACATAGCCTAAATACAAAATAGGTGGATGAATTGCTAAAGCAGGGTCTTGTAAAATTGGGTTTAATCCAAGACCTTCAGTAGGTATTGGAAAAATATAATTAAATGGATTTGATGTTTTGATTAGAAATAAAAAGAAACCAACAATTATTATTTGTTGAAAAACTAGAGTTAAAATTTTGTATTTTACTGGTTGATTTTTTGTTCGTACTAAAAATATGAAAATAAATAAAGTTAAAACAAGTAACCATAATAATAAACTACCTTCATGATTCCCCCAGGTTCCACTTATTTTGTAAAATATTGGTTTAGTAGTGTGGGAATTATTAAATACTGTTACATTACTAAAATCCGAAATAACAAAAGAAAAGATCAAACACAAAAAACTTATGACAACAAAAAATAATTGTAAAAATGTAAATGATAATATTTTGGTATCTAATACGTTTGAATTATTAAAATTTTTATATGAAAAATAAAATAACGATAATCCAATAATTAATCCTAATATTAACGAATAATATCCAACAAGACTATAAATCAATTTATTTTTCCCCTAATGCTTCTTTTACTTCTGGTGGCATATAATTTTCATCATGCTTTGCTAAAATTTTTGTTGCAGAGAAGAAGTTTCTATCTTTTAAAAAACCTTCTGCAACAACACCTTTTTCCTCAGCAAATAAATTTGGTACTGCACCCGAATAAGTAACATTTATTTCATTTTTAAAGTCTGTTATTATAAAGTTAACTTCATTTGAATTTATAGAAATAGAATTTTTTTTAACCATACCTCCAACTCTTATTTTGCTTTTATCTATTTCAGTGAGTGATTTTATTTCAGAAGGCGATTGAAAATATACAACATTTTCCTCTAATGATTTTAAAATCAAAAATGTTGTTAAAATTAAAGTAATTAAAACTATTATTATAAACAGAAATCTTAATTTAACTTTTCGACCATACATGGTTTAAAAGTTAATTATTTGTTACGTTTGCTAAAATTTCTTTATTTATTCTTTGTGATTTTGCAGAATTAGCTTGCTCAGTAGTAAGTGATCCAAATTTAGCAACAAATTTGTTTTGTTCTTTAACAAATTGCATTTTAGTTACCAAATATAAACCTAAGAAACTTAATAATGTAAAGCCAAAAGCAGATAACACATACACTGCATATCCATTCATAAAAAATAATTCATTTATCATAATCTATCTAAGCCCTTATTTTTAATTTTTATCAGTTCTGTATTATATTTCATTAAGAAAATTAACAATGAAAAAAGAGCAAATGCCGCAGTCATTATTAATAATGGGTAAAGCATTGATGAATGAATTGAGCTTTTTGACAAAATATTAATAGATGCAGGTTGATGGAGTGTATTCCACCAATCAACTGAGTACTTTATTATTGGGACATTAATAATTCCTAAAATAGTTATAAAAGTTGAGATCTTGTAGACTTTTTCTTCCTTATCATAAATTCTCCAAACAATTAAATACATTGCATAGAATAAAGCTAATATTAACATTGATGTAATTCTTGCATCCCAAGCCCACCATGTTCCCCAAGTTGGTTTTCCCCAAATTGATCCTGTAACTAAAGCAATAATATTAAAAACAAATCCTGAAGGAGCTAAACTTTTAGAGATTAAAAAAAAGTTTTTGTTTCTAAATACAAAACCACAAATAGATAACAAAGTTATAGAAGAAAATATTCCAAGTGAAATCCAAGCAGCAGGAACATGAACATACATAATCCTAACTGCATCACTTTGTTTGTAATCTTCAGGAGATATGACTAATGCTTCAACTAAACCAACACTTAATACAACAATAAACAAAAATAATACGTACTTAGGTGCTTTTGAAGTAATTTTAAAAATCTTATTAGGTTCAAAAAGTTTAAACATATTTTAATTTAGAATTTTTTTTGGTGATTTCTATTACGAAATAGTTTTCTGATCAAGAATGCAGAGGGGAGATAATAAGTTTGAAATTAACGTTTAACACTCTTGACCAGAAGATACTGAATAGATAGCTAATTTGTATGGCCTAGATTTGAGCTAAATGTGTTTGAATGATGGTTGCCTTAATTAGAAAGCTTGAAATAACTAGAACCTTTTTTTCCGGAAAAAATTTCTTCAATTAATGGGTGTTTTATTGGTTCATCAGAGTCGTCCATTAGCAAGTTTTGCTCAGAAACATAAGCTTCATAAGTTATCTCATCATTTTCTGCTAATAAGTGATAAAATGGTTGATCTTTTCTTGGTCTCACATTTTTTGGAATAGATTGATACCACTCTTCAGAATTATTGAATTCAAAGTCAACATCATAAATCACACCTCTAAATTCAAAGTGTTTATGCTTCACAATGTCTCCAATTGAAAATTTAGCTTTTTGAACTGGCATTGGTCTCAGTATGGGTATTTAAAAATAAAAATCAATGCTAAAAATATAAATGTTTTGTGATGTGGCAAATATGTTAATATCTTTTTGGTGAATAAATCTTTTTTAAAATTTGTTACTGATTTCGGTCCTTTAGCAATATTTTTTTTCTATTATTACAATAGTGGTAAAAATTTATCAGTAGCAATACCTCCACTGATAGTTGCAACTTTAGTTGCATTAGCAATAGTTTGGTTTTTTGAAAAAAAAATTCCCCCAATGCCTTTGGTAAGTGGAATTTTAATTACTTTTTTTGGTGGATTAACAATCTACTTTAATGATCCTATATTTATATACCTAAAACCAACTATCATTAATATTATGTTTGCTCTTGCATTATTTTTTGGGAAATATTTTACCAATGAACCTATTCTTAAAAAAATTATGGGTAAATCTATTCCTCTAACTGATATTGGATGGGAAATTCTTAATAAAAGATGGATGTATTTTTTCTTTGGTCTTGCTTTATTAAATGAAATTGTTTGGAGAACTCAAACAGAAGAATTTTGGGTTAATTTTAAAGTATGGGGTATGCTTCCGATAACGATAGTATTTACAGGATTTCAAATACCATTAATCAATAAACACAAAATAGATGCGTAGTAATTTAAAATTAGTAGTAAATAACCCACACAACAAAATTGAGGAAAAACATTTTTTTGAAAAGGATGAACTAAAAATTATATTAGACTTATATGCTAAAATGGTTTCAGAAGGCTCTTGGAAAGATTATGGTTTAAGTATTTCAAGTAAACAAGTAGGTTTTAGTGTTTTTAGAAATGCTACCGAAAATGCCCTTTATAAAATTTGTAAAAATTTTAAGCCTAAAAATAAAAATCTTAAATATTTGATTACCGATACAAGTGGTAAAATACTAAAAAATTCTTACGATCTTAAGATTTTATTAAAAAATACCAACTGGAAGAAACTTCAAAAATAAATTTATCTTCTTTGACCAAAAATTCTCAACAAAAAGATAAATAAGTTTATGAAATCCATGTATAGGGTAAGTGCACCCATTACAGCTTTTTTACTGATAATTTCACCACTATCTGATGGTGAATACATGTTTTTGATTTTCTGAGTATCGTAAGCTGTTAAACCTACAAAGATTAAAACACCTAAAATTGAAATCACAAAGTACATCATAGGTGACTGCATGAAAATATTTACCAGTGAAGCAATAATTATTCCAACAAGACCCATTATACAGAAGGATCCTAATTTTGTTAAATCTCTCTTTGTTGTATAACCATAAATACTCATAGTGCCAAATGTAGCTGAGGTAATAAAAAATACTCTAGCAACACTTGCTCCCGTATATAAAAGTAAAAGGGAAGATAGTGAAAGGCCCCATAAAGCAGAAAAAATCCAAAATAATGATTTTGCTTTTGATGAACTCATCTTTCTCATTCCTGTCATAAACATAAAAAACGGTACGATTGGAGCAAGAACTACAAGCCATTTAAAACCTGAGTTATAAATAGTATTTCCAAAAGATGTTAAACCAACTAACATTCCAGAGTCATTTGTAACCGTTGAAATTTTAAAAGTAATTACCGCAAATATACCGGTTAAAAGTACACCTGCTCCCATGTAATTATAAACTTTTAGCATGTAGGCTCTTAAGCCTTCATCCATTTCAGCAGTCGATTGTTGCGCTGCTTTAGCTCTATTTAGTATTCCGTTTTTATCAAATTCCATAATGAGTAATATATATATTCTTTTACTAATTATTCAAGATACCTTAAAAGAGTAAAAAAAATTTAACTAAATATTTCTAATGAATTACAAAAATTTAGGTAATACCCATATTAAAGTGAGTACAATTTGTCTCGGCACTATGACATGGGGAGAACAAAATACTGAACTTGAGGCATTTGAGCAAATGAGTTTTGCCTTAGATAAAGGAGTAAATTTTTGGGATACTGCAGAGCTTTACTCAGTTCCACCTAAAGAAGAGACATTCGGACATACAGAAGTAATAATAGGTAATTGGTTCAAAAAAAATAAAAATAGAGAAAAGATTGTATTAGCCACAAAAGTTGCCGGGCCTGCTAGACCATATATTAGAAATGGGGAAAATAATTTTGGTATTCAAAATTTGACAAAAGCAATAGATGGAAGTTTAAAAAGACTCCAAACAGATTATATTGACTTGTATCAGCTTCATTGGCCTGAAAGAAATGTGAATAATTTTGGAAGACTAGGATATAAACATAAAGAAAACGAATGGAACCAATTTGAAGATGTTTTAGGAAATCTTAAAAAATTTATTGATGACGGAAAAATAAGAGAAATAGGATTATCAAATGAAACTCCATGGGGTGTTTCAAATTTCTTAGAAATTTCAAAACAAAAAAAACTTCCAAGAATGATGTCTGTTCAAAATCCTTATAGTCTCTTAAATCGAACATATGAGGTTGGTTTAGCAGAAATCTCCATAAGGGATGAGATTGGCCTTTTAGCTTATTCACCTTTGGCTAGTGGTTTCCTAACTGGCAAGTATAGAAATAATTCTTTACCTAAAAATTCTAGAATTGAAAGAGATGGTGATTTTTGGACTAGATACAACAAACCAAATAGAAATAATGCGATTGAAGAATATTACAAAATTGCAAAAAAATATTCCTTAGATATGGCTCAGATGTCTATTAAATTTTGTGAAATCCAAGACTTTATGACTAGTGTAATAATTGGAGCAACTACAATGGAGCAGTTGAAAACAAATATAGAAAGTGTAAATGTAAACTTATCTGATGATGTCATTAAAGAAATTAACCACATACAAACAATTTATCCAAATCCATGTCCATAATTAAAAAAATTACAATATTGTTAGGAATATTTTTTATAAGTAGTGCTGCTCAAGTTTCAGCTCAGGAAATTAAAAAAATTGGTAAATATAAAGATTGGGAGGCAATGGTCGTTATGGATGCTGACGGTAAAATATGCTTTGCTCAATCTTTACCTATTTTACAAGCTCCAAAATCAAATAAAAGAGATGCAAAATTATTTGTAGCTTTCAGACCTAACGATAATATTATAAATGAAGTAAGTGTTACACCAGGTTATGAATTCAACAAAAACAATTCTGTAACAGCAGCTTCTGGAAAAAAGAAATTTAAATTTGATATTAAAGAGCAAGGTTTTGCATGGATAACTGATAATAAAATTGAATTAAAAATGATAAAACAAATGAGAAAAGGTTCCAGAATTATGATTACTGGTTATAATCAAAAAGGTTCTCAAACTATCGATCATTACTCATTACTAGGATTCACTAAAGCTTATAACGCCTCAAGAAAAGCTTGTAGTTAATTCAATGAAATCAAAAAAAAAAATTGTTCTAGCTTATTCTGGAGGTTTAGATACTTCTATAATTTTAAAATGGCTTCAAGAAAATTATGATGCTGACGTAATTTGCTATACAGCTGATGTAGGCCAAGAAATTGATAGAAAAAAAATTATAACTAATGCAAAGAAATTTGGTGTTAAAAATATAATTATTAAAGATTTGAAAGATATTTTTGTTAAGGATTATGTTTATCCCATGATCAGAGGACATGCAGTTTATGAAGGTGTTTATTTATTAGGTACATCGATAGCAAGGCCTCTTATTGCAAGAGATCAAATAAGAGTAGCTAAAAAATTTAAGGCCTATGCGGTATCGCATGGAGCAACTGGAAAAGGTAATGATCAAGTTAGATTTGAATTAGGTTATCATTATTTTGGGCCTAAAATTAAAATTATAGCTCCTTGGAGAATTTGGAAATTAAAATCTAGAACAGATTTGATTAATTATGCAAAAAAACATGGCATAGCTATACCGAAAGATAAAAAAGGCGCACCTCCCTTTTCTGTGGATGACAATTTATTTCACACATCAACTGAAGGTAAGGTTTTAGAAAATCCAATAAATTCTGCACCAGAATTTATATTTCAACGAACAGTTTCTCCGGAAAAAGCTCCTAACAAACCATCGTTTATTACTATTAATTTTAAAAACGGTGATCCTTTTGGAATTAATGGAAAAAAAATGTCTCCAGCTAAATTATTAACAAAGCTAAATGACATAGCAGGTAAAAATGGAATTGGAAGAGTTGACTTAGTAGAGAATAGATTTTTAGGTATAAAATCTAGAGGAGTGTATGAAACACCTGGTGGAACTCTTTTAATTAATGCTCATCGAGCAATTGAGTCTGTTACTTTAGATAAAGAAACTATGCATAAAAAAGATTTAATAATGTCTAGATATGCTGAGTTAATTTACAATGGTTATTGGTATTCAAAGGAAAGATTTAAACTTCAAAAAATTGTAGACTTAAAAAAAAGCAAAGTTAATGGCTCAGTCAAGCTTAAACTATACAAAGGAAATATTACAATTCAATCAAGAGTTACTAATAGTAGTGCTTATTCAATGAAGAAGGTTTCATTTGAAGAAAATAAGTCATTTAATAAATCTAACGTTGAAAGATTTATCAATTTTCACAAAAAAAAGCTTCGTTCTTAGTCAAGTTTAGGACAAATTAGCATTTGTTTAAATCACTAAAAATTATATCCTTAGTCCATGGAATCAATAAAGAATTGGATGAGAGATGCTGCAAACATTTTATTTGATGATAGTAAGAATGATCTACGTGCGCTACCTAAAACAGTTAGATTACAAATTCTTTTAGTTTTAAGTTTTATTTGGACTACTGTTTTTAGTTTATATGTTTTTTCTTATACAACTTTCGCATTTGGATGGGCTGGACTTTTTTTAGCTCATATAGGTTTAATATTTGCCGTCTATATGACTTTTAAACAATTTCATAGAGCAGAAGAGAAGTCTGCAAGTGTTTTTCAAACAAAAAATTTTGATCCTTTTAAAATCATGGTCATAGTTTTTGTAATAGTATTTATATTTGTATTTTCAAAAGGAATTGAGGTTTTGACAAGTCCAAACCCGAACTCTTATTCAATCCCTTATGATGGTCCCTTAAAATCTGCAATTGAAAAATGGTTACCTTTTAGTAAAGATAAATAATGGATAAGATAGCAAAAAACTTACAATTAGCATTAATGGTTATTATCTTAATCAGCACTGTTATTGCTGTAGGGATTGAAATGAAAAACATGTTCTTAAATCAATCTGTTACATTAGCAGATTTGCTTTTAATGTTTCTTTATTTGGAGGTACTAGCAATGGTTAGGGTTTTTTGGAACCAACAATCTATTAGTATTACCCTACCACTTCTTATTGCAATTACCGCCCTTGCACGATTTATTATTCTACAGGGTAAAGAAATGGATCCTACTGCACTTGTTTATGAAGCAGTAGCTATTTTATTAATAGCTGGAGCAATTGTTGTTTTAAGATTAAGACATAGTGACAAATTAGGTCTTAAGAAAAAAAAATCAAAATAATTTAAAATGATATTTGAAGCTTCAAGGGCTAAGGCCTTAAATCAATTAAATAATTTTGTTGAGAATAATCTTGGAGAATATTCAAAATTAAGAAATTTTGATTTTGGACCTGAAAAAAGATCTAATATATCTTGCTTATCACCATATATAACTCATGGAATAATTAATGAACAAGAAGTCATTCGGAAAGCTCTAAGTAAATTTTCTTTTTCAAAAAATGAAAAGTTTATTCAAGAAGTTCTATGGCGAACTTATTGGAAAGGTTGGTTAGAACTAAGACCAAATGTTTGGACGGATTATCTTATCGAATTAAATCAAATCAAAAATGAATTTAAAGATAATAAAGATTATATTGCAGCAATCGAAGGAAAAACAAAAGTAGATTGCTTTAATGAGTGGGTGAAAGAGCTTAAAGAAAAAAATTATTTGCATAATCACACAAGAATGTGGTTTGCTAGTATTTGGATTTTTACTTTAGAATTGCCTTGGGAATTAGGTGCAGAATTTTTTATGCAACATCTTTATGATGGAGATGCTGCATCAAATACTCTTGGATGGCGATGGGTTGCGGGTGTTCAAACTCAAGGAAAACATTACCTTGCAAGTGAATGGAATATTAAAAAATTCACTAACAATAGATTTCAAAATATAAAATTAAATGAAAATGCTCCTCCAAAAGTATCTGAAAAATCTTATCAAATAATTAAACAGGATTTCAATAACCCACAAAAGATTGAGAATAAGAATCTTTTAATTTTTGAAAATAATCTCTCGTTTGAAATCACTGACTTTAAGGAAAACAACTTTAAGAAAATTTACTTAGTTTCTAATAGAAATGAAAATAGAGTAATAAAACTCAGTGAAAAGTTAGTGAAATTTAAATCTCATTTAATAGAAGACCAAGAACAAAGATTAAAAAATCAATCTGTTGATTGTCAAATTATAGATATAAGTGAATTAACAAATTTTGGAAATTATTATGGTTTGTATCCAACAGTAGGTGAAAATTTAGATTTTTTAAATTCTAATAATTTAAAGATAGATTTTTTATATAGAAATCTTGATCAATTGGCTTGGCAATACTGCAATAAAGGTTTTTTTAATTTTAAAAATTATATTCCTCTAATCGTAGAAAAAATTAAGTATTAGTTTTATTAATTACCTTTTAAATTAAACTATTTTAGATGTATAAATTTCTATCGTAATAATTATGAGTAAAAGTGCGGATAGATTTTTTAAATTATCTTACTGGTTAAGAAAATTTTATGTATCTAAATTTTCGACCTTTTTTTTCTCTAAAGAAAAAATAAGAAAAAATGCATTCAGACATATATATTTATCTAATCATTGGCAAAACTATTTTAAATTAGATTTACAAAAATCTAGAAGTGGTCCTGGTTCAAACTTAAATTATACATCGGATATGAGCAGAAAACTTGAAAAATTTTTTGCAGAAAAAAATATAAAAACTATTCTGGACATAGGGTGTGGTGATTTTATTTGGATGAATTTGTTGCTTAATAAATATTATAATTATGATAAATATTTAGGACTAGATATTGTTGATGAATTAATAAAAAATAACAATTTAAAATATTCAAATAATAAAATTTCTTTCAAAACATTTGATTTAGTTAAAGATGAGATCCCAAATGGATTTGATATAATTTTAATCAGAGACGTATTTATACATCTTAAAAATGAACAAATAGTTAATTTTTTAAATCTTCTGAAGAATTTAGATGTTAAATTTTTTGGAGTGACCTCTACCCCTTCATTAAAAAAAAATAATGAATTAAAAGCCGTTGGAAGATACAGAGATATAAATATTGAAATTGAACCTTTCAATCTTAAAGACTTCTTGCATAAAATTGATGAAAAAAATAATAATGATACTTTAAATATATACGAAATAAAAAAACACCCAATTATTTAAAACCATCTTATCATTCCAATAATTCCAGCAGTTGCATAAAAAAATTGCAAAAATAAAATTCCTTTATGACCGCCTCTATAAGCCCAAATTCCAATTAAAATTGCTGATAAAAGTAATAAACAAAAACCAAAAAATTCTATGCCTATATTTAAAGCAACAAACAAAGAATACAATATTGCAGTTATAACCCCTGCCCATTCAAAAATTTTATTGTTCATAAAAGTTTTTTAAAATTATTATAAAGGATTGTAGAGTAGTTATTCATATCTTTCATATTATCTTTTGCAGATTGATCAAACTTTTCTAATGCACCAATACCAAGCTGTTCTTCCAAAGCTTTTTTATACTCCGGGACACACCCCCATTCATTAACAGTAGAATCTTTTATTTCTATATGAAATTGAATTCCATAAGCATGGTTTTGATATTTAAAGATTTGATACTTGGTGATTGGGGACGAAGCTAATAAAGTTACATCTTTATTACTTTCAATGCCTTGAACCTCATAAGAATGCCATTGTAAACTTTTAATGGTATTAGGAAATTTTGAAAATAATTTATCTTCATCTTTTTCATTAGAGAAATTTATATCCATAATACCAATTTCTGCTGGTTTAGATTTAACCACTTTTCCTTCCAATACCTCTCCTAAAAGCTGACAACCTAAACAAAAACCTAAATAAGGTTTTTTTAAATTCACAACAAATTCTTTAATTCTTTTCTTTTCTTCTATTAACCAAGGATATTCTTGTTCCATATAGGTATCCATTGGACCTCCCATACAAAACATTCCATCAAATTTACTTAAATCGTCTGGTATTTTTTCACCTTCATCTAACTCAATGGTAGTTAAGTTAAATCCATCAGCTAACATTAAATCTTTAATGTAACCTGGATCTTCTATTTTGATATGTTGTAATACTATAATGTTCAATAAGCTTAGTTTAACTTAGAACACTTCTTGGAACAATATTTTACTCTATCCCAATTTAACTTCCATTTTTTTCGCCAAGTAAATGGTCTTTTACAAACTGGACAAATTTTTGTTGGTAAATTTTCTTTTTTCATCAAATTGTATTTAGTTTAATAAATCTATCAGCTTCAGATAAAATTAATTTTTTTCTATCAGATTTCATTTTATCAAATATTCTTACCATCATCGAAAGACGAGGGTTTTTTAAAAAAAATTTTCTATTTCGATCAATAAATCTCCAATAAAGACCATCCATGGTGTTACACCACTCACCTTTTTTAAAATCCATCATTTTAATAAAATATGCAGATCCACAAATATAAGGTTTGGTCGCAAAAATTCCTCCATCACTAAATAATCCCATTCCATAAACATTAGGAACCATCACCCAATCTGAAGAGTCTACGAACATTTCCATGAACCATTTGTAAACAATTGTTGGCTTAATTTCACAAAGGTTCATAATGTTGGATAAGATCATTAACCTTTCAATGTGATGTGACCAACCATGATTAACAGCATTTTTAATTGCATAATCCAAAGGTGGAAGACCAGTGGTCCCATCATACCAAGAACTTTTCATTTTTCTATTTTGTTTAAAAAAATTTCCAGTTTCCATTTCTTGAGAATAGGACTGATAAATTCCACGCATAAATTCTCGCCAACCAATCACCTGGCGAATGTAGCCCTCTAAAGAATTCATTCTAATTTTATTTTTTTTATGAAAATCTAAAATTTTTTGGATAACAAATTCAGGAGTAATTAAACCTAAATTTATATAAGGACTTAATGCACTATGAAATAGAATATTATCTTTTTGATCAACTGCATCCTCATAATCACCAAATAAGTTTGATTTTTCTTTTATAAAAAAATTTAAAAGTTTAACAACGTCCTCGTATTCAGTTGCAAACCAAAAATTATTTGTACTCCCTGGGTGATTTTTAAATTCCTTTTCAATAATAGGCTTTAATTTTTTTGTATGACTGGTTTCATTTATTTTTGGAAATTTAGGAATTGAAATATTTTTAGGTAATTTATTTCTATTATCTTCATCAAAGCTCCATTTCCCCCCAATTGGATCACCATCTGACCCCATCAATATTCCAGATTTTTTTCTAACATCTTTGTAGAAAGTTGCCATAAAAGGTTTTTTTGATTTTGATAAATAATTTTTAAATTCAGCTCTTGAATTTAAAAACATAGGAGTTTGAATAACATTCCAGTGTATGTTTTCTTTTTTTAAAAATTGTGAAATTTTTTTTTCAAAAAATTTATCTTCTAC
Source organism: uncultured Pelagibacteraceae bacterium (assembly GCA_902635845.1). GTDB lineage: Bacteria > Pseudomonadota > Alphaproteobacteria > Pelagibacterales > Pelagibacteraceae > Pelagibacter. The sequence goes on along the minus strand of CACPPK010000006.1, from coordinate 14,032 downwards.
TTCAAAACTTGAAATTTCTTTTACTTTTTTTTGTGTAATTATTTTTTTTAATTTTTTTAAATAATCTTCATTAAATTCTTTATCTTCGATTTTAAAGTAATCTAATTTAAATTTGTTTTTTCTTAATCCGTCTGCATAAGAACGCATAGAAGATAAAAATAATAAAATTTTTTGTTTATGATGCTTTTCATAAGTGCATAAACCCTTATCTTCAGCCATAAAAAATAGGTGGTCTTTTTTGAAGCGGTCTAAGTATTTTGTTGGAAATAATTGATTACCAAGTATAAAAAATAACTTCATAGTTAAATATAACTAATAAAATTTTTTATGTCAGAAAAATATGTAATTTTTGGTGCGACAGGTTCTATTGGGTCAAGTTTAGCGGAACAATTAAAAAACTCTGGAAACGATATTCATTTAGTTGGAAGAAATGAAAGTGAACTTAGTTCTGTCTCTGAAAAACTTGGATGCTCACATACAGTTGCAGATGTTTTAGAGGATGGGTTTATAGAAAAAGTTAAATCAGATATTTCTGAAATTAAAGGCCTAGCTTATTGCGTGGGTTCAATTGATTTAAAACCATTAAGAATGGTGAATGAACAAGACTTTCAAAAATGCATGAAACTTAATCTTTATTCTGCTGTAGAAGCTATTAAAGGATTTCAAGAAAGTTTAAAAAAAAATAAAGGTTCGATAGTATTATTTTCAACCGTTGCTGCTCAAAGAGGTTTTACTAACCATGCAATCATAGCCTCAGCAAAAGCTGCTGTTGAAGGATTGACGGTTTCTCTTGCAGCAGAATTTGCTCCTAACATAAGAGTAAATTGTGTGGCACCAAGTTTAACAAAATCTAAAATAGCAGAACCAATGTTAAAAAATACTGCTATAGCCGAAGGTATTGCAAAAGCACACCCCCTTAAAAGATTAGGCGAAGGTAAAGACTCTGCCGCTCTTGCAAAATTCTTACTAACAGATGATAGTTCTTGGGTTACAGGCCAAATAATTGCTGTAGATGGTGGTAGATCTAAACTTTCATAAAGTGGTCAAATATTTTATATCGATATTTTTCTTTTTAATATTTTCATCGAAAAGCTTTTCTGAAAATTTTACTTTTAAAAAATTGACAAATTTAAACGAGCCATGGGGATCGTCTTTTATAAATAATGAAGAGCTTATTATCACTGAAAAAACTGGAAAAATAAAAATAGTAAATATTATTTCTGAAGAAGTTTATGAAGTTGAACATAACTTAAATTATTTTGTTCACGGACAAGGGGGTTTATTAGATATTATTTACCAAGATAATTACTTATGGATTTCTTATTCAGAAAATAGAGGGGATTGGAAAACTAGTACATCAATTGCAAAAGCTAAATTAAATAAAAAAAATTTAGATTTCAAAAATATATTTCAAGCTGAACCACCAATAGAATCTGGTTATCATTTCGGTTCAAGACTAGCTATAAAAGACAATTATCTTTTTGCTTCTGCTGGTGAAAGAGGTGGTGGTATGATTGCTCAAGATCCGACAAATCATCCTGGAAGTATTATCAGAATTTATTTAGATGGTAGTATTCCAAAAGATAACCCTAAGTTTGAAGGTAAATCAAATTGGTTACCAGAAATTTATCAAATTGGTGTTCGTAATCCTCAAGGACTAACCTATTCCTCTTTTGATGGAAAAATTTATGCAAGCAACCATGGTGCAAAAGGTGGTGATTGGTTTGGTGAAATAAAAAAAGGAGAAAATTATGGTTGGAAAATTTTAGGTTGGGGTGGAACAAATTATTCAGGCTCAAAGATTGGACCTAAATGGAAAAAAGGTTTTACCAAGGCAATCCAATACTGGGTACCTTCAATAGCAGCAAGTGCTATAACTATTTATAAGGGAAAAGAATTTAGTGAATGGAATGGCGAAGCGTTAATTACTTCTTTAAAAGATAAATCAATGAGAAAATTAAACTTTAAAAATTCATCTAAGATTGAAGAAACAATTATTTTCAAAGATAAAATTGGGAGAATAAGAGATATACAAGTTCACCCAATTAATGGAAAAATATATTTTCTTGCGGGAAACAGTTTATGGTTAATGGAGAAAAAAAAATAATATGAAAGAAAGACCTTATCATCATTTACCCGATGGTACTTTCAGGAATCCAAAAGGATCTCCAGTAATAATATCCAGATCAGGAAAATTTTCTTATAGAACTTTCAGTAAATTAAGAAAAAAAGTTGATTTATCTTATCCAAAAGAACATGTGATTGAAAAAGAAAAAGTATTAGCTGATTTAGAAAAATATAAAGATAATGATTATATTGCTTGGATAGGTCACGCAACATACCTTATAAAATTAGGTGGAACTACAATTATAACAGATCCTGTATTTTCAAAGAATGCTGGACCACTTATCTTTGGTCCCAAAAGATTTACTAATCCCGCAATAAAATTAAATGAGATACCCCAAACAGATATATTTTTACTTACTCATAATCATTATGATCATCAGGATATGTCAACAATTAGAAATTTTCCTTTTAAGGGGGCAAAAGTATTAACGCCATTAAACCTCGGTAAATATTTTAAAGGATATAAAGATGTAAATGAAATGGATTGGTATGATCAAATATTTATAAATGAGGATTTGAAAATTTCTTTACTCCCTGCAGTTCATTGGTCAAAAAGAAGTTTAACAGACACTAATAAAACTTTGTGGGGTAATTTTTTAATAGAACATAAAAATAAAAAAATTTTATTTGCATGTGATACTGGATATGGGGAAATCTACAAAGAACTGGGTGAAAAATATGGTCCTATAGATCTGACAATGATTAATATTGGGGCTTATAATTTCAAACCAATGTTTGATAAAACTATATATCATACTACGCCAGAGGAAGCCCTGAATGTTGCACAAGACCTTAAAAGTAAAAAAGTATTAGGAATGCATTGGGGAACATTTGTTTTGTCATTGGAGCCAATTATGGAACCCCCAATTAGATTTAAAGATAGTGCTGAGAAATATGGTTTTAATAAAGAAGATGCAATTATTTTTAAAATTGGAGAAGTTAGACCTCTAGATAAATTGTTATAGAGTTAAATACTTAATTGCAAAAAATATAGTCCCTATAGATGCAATAGTAGAAACAAAAATTGCTTTAATTATATTTTCGGGACTTACATTATATGCAGCACATAAAACTATAGAAGTAACTCCGCAAGGCGCTACACTCACAAAGAAAGCACCTGGTATTTCAGCTGGCAATCCTGCATTAAAGATCGCTAATCCAATTAACAATAAAATTATCGGGGAAATGACTAATTTTAAAACTGAAATAGAAACAGATAATTTATTAATTACATTTTTAGTATAAAACGAAAGAATTATGCCAATTGCAAACAATCCAACTGGTGAAACACATGCTGCAAGTTTAGACAAAGTGTATTCTATCGGTGTTTGATCAATATTAAAATTTAATAATAAAAATAATAGACCTATAATTATTGAAAGAATAAATGGGTTTAAAAATAAATTTTTAATAAAATTAAATAAATTAACATTTTGTTTTGTAGATAATTCAAGAAAAAAAGCAATTATAGATAATAAAATTATCCCATCCATTAATATGATGCTTGCAACTTGTGTGATTACATTTTGTTGAAAATAAATTTCTGTTATTGGCAAAAGCAAAGTGACATGGTTTGATAAAGCAACTGTTAAAGCCCAAATTATAGACTCTGGGATTGATCTTTTAAAATATTTTAAAGTAATTAAGTAAGTAATAATTCCACATATCGATTGCATAATTAAATAAGAGAAAATTTGTTTGAAATCTACTTGTCCAATTTCATTTTGTGCTATTAGTTTAATAATCAATGCTGGGACCGCAATATAGAACAAGAAAAGATTTAAAATTTTAGCATGACTAAGGTCTAAGACTTTTAACTTACCAAACACAAACCCTAAAAAAGTAATAAATATAAATGGAGTTAGTCCTAAAAAAATTGTGAACATAAATTATTTAATTGTTATTCTATGCATTATTCTATTTCCTTTAAAAGGTGTTGCTTGATGAAGCATAGATCTGTTATCCCATATAGCCAATTGATTTTTTTCCCAAGGCAATGAAAATTGAAACTTCTTCTTAATTTGATGGTTAAAAAGAAATTTTTTTAATTTGTCTTGATTTTTTATTTTTGAACTAAAACCAACAAAATGTCCTGGGCTACAATAAATCGAATAATTTGTACTTATTTTCCTGATTATTTTATGTGATGATCTAAGTTCTTTAATATTTTTTCCTTTTTCTTTTACTCTCTCTTTTGTTGTAACCGAAATTGGACCCTCGGAGGAATAATTGGCTTTAATATTTCTAAATTTTCTTCTTACTGAATTTGGTAATTCTTTATAAGCAAGATATTGAGAACAAAATTCTGTATTAGCTTTTCCTTTTTTCGGTACAAGTTTAGAAAACAACATTGTAAATCTTGGTGGCTTTTTTGTATAAATTGAGTCGGTATGAAATTGTTCTCCAAAACTTGGTCCTTTATCAGTTGATTTTCTTTGCACCACCGTAATTTGAGGAAATTTTTTATTTAAACCTTTTAGTCTTGGATAGTTGGCTAAATTTCCAAAATATTTTGCAAACTTAATGAAAAGTTTAGAAGTTAATTTTTGTTCCTTAAAATATAACATTCCATATTTATTCAGTGCTTTTTTGATTTTTGAAATATCTTTATTTGAAACATCTTTTAAATTTACAATTATTTCTGCCCCAATATTTTTTTTATTTGGAATTATTTTTAACATTTTTTAGAAAAAATTTTTTTAGATGATTTATAGTTTGTTTAGGACTTTCTTCTGGAATGAAATGATCTGAATTAATTTCTGCACCATAGATTTTTTTATTTGTATATTTTTGCCAAATTTTAATAGAATTAAATTGCTTTCCAACTACTCCTTTTTTTCCCCACAAAACTTGGATGGGAATATTTAATTTTTTATTTCTATCTTTTTTATCGTGCTCTAAGTCTATAGTCGCCGCAGCTCTATAATCTTCACATGTTGCATGAATTCTTTTATTTTGTTTAAAGGCTCTAAAATATTCATCTTCAACTCTTCCAATCGCACGTTTAGATGACCTATTAAAGCGACTATGTAGCCATCTTTTAGGGTCTGCCATTATCATTTTCTCCGGTAAAGGTGCAGGCTGTATTAAATAAAACCAATGAAAATATCCTTTTGCAAATTTCATATCTGTGTGCTCGTACATATCAAGAGTTGGACAAATATCTAATACGCTTAAAGCCATAATTTTATTTCTATAATCTCTTGCCATTCTGTGTGCAACTCTCCCGCCTCTATCATGTCCTGCAACAAAAAATTTTTTAAAATTTAATTTACTCATCAATTGAATCATATCTTTAGCCATTTCTCTTTTAGAATAATTTTTATGATTAATTCCACCAGGCAAAACCAAACTGTCCCCGTATCCTCTAAGATCAGCAACTATTACTGTGAAATATTTACTAAGTTCAGGAGCAGTCTTGTGCCACATTACATGTGATTGTGGATATCCGTGAAGTAGCAATAAAGGAGGACCATTACCTTTAAATCTACAAAATATTTTACCCTTGTTTACCTTAACAAATTTTTTTTTAAAACCATTAAACATGATTAAACTATTTAATTATTTAATAGTTTATTTTTCGCCTTTTCAAATTCCTCTTGAGAAATAATTCCTTTTTCTTTTAAATCATTCAATTTAGTAAGTTCATCGCTTAAATTGCTGCTTTGTTCATCAGAAGTCTCGCTTGTCTCCCTACCCTCACTTTCAGCTTCCTCTTTCTCAGCTCTATTAGCTTCCTTAGACTTAAAACCATTCATAATTGCCATTCCACCTAAGTATAAAACATAAGCCATAATAGGAATAACCAATCCAAAAAAAATTATTTTTTCCATAATTTAATCTTCATCCTCTTCACGCCATTTTTTTTCATACATTAAATAAGCAGCGTATATTACTGATACAGTACCTACAATCATACCATAATCAAAACCAGTTTGCTTGTCATGCAAATACCAACCTAGCTGAGTTGCGCCAATAGGTGGAACTGTAAGAAGCAAGAAAATTATACCAAATCTGTATGGTCGTTTAGGTTTTTTCATCCTAATAAATTAACAGATTACAGCTAGGGGTTTAATTATTAAATTTGCGATCTTTTGAAACAGTCTATGGTATTTTTAAGTAAACAAGCAATGGTCATTGGACCTACACCGCCTGGAACTGGAGTAAGTGCTTTTGCATTTTTTGAAACTTCATCAAAATGAACATCACCAACTATCCCGTTATCAGTTTTATTTATACCAACATCAATAACAATAGCATCTTTCTTAACCCAATCTCCTCTAACAAGTTCGGGTATACCTACAGCAGCAACAATTATATCTGCCTCTAAACATTCAGCTTTTAAATCTTTAGTTTTTGAATGAGTTATAGTTACGGTGCAATTTTCTTTTAATAGAAGTTGTGTCATTGGTTTACCATTTAAATTCGATCTACCCACAACCACAGCTTTTTTACCACTTAAATTAGGTTCAATTTTTTTTATCAACAAATAACATCCAAGCGGAGTACAAGGTATCGAACTTTCATAGCCAGATGAAAGATTGCCTACATTCATTGGATGAAATCCATCTACATCTTTTGAGGGATCAATAGCTTCTATAACCTTCTGCTTATCAATATGCTTAGGTAAAGGAAGTTGAACTAAAATTCCTGAAACAGTTTCATCACTGTTTAATTCTTGAATTTTTTCTAGAACAGTCTTTTCTTCAACTGAATCTGGATATTTAATTACTTCAGATTTTAATCCCACCTCATTTGCTGACTTCTCTTTATTTCTTACATAAATCTGACTAGGTGTTAAGTCACCAATCAGTATTACTGTTAAACCTGGTACTTTATTATGTTTTGATTTTAACTCTGCAACTTCTTTCTTTAACTCTGCTCTTAATTCTGCGGCTGCTTTTTTTCCATCAATTAAAATCATATTTCTCTCTTAAAAAATCATTGGTGCGATGTACAGCTTCATACACATTTCGATAAACCAAATCAATAAAAGAAGAATGATTGGAGAAATATCTAGTGAACCTAAATTTGGCAAAAAACGTCTAATTTTATTCAAGAAAGGCTCGGTTAATTTGTAACTCAACTCTAAAATTGCATACACAAACCTATTTTGAGTATTAAGAACGTTAAAAGCTATTAACCAACTTACAATAACATTGGCGATTACAACATAAGAGTACAATTTTAAAATTTGTAAAACTAAATAAAAAATAGCTATCATTTTTTCTCAACATAAATCGACTGACTTGGGAAAGCAAATGAAGCACCATTTTTTTCTACAATTTCCTTAATCGCAATTGCTAATCTTTCTTTTACATCAAGCCAATTATTCCAACTTCCTGTTTTTGTAAAGCATCTTACATACATATCTATTGAACTATCAGAAAATTTATCAACTCTTACCGCAACACCAATTGAGGTATTATAATCTTCGCTTGAATTAATATGACTTTCGATTTCATCTCTAATTTTTTTTAACTGATCTACCGTAGTGTCATATTGAAGTGTAATAATCCAACTGATTAACCAATTTGAAGTTTCACTTACATTTACAACTGCGTTTTCAGCAAATTGAAAATTTGGAATAATAGCAAGAGATTTATCAAACTTTCTAATTGTTGTTGATCTAAATCCAATCTTTTCTACTACACCTTCAATAATACCCTCGACAGCTATCCAATCTCCAATTTTAAATCTCTTTTCAACTAAAACTAAAATTCCTGATATTAAATTTTTGAATAAATCTTGTGCCCCTAATGCTACAGCAACACCAAACAATCCAAGACCTGCAATGATTGGACCTATTTTAATTCCCCACAATTCTAAAACTGCTGCTAAACCTAAAATAAAAATTAAAATTTTTAGTGATTTAATTATCCAGCCAATAAGTTCTCTTGTTAACAATTTGTCTAAACCACTGAGTATGTATGAGATTGGTTCTATGATTTGGTGAATTACCCAAAAAATTAAAATAGTGATCAATGTTCTATTAATTGTATCTACCACTTCTCTTCCTTCTAGTGAGAAAGTCATGTAGTAGCTTGCAATAAAAAATCCTAATACAATTGGTAAAAATCTTGCTGGACCTACAAGTGATTGAACAAAAGTATCATCTAATTTATTCGTTGTTCTTTTCGAGATAATTTCTAATTTTTTAATAACTAATTTACTTATTAGACCTCTAAAAATTAAGAATAGTAAAAATATTCCAATACCAATTAAGATTTGAAAGATATCAACACCAAGAATTCCTTTATTCCATACTGATAAAAATATCTCCGAAAAATTATTAATTAATTCCATTTCTAAATTTTATATAACAAAAACTCTTCTTCTCCAGGATTAAAAAGAAAAATCTTTTTCCATTTGATTTCGTTCAGTATTGACGAGGTTTTTTCGCCTATACACATCAAATTTGTATTCATCCATAAATTTTCGGTTTGGTAAATCTTTATGAAATTTAAGAAACTTGACGCACTATTTTGAGAGTAAACATAGACCATATCAGGCATATTTAATTTTAATTCATTAACAAATTTCTCATCAAATTTTTGATTATGATCTACTCTGTAATTAATAATTCTTTTTACTTTAAAACCTTCGCTTAATAACTGTTGATCTAAATCAACCGATATTGTTTCACCACTAAAATAAAGTAATTCTTTATTTTTGGACTCATAACTTTGTATAATTAACTCCTTTAAGTTTGTAACATTTCCTTCAGCCGCAATTGTATTTTGAAAACCAACACTTCTTGCTTTATTTTCTGTAGCATTTCCAACACAAAAGCATTTAATATTTTTATCTAATTTTACTGTATTTAAAAATTTTACTGCATTTGCACTAGTAAAAACAATTCCACCATATTCAGAAAAGTTAATTTCTTCATAATTAACCTTTTCAATTCTTATTAATGGAAGATGAGAAACTTGATGTCCTAATGATTGAAATTTTAATATCATTTCAGAACAATCCTCCAGTGGTCTAGTTAACAAAATATGCATATTATCTTTTATATGAATTATTTGATTTTGTTTTTAAAAGTATTCCAATCTCTTTACCAATTTCTTTAAAATCATTCAAATTGCCAACTTTTTTTTCATAAAACCTTTGTTTACCATCTAAAGAAAAAAGTTCGGCCTCCACTGTAATATTATCTCCATCAACCACAGAATGAGCACCAATTGCTGTTTCACAATCCCCATCTAAAACTTTTAAAATATTTCTCTCAAGGTGAGCTCTTTTATATGTTTCCTCATGATTAATTTTGTTTAAAATAGAAATTGTCTCATCATCATTCTCCCTGCACTGAAGAGCAATTATGCCTTGTCCTGCACTAGGAATTATTTCTTCAGCTGAAAAAATTTCTGAGATTTCATTTTCAAATTTTAAAAATTTGATACCAGCATAAGACAAAATAATTGCATCATACATCCCCTCATTCAATTTTCTAATTCTAGTATCTACATTTCCTCTAATTAGTTTACATTTTAAATCTTGCCTAATTTTTTTTATTTGAAATTCTCTTCTGTATGATGAGGTACCAACAATTGACTTTTGATCTAAATCTTTAAGTTTTTTTTTGTTCTTTGTAATTAAAATCTCTCTAGGGTCATTTCTTTTAAGAAAAGAATCTGTCCTTAATCCTTCTGTCTCATTAGCAGGCATATCTTTCAGTGCATGGACTGCAATATCAATATTTTTTAACTGAAGTTCTCTTTCAATATTACTAGAAAACAATCCTTTGCCACCAAGCTCAGATAATCTTATATCCTGTACTTCGTCACCTTTAGTTTTAATTGATTTAATTAAAATATCTTCATTACCAAGGTTGGTATTTTCAATAATCTTATCTTTAGCTTGTTGAGCATAAAGTAAGGCAAGCTTGCTACCCCTTGATCCAATTATTATTTTTTTTCTCATAAAAAATTATTTCTTACTTGTATAAAGATTGTACAATTATTAAAAACTATTTGAATGAGCAAAAAACCCTTAATTCTTGGAATAGAGTCTAGTTGTGATGAAACAGCAGCTTCTTTAATAACTGAAAATCAAGAAGGATTCCCAGTAGTTTTATCCAACATTGTTTCTAGCCAAGTGGAGGTTCATAGGGAGTTTGGTGGTGTAGTTCCTGAACTAGCAGCACGTTCACACATTGAAAAAATTGATTGGATTGTCAAAAAAGCTATTGATGAAAGTGGAAGAAAAATTGAGGAAATAGATGCTGTTGCTTCTACCGCTGGTCCTGGATTAATTGTTTGTTTATCAGTTGGATTAAGTTTTGGTAAAGCTTTCGCAACTGCAATGAATAAACCTTTTATTGCTGTTAATCATTTAGAGGGACACGCTTTAAGTCCAAAACTAAATACAAAATTAAATTATCCATATTTACTTCTTTTAATTTCAGGTGGGCACTCACAATATTTAAGTGTTCAGAAGCTTGGTGAATATAAAAGATTGGGAACAACTATTGACGATGCATTAGGTGAGGCGTTTGACAAAACAGCAAAGCTTTTAGGAATAGAATTTCCAGGAGGACCTCAAATAGAAATTTTAGCTAAAAAAGGTGATCCAGAAAAATATGATTTACCAAAACCAATTTTCAGCAAAGGAGGATGCAATCTTTCTTTTGCAGGTCTAAAAACTGCCGTGTTGAAGATAAGCAAAACAATTAAATCAGAACAAGATAAATATGATCTTGCAGCATCTTTTCAAAAAACAATTGAGGAAATTTTATATAAAAAAACAAAGATTGCTTTTACTGAATTTGAAAAAATAAACGAATTAAATGAAAAAATTTTCGTTGTTGCTGGAGGAGTTGCAGCAAATAAAAAAATTAGGTCTATGTTAATTAATCTATGTGAAGAAAATAATTATAAAAGTATTTTTCCACCTATAGAGTTTTGTGGAGATAATGCAGCAATGATTGCAATGGTAGGTTTGGAAAAATTTAAAATAAATCAATTTGATGATTTAGATTATCCAGCAAAACCTAGATGGCCTTTAGATGAAGATGCAGCTTTTCTCAAAGGTGCTGGAGTTCAATTATAATGAAATATTGGTTGATGAAATCTGAACCAGATGTTTGGTCAATTGACCAACAAAAAAAAGCTGGAATTAAAGGTGCGCCTTGGGATGGTGTCAGAAATTATCAAGCTGCAAAAAATTTAAAAAGTATGAGGAAAGGAGATCTATGTTTTTTTTATCATTCAAACATAGGAAAAGAGATAGTTGGAATAGTAAAAGTTATTAAAGAATCGTATATAGATAAAACAGACAAAACAGGGAGATTTGTTGCTGTTACTGTTCAATTTAAGTCTAAATTTTCAAAGCCCATAACGCTCGAAAGTATTAAAAAAAATAAGGATTTAAGCCATTTAGCTCTGATAAAGCAAAGTAGGCTTTCTGTAATGCCTGTTGATTATAAAAGCTGGAAAATTATAAATAACATGAGTAAGATTTAAAAAAAAAATTGTCCTATGCCAAAAAAAAAGAAGAAGAAAAGCAAGGTAAGAAAAAAAAAGTCTAAAGTTAGAAAAAAAACCTCAAAAAAGGTGAAGAGAAGATCTAAAGTTAGAAAAAGATCTTCTAAAAAACCAAAAAAAAGAATTAAAGCAAAAAAGGAAAATGGAAATACACCTCCTGAAGTTGTTATTAAAACAAAACCAGAATGGGTTAAAAGTAGCTTAGCAAATAAAAGTAAATATCAACAAAAATATTCTCAATCTATAAAAAGCAATGAAGAATTTTGGAGGAAAGAAGGAAAAAGAATTACTTGGATAAAACCATATAAAAAAATTAAAGACGTAAAATACAGTACAAAAGAAGTAAAAATTAAATGGTTTGAAGATGGAACTTTAAATGCTTCTGCAAATTGCATTGATAGACATTTAAAGGATAAAAAAGATAAAACTGCAATTATTTGGGTTGGAGATGATCCAAAAGATAGTCAAAAAATTTCTTATAAACAACTTCATCAAAAAGTTTCTAAAGCAGCAAATGGTTTAAAAAAATTAGGAATTAAAAAAGGTGACCGTGTAACAATTTATTTAACTATGATACCAGAGTTAGCAATTTTAATGCTGGCCTGTGTGAGAATTGGTGCAGTTCATTCAATTATTTTTGGAGGTTTTTCAGCAGACTCTATCTCTGGAAGAGTGAATGATTGCGAGTCTGAGTATATAATCACTGCTGATGAAGGGGTGCGGGGTGGAAAAACTATACCACTGAAATATACAGTCGATGAAGCTTTAATGAGTTGTCCAAACGTTAAAAAATGTATTGTTGTTAAACGAACTGGAAATTACATCAACTGGGATCAAAATAGAGATGTTTGGTATCATGATTTAATTAAAGACGTTCCTAATCATTGTGAACCTGAAGAAATGAATGCAGAGGATCCGTTATTTATTTTATATACTTCGGGTTCAACAGGTAAACCTAAGGGTGTTCTTCATACTACTGGTGGTTATATGGTTTATGCATCAATGACTCATCAATATATTTTCAACTACAAACCAAAAGATATTTATTGGTGTACTGCTGATATTGGTTGGGTGACTGGACATAGTTATATTATTTATGGACCACTTTCAAATGGTGCAACAACTATAATGTTTGAAGGAATTCCAAATTATCCTGATAGTTCAAGGTGGTGGCAAATAGTTGATAAATATAAAGTAAATACTTTTTATACAGCACCAACTGCAATTAGAGCTTTAATGCGTGAGGGAGATAAACCAGTTAAAAAAACCTCAAGGAAGTCACTTAAACTTTTAGGAACAGTCGGGGAACCTATAAATCCAGAGGCTTGGATGTGGTACTATAAAACTGTAGGTAATTCTAAATGCCCAATTGTAGATACTTGGTGGCAAACAGAAACCGGAGGTATAATGATTGCTCCTCAAACAGGTGCAATTCCTCTTAAACCCGGATCTGCAACAAAACCTTTCTATGGAATTAAACCAGTCCTTGTAGATAAAAACGGTAAAGAAGTTAAAGGCGCTGGAGAAGGAAGATTATGCATAGCTCAATCATGGCCTGGACAAATGAGAACTGTTTATGGTGATCATCAAAGATTTATAGATACATACTTTTCTCAATTTAATGGCAAATATTTTACAGGCGATGGATGTCGAAGAGATAAAGATGGATATTACTGGATCACTGGTAGAGTAGATGATGTAATTATTGTTTCGGGACATAATCTTGGAACAGCTGAAATTGAAAGTGCGTTTGTTGCTCATCCAAAAGTAGCTGAAGCTGCTGTAGTTGGTTACCCTCATGATATTAAAGGTAATGGTTTGTATTGTTATGTAACCTTGAATGCAGGAGAAAGCGAAACTGGTGAACTAGAAAGAGATCTAAAACTTTGGGTTAGAAAACAAATTGGTCCTTTGGCAACTCCAGATCTAATTCATTTTACTCCAGGTCTTCCTAAAACAAGATCAGGAAAAATAATGAGAAGGATTTTAAGAAAAATTGCTGCTAACGAGCACGGTCAATTAGGAGACACAACGACTCTAGCGGATCCAAGTGTTGTAGATAGTTTAGTAGATAATAGAAAAAATATTTAAAACTGAATTAAATCTTTAAACTCTTGTTTAACAACATCCCATTTTAAAATCATCGAATTTAAAACAATCTTTCGATCTAAAGTTTTTAATTCCTCTGCAATCGGAGCCCACTTATATAAAGAAAGAGCACTAGGATTAAAAGGTAAGTCTTGATAATAAACATCCCAATTTATTTTCTCTAATCGTTCATCAAAATTTTTTCTAGCTTCGTCAATAATATCTAGCGGCATCTTATTAGAAATTTCGTCATCTAAAATTTTATTGAAAATTTCGTTTGCTTTATGAATATCCTGATAATTAAAATTAACTTTTAAATATGAAAAAGT